>CAYRMN010000026.1:0-17307 GCA_964425575.1 uncultured Gammaproteobacteria bacterium | reverse complement strand
CGGGCTCGGCGACCCGTATCCATGACGGCAACCCCGCGACCTCCGCCGGATCGGAAAAGACAGGGCGGCCATCTCCGCCCGGGCGAAACTTTTGCACCGTCAAAAAGAACCGCGTCGATGTCGCATCCGTATTCCGCACCACGATTTCCTGGCGCGTCGACGACCCCGCCCCCAACGAAAGGTCGACGATGCCCGGGCGCACTTCGAATGCTTCCGCACGAAAAGACAGCGCACAAGCTCCCAGCAAGAACGTCCCCACACCAAACAGCGACAAGATCGTTTTACGCATAGGCGTAGGGCTAATAGTTCGCCGTCAGGGTGAAGAACAGCGCCTGGCTATATGTTCCCGCCGGCGTGCTCGCACTCAAGGCCAACTTGTAGAGGAACGCCGTTCGATCACCTACCAATGTCGTCGCCCCATCGGACGATTGGACGGCGGTCGGCGTCAACGTGACGGCCGTGTCTTCGGCAAGATCCGCACGCGTTCCGTGCGTCCGCATACCATACTCTTCCGAGCCCGCCGTCACCGCCCCGTCCGATACCGACGCGAACGTATGCCCCGTCGACGAAATAAGCGGCGACGTCGACTGCGCGTACAAGGTATACCCCAGCGGCGTCGTCGCTTGTACCGCCAATACCCCCGATGCCACGCCCCCCGTCGCCACCGACAGTTCCCCCAATGAAATATTTCCACCGCCTGCCAGCGTAACGCGCCCCACGGATGGCGAAGCGCTCATGGACCCCGCCTGCCCGTCCAACCTGTCGAGCGTTAACAGGCTTCCGGCTACGGCGGTGACACGTCCGACCGCCGTCAACTGCGACAGGCCGGGATTCTCTGTCAGCACGACATAATCGCCCACGGCGAATGGATTCAGTGTCACTCCGGACAGCGTTACCGTCCGCGCCGTTACGTCCAAGGACCCATACGCGGCAACCGTTCCATTGCCAGGCGCCATTTGTGCGAAAAACGAAAGGGCGCGCTCATCCCCCAACCGATATCCCGCGTTCAGGCTATACGACACGCTCTCTCCCGATCCGGCGAGACCACCGATGCTGTCATCGATACGGTACGAAGCGCTGGACCCCTGCTCTTCGCCGCCAGCACTGAACGCATCCCAAGGGACTTGGTAGCTCTCACTCGTCATCGCCGCCCAGGCGTACAACGGAAACAGTCCGCCCAGCATGAGCAGCCCCAACAAGGAAAATGCACGTTTTTTCAACATGATTCCTATTATACCCGACTTGGCGCCCTCCGTCTCGTCATTCCTGAACATGATAGCCTTCACCAAGGCTAACTCCTTACGGCGGACGTTTTACATGGGTCGTAAAACACATTTATCGTTTCTAAAAGGCTATCGGCTTTCGATATGAGTCGTAAAATGCACGAACCGCTCATCCGTCTCTACGTCAAAATCATTCTTGCGCCTCATCTCTTTTCCTTGTCCTGAATGAACTCTTACTGTCCACGCTCAATACGCATCCAAGATAGCCGATCATCATAAGCACTCCTCCCCCTAGAAAATGTTTCACGTGAAACATAATTGGGTTTTTTCTGAAAAAACGAGACCCTACAGAGGGTTCACCCAATATTCACCGTGAAGAAAATCATGCAATGCAGACCCTCTTTGAAAAAACCTAGCTTTTGACAACGTTCGAGCCCGGATACGATATCTATCTCGCTACGACATACAAGTACGGCCACGAATGCTTTACGCTTCTACCATATCAGCCCGCATTCATCTGGGCGTAAGTAGTGCATTGGTACGCCGTTAGCGTCATCCGTAGCTCGTCATGCTACGTATCCTTCATACATAAGCTACTAAATCTTTTCCACAGATCAGTATTTTTTCTGTGGATAAAATATATCTGTGCAGCTTGATGGGTGCGTTCCATCAAGAGAAATGTTTCATGTGAAACATTTGCTATCTTTGAATAAGATTGTACGTTTTCGTCTAACATTGGGTTACATTCTTCTATTGGACGTTCAATACAAATCAAAATAGAGAAATGTTTCACGTGAAACATTTCTCTATTTCAAACAGATTCTGTATCTGTGGATATCTACTCCGACCTCATCGTTCTACGCTACGATTTTTTAGACAATATCGTTCTATGTTTCACGTGAAACATAGAACAAAATTGCGTAACACCGTATACACTGATCGCCCCGTATGCTCCATAGACACCCAAGAGCAGATCAAATACCTCCTGCGACCTCAGCCATAGCTGCCTAGACGCACATTCCTCGATGCGTTCCTATACCCAGATACCGCATCCATCTAGTGCCTATATCCACTCCTATCACAACCTATATAAGGCCTGCCGCCTTCGCCCTGCATCTTGCGCCACTCGATGACGCGAACGAGCCCGTACGCACCAGACAAAAAAGAGGGGGCACGCAAAAAACCGCGTTGTCGCGGCTCTATGCGTGGTGGACCGAAGGAGAATCGAACTCCTGACCTCTGCAATGCGAATGCAGCGCTCTACCAGCTGAGCTATCGGCCCATATTTATGTTTCAATCTTCAATATGTTTCACGTGAAACATATTTAATTTCTTGGAACGCATGCATTAAAGGAACATCGCTCGCTCCTTATAGTACATCACTGACGATCACAATAAAACTGCCCATGCTTTATCGTCGTACATTCCTAAACAAGATGTTTTTAAATCCTGAAGTGTTTCACGTGAAACACTTTCAATGTCCCTAAATTATCTTTTTAAAAAAACACTTTAGGGGACGCAGACAATCCGTTAAAAACAAACATGACACATTCAATGTTTTAGACATGTTTCACGTGAAACATTTTTTGCATATATTCTCCTGGTGCCTCCAGGTGGAATCGAACCACCATCTAGGGCTTAGGAGTCCCTTGTTCTATCCATTGAACTATGGAAGCATGCGTCGTAAAATGTAAGAAACGACTTTCTCGTCTACAAATGGTGGGGGGTGATGAACCTGATTTCATCTCTCTGTTTAGCGAAACAATCATACGTTCAAAAATGAAGGCAGTCAACAATCTCCAAGAGAACTCTGTTGAGCCATTTTCTAAAAATTTTAAAAAGACATCCAACGGAATAGTCCTTTCATAAAAAACGAATATGATTCCATCAAATCAAATAAGATTCCCGTCTACGCAGGAATGACAGAGAAGATCATTGGAGATATTGACGAAATTCGCTCTTCCTCCTATGATGCACCCACATCGGGCTGATTGAAACTGCCTTCTATTCTTCAAAAAACGATAATTATGCCAAATAAGCAAGCCGCCATTAAAGATCTTCGCAAGAATAAGCGCCACGCCGCTATCAATCATCGCATTAAAACCAACGTTAAAGCCTTATTTAAGAAGGGGATTGCGATTGTAAAGGACGGTAAAAAGGCTGAAGCCATTGAAGCCGCTCGATTGTTTCAACAGGCGGTCGACAAGGCTGCAAAGCATCACGTAATCTCAAAAAATGCCTCCCGTCACAAAAAGGCAGCTCTCATGAAGAGCGTCAACGCAAAAGTCTAAGAACAGAAAAATCCCTGGAAAACCAGGGATTTTGATTAATTCAATAGCGTTTCAGCCTCCGTGCTATTCCCTAAACCCGTTCGTGATATATACAGAGCTCGTAATACATCTTCCATGCGAGCTTCTGGGTTCGTAACACGCAATGCATTTAATTTTTTCGCAACATAGGGATGTAGCCCCTCTATTTCTCCATCACGCACGCGCAAATACGAGCGCGTTTGTGAGAGACAAATGCTGATCGCGTTCTCATCTTCTGCGTTGGCAAGTGTCTGTCGCCAGCTCTGACGACGAGTCAAAACTGCGTCGGCAATTTCAAACACTGATCCTGAACTACTTCCTCCTGTCGATTCAATGGCGTGGGGATTCGCTGCTTGCTTGGCAATTTCCTGAACCGCCTGCCAAGAATCACCTTCTGTTTGATTGGCGATCTGATCAGCTATCGTTCCAGATACACCGTGTTTCGTGGCGAGTTCACGAACAAAGCGACGAAAGGCCGCGCCGGTTTGCGTTGGAAAGGGATAATGAAAGAGGGGAGCGCTCTTCAGTGCTTCAAGAGTTTTCGCGTTTGGCATTTCCTCTTCCACGGTCAATAAAATGGTTTGATCCTTATCCATTTCAAGACGCGCCGCCAGACTACGAACCTCAGTAATCTTCAGCTTCGTCAAACATCCATCGGCTCGGACTAGTTTTTTCGTACTAAATAAAGATGCTCCACCCATGCGCGACAGAAGACCTTGTAATCCCTCGCTTCCATCAATTATTTCAATCGACAGCCCCTGCGCATCGTGTTTGGCGCGAAAGGCTGCAACCAAATCCTTGGCCTTTTCTCGCGCGAGATACGTATCCGGACCGGAACAGACGATGATCATATTAAGAGCTTACCTCATCGTCCCAGGATATGAAAATGTATACCCTGTCGTCCTGAGCGAGTCCGCGAGTCTCAGCCTAAGGCTGATGAGCCTCTGGCTCAGAAGGATCCTCTCTGCGGGGCAATTGAAAACAGGGTAGATCCTTCGACTACGGCGTCAAACGCCTCCGCTCAGGACGACACAGGCAAAATCTCCCAGCGAAGCGATCTGCAGCACACACATCACTGCGTCGTAGCGACCTTCTTCATTTCATCCCAATTCTTTCCCTCCTTTGCATCAACAATCAACGGCACCCCAATCTTTGCCACGGTCTGCATAATCTCAACAAGTTGAGGCATTACATGCTCAATCTCATCTTCTGGAACTTCAAAAACCAATTCATCATGCACCTGTAAAAGAAGACGCGTTCCAGCTGAAATTGATGAAAGGCGTCGCGCAACTTCGATCATGGCCAGCTTCATGATATCAGCTGTAGCTGTGCCCTGCACGGGCATATTAATCGCCATACGTTCAGCCGCCGCACGCAGCTGAGGCAGGGGAGAGTTAATATCTGGCACCGGACGACGCCGACCGAAAAGCGTTTCAACATACCCCTGCGCATGAGCCAAGGCTTTCGTGCCATCCAAATAGGCTTTCACGCCAAAGTACACTTGAAAATACTCTGCTATAAAGCGTTTTGCCTCCTCAAATGAAATGCCAGCTCCCTTTGATAGCGCCTGCGGCCCCTGTCCGTAAATAATCCCGAAGTTGATGGTCTTCGCCGCGCGACGCTGATCTGGCGTAACGCTTTCAAGTGGTACCTTCCAAATCGCTGCAGCTGTCGCCGTATGAATATCTAGCCCTTTATAAAACGCGTCCAGCATTTGCTCATCTTTCGATAACGCAGCGATCACGCGCAATTCAATCTGCGAATAATCGCAGGATAATAAACGGTACCCAGGTGCAGCAATAAAACCTCGTCGAATTTTTCGCCCAAGCTCCGTACGTGCAGGAATATTCTGGAGATTCGGATCTGACGAAGATAGGCGACCAGTTGCGGCAAGTGCCTGATTATACGTCGTGTGTACACGTCCCTCTGCATCAGCAAGAGCAGGAAGCGTTTCAACGTACGTTGATAATAGCTTGGCAACTTCACGATATTGACCAATCTTTTCAATGAGTGGATGAACGCCTTCCAGTTTTTCTAATTCGGGCGCAGCCGTCGAGAAACCTGTTTTTCCACGCTTGATGCCTTTGGTCGGAATCTTCAATACTTCAAACAGAACGTGTGCCAACTGTTGCGGGGAAGCCGGGTTAAATGACTGCCCGACTAACTCAGTCATGTCTTTTTCAAGCTGCGCTTTCGTGATGCGAAAATCGCCTTCAACCTGCTTGAAATGTTTGCGATCAATCAAAATTCCATACGCTTCCATTTGAGCCAACACAGGAACGAGTGGCATTTCAAAGCGTTCCAGAATATCGACCAAGCGTTGTTCTTTCAGCTCCTTTACAAAGAAACCTCGTAAGCCTCTGATCGCTTCAATTTCAACTACAGGGCGTTCATCCGTATCTGGAATCGTGAGTCCGAGACGAGCCATGGCCAGTGTACGAAGCTCATAGGCACGATCACCGGCTGAGAGCAGATAGGCGGCGAGCTCTGTATCAAACTCAAGACCCCGCAATTCAAATCCATGACGCTTGGCCCAGTGCCAGCAATGCTTTAAATTGTGTCCGATTTTTTTTAGTTCTGTCGCAGCCAAAATCTGCTTCAACTCATCGATGACATTCGCGTCTTTTAATTGATCAGTTGAAAGGATGAGTGTCTGCGTCGCTGTCCCGAGAGCAAGGGACGGTGTCACGGCAAATAAATTATTTTGTAAAATCTCGAGCGGATGAATGATCAAAAATTTCTCTGAACGAACATGCGCGATAAAAGCATCAAAATCAACCACCGGGATAACTCCCTCCAGCTCCCTTTGATGAATAGGGGATGCTCCGACAGCGCCCTCTCTTTTTGTCATAGGGGATAGCGGGGAGTTCTTTCCCAGTGCGCGTGCGAGAAGCGTCTTGAATCCAAATTCTAAAAACACACGGCTGAGTTCGTCTTCCTGTACCGGGCGACGACGAGTTTGCTCTAGAAGAATTGGGATTGGGGCATCGCACACAATCCGCACGATTGGCAGAGTTTCGCGAGCAATCTGCTCACCGGCTATCAATTTTTGACGCACAGAAGGGGAGAGAGCGCTCTTCGTATCTTTCGCAGCCTTCAATACTCCATCCAAATTTTTATATGTTTGAATCAAATCCGTTGCCGTCTTTTCTCCAATGCCAGATACACCTTTTAAATTATCTGAGGCGTCACCACGCAGTGCCTTATAATCCGGAATTTGTTCTGGCGTAAGCCCAGTCACTTCTTTCAACATCTTTTCATCATAAATGACGGTATCGCTTACCCCTTTCTTAAAAGCCATGACGCGCACCAGCGGACCAATCAACTGATAGGCATCACGATCACTGGTGAGTAGCGTAACCTGAATATGTTTTTTTGCAGCCAACGCTGCGTATGTACCTAATAAATCATCTGCCTCATACCCAGGCAACTCAACATTCGTTCCACCGAGTACCGTTACCACCTCCTGCGTCCAAGGAATCTGCGCATAGAATTCATCCGGCTGTGATTCACGCTGTGCCTTATATTCCTTATTCGCTTCATGACGAAAGGTGGTTTCTGGCGTATCCCAACACACGACTAAATACGTCGGTCGTTCACTCGCTAAAATCTTCAGGAGCACGGATGCAAATCCGTACACAGCATTCACCAAACGACCATCTGGCGCACTAAGCGGCGGCAGCGCATGCCACGCCCGATGGATTAGCGCGTTTGCATCAATAACAAGTGCAGTTTCATTCTGAAGTTTTGTGGACATGTCACCACGGTATAATAAGAAGACCGAATGGGCAACGAAAAATCCTTAAAAAAGAAAACGCCCGGGCGACCGTGGGTCAGGTCACTCGGGGTTCAAGCGTGTCGAATCGTATCTGGATTAAACGTAATGGCGATATCAACATTGAGTTTAGCCATTTTCTTCGCTTCACGGGTAAAGTGCTGAAGATCCCACGCCACCGACTGCCAGCCCTGCTCACGCAGCACATGTACACGGCGCTGATTCAGGATGCTAACTGGAAAACCAACGCCCCAAGGTTCTACTGTTTTTAATCTGGACCACATACGCTCTTTTTGGAGCAAGGGCCAGCGTCGATTGAGAGACAAAAGACGCATGTCGGGAAGAGCCTTTCTTACCTGTAGTAGTGCATCAAAAATAAATGAAGAGATCATGACTCTTGCTTGCAACACACGATCGCTTTGAAGAATTTTTATTAATGGTTCAATCGTGTCTCGCTCTTTGATTTCAATATCTACAAGGAGAGATGCTGGAATCATGTCAAGAACCTCTTCCAGTGTTGGAATGAATCCCTGTCCACGTAACGGCAGTTCCCGTAACCTGCTCACAGGAAGATCGCTTACATTTCTCGCATCTCCAGCCATGCGATCTAATCGTTTATCATGGGTAACAACCAACCGTTTATCTCGTGATACGCGTACGTCGAGCTCAATGCCATCAATCGGATAAGACAACGCCCGCTGAAACGCAATCAGCGTATTTTCGGCAATAGTCCGATCATGAATGCCTCGATGCGCAAAAACCAACATGGCCAACAGTGTAACAGAAAACAGCCCACTTGGGCTGTATTTGAACTGATCGCGTTTAGAGCTTGCCCATTTGGATGAGATTCGGGATGCTGGAGCTCAGAAAAAACGTAGGCGCTATGAGAATAGCGGTGAGGCTTTTTCTGAGCGAAGCGCCCGAAGATCGCCAAATAGGCAAGCTTATGCGTTGGAGGCGTGGGCCGGAATTGAACCGGCGCATAAGAGTTTTGCAGACTCCTGCCTTACCACTTGGCTACCACGCCCTGTTACTCATGGGCGACAGGGCACAGCCCTCCCATCGGAAGAGATGTTCCCATCACTCACGCTGCGGACAAAAGCGTAACAATCATGAAGCGATTTGTCGAGACAGAGGCGGACACATCAATCCGTCCCTACGGCCACCATTAAGGATGTCTTTTTTGGGTTCTTTTATGGCAAGACTTCGATCTTCACTCGACGGACACCCCAAGCATAGGCCTGCGCTTTGTCGTTCATCCAAATATCAATACGTTCATTAAACTTCGGATTCATGCGGTCGGTCACTACAAAAACCTTATCACCGTAATATTGAGGAATGCGCACACGTGTACCGAAGCGAAGAAAATTGGCGGCAATAATACCATCACGCACTCGAGTTCCATTGGCGGTGATGAACGGGGTGGAGTCGGTTTCAGCCGGATCAGAGGTATAGGCAGTAGCCGCCACAATCATGGAGCGCCTGGCGGAATCATCAGATCGCTGAAGCTGTGTGTCAGTATCTGGCGCATCAGCATTCTTCAATTTTAAATGAGAAGCCTTTTTAGCGATGGGAAGAGACGCTTTCACCTTTATCTCAATAGGAAGAGGTTCGTCCTGCAAAATGATTCCTCGTGCTTTAGTTGTGTCAGCTACGCTGAACTCATCCGTTATAGCCAGAGCAACTGTCTCAAGGGGAACCTCAGCTGCTTTTGCTACAGGAGTCTGAACGGAATTCAAGGTTACGATAGAAATCAGCATAACGATAATGCGACGAGTTCCGGGCGTAACATGAAATGCATTTTTGAGAATATTCATACGATTCTTGGACCAAAAAACCACCGTGGTGGTGGCTTATCAGTCCTGACAAAGAAGTTTGGTACATTTGACCATTTTTGTCAAGGGTTGTATGCTAATTTTTAGCTATATCAAGCCAAAAAATCTTAACATATCTTTATGCCTACCCCATCACCCTCGTTAGAACAGTCGCCGTTTCAACGGTGGAAAGAGAGGCGTAAAAAAAACGCGTCTCGAGGGCACATAAAACGAATTCTCCTTTGGATTTTGACGTTGGGAGGATCAGGCATCCTTATTGGAGCCCTCACCTTGACCTTGTTATTAGCCTGGTACAGCCGAGACCTCCCAAATCCGAACACACTCATGGAACGCGAGGTACCGCAATCCACAAAAATTTTTGATCGCACTGGATCAACACTTCTCTATGAGATCCACGGAGAAGAAAAGCGTACGCTTGTCGCCTTAAACGAAATTCCTGATACCATGAAGTGGGCAACGATCGCCGTGGAAGACAAGACATTTTACGAGCATCATGGCATTAATTTCAAGCGCCTTATCAAGGCGGTGATTGTCGATGTCATTCAACGACGAAAAGCGCAGGGCGCATCAACACTCACGCAACAATTTGTAAAAAATGCCATCCTGACCAACGAGAAGAGCTTTAACCGCAAACTCAAAGAGATTATTCTTTCGCTCCAAATTGAGCGACTCTACAGCAAAGAACAGATCCTGCAGCTTTACTTGAATGAAATTCCGTATGGTTCAACGCTGTACGGCATAGAAGCAGCCTCCGAGAACTTTTTCGGTAAAAAAGCTAAAGACCTCACTCTCGATGAGAGCGCGTTGCTCGCTGCTCTCCCACAAGCAACAGACTACTACTCTCCCTATGGAACGGGCTTGCGTGGAGATCATCGAACAGACCTCGTCGAACGACAACACCTCATTTTAAATCTCATGGTTGAGCAGAAATATATAACTGCGGCTCAAGCCGAGGAGGCAAAAAAAATTGATACACTGAAAAAAATTCTCCCAAAAAGCGTCGGTAATACTAAAGCCCCACACTTCGTTGATTACATCAAATCACAACTGAAAGACACCTATGGCCAACGTATGATGGAGCAAGGGGGTCTGCGGGTCATCACAACACTCGACTGGAGCCTGCAACAAGCGGGAGAAGAGGAGGTCAAAAATGGTGTTGAAGCACGAGGAAAAAAATATGGATTCAATAATAGCGCCCTAGTAGCTCTTGATGCTCAGACGGGTCAGGTCCTTGCCATGGTGGGGTCAAAAGATTTTAACGACCCGCACGATGGCCAAGTTAATGTCGTCTTAAGCCCAAGACAACCTGGCTCTTCATTCAAACCCATCGTCTATGCGGCTGGTTTTATCAAAGGCTATACACCAAGCATGACGTTGTGGGATGTAAACACGACGTTCAAAACGGATCTGAAAGACTATGCGCCAAAAAACTACGATCTAAAAGAAAATGGACCTGTGTCGGCGCGTAAAGCGCTGCAAGGTTCACTGAATATTCCGGCGGTAAAAATGCTGTATCTTGTTGGGATTGGTCGCGTGCTTGATTTTGCTGAACAACTTGGCTACACCACACTTCAAGATCGGAGCAGATTTGGTTTATCGCTCGTCTTGGGTGGGGGAGAAGTAAAGCTCATCGAGCATGCACACGCCTACGCCGCATTTGCGAATGACGGAAAACAACAGCCTCTTGCCTCAATTCTTAAAGTAGAAGATCCGAGCGGAAAGGTCTTAGAAGAATGGAAACCGAGCGACGGAAAGCAAATCGTCGATCCTCAAATTGCACGCGAACTGTCCGATGTCTTAAGCGACAACAATGCCAGAGCGTACATCTTCACCACCAAGAACGCCCTAACTCTGCCTGATCGACCAGTCGCCGCCAAAACAGGAACGACCAATAATTACCGTGATGCTTGGACCATGGGCTATACACCACAGCTTGTGACGGGCGTATGGGTTGGAAATAATGACAACACAGAAATGAAACACGGGGCTGACGGCTCAGTGGTTGCCGCGCCCATTTGGCAGGCCTTCATGAAACGTGCCACAAAAGCCTTGCCTATCGTAAAATTCATTACTCCAGAACCAGCCTCTAGTACGAATCCACTCTTACAGGGTTTAGCTGGTGAAACAAAATTGGCCATTGATAAAGTCAGCGGAAAACTTGCTACGAGTTCAACGCCACCAGAATTCATTGAACAACGAACCTATCATGCAGCTCATAATGAATTGTGGTATATCGATAAAGACGATCCAGCCGGACCCATGCCGACAGATCCTGCAAATGACCCGCAATTTTCAAATTGGGAAGCCGGTGTACAAGACTGGGCTAAGCGCAACAACTGGCTGACCTCAACAAGCACCCCTCCAACAGAAACAGATGATGTTCATACCATACAAAATCAACCGCAGGTGATACTGCTCAATCCAACACCAAATACCACCATCAATACAAGAGACCCTCTCATCCAAGTCTCTGTTGCAGCACAGCGCATTGTGAGGCGCTTTGAAGTTTCGATCGATGGAACGCTAACAGGCGCGGCGCTTGGAAATATTCTGAACTTCAATACTCACATTCCAAATTCAATAGGGATCGGATTTCACGATCTCGTTGTCACGGCGATTGATGATGTCGGCAATCGCGGCAGCGCCTCAACTACCATCAATCTCACCGCCGACAACGCGCCGCTCAGCGCTACGTTAACCTCACCGCCCAACAATTCGACCTACACTAAGGAGTCCTTCCCCGTCACGCTCATCGCCAGCATTTCTGATCTGACCGATGTGACCAAGGTTGATATCTTTCAAGAAGAAAGTTTAACCGGTGACACACATCTCCTTGCCTCCGAGATCTCACCACAGCAATCTGTTTTGTCTGTAAATTGGAACACTGCGCCACCGCCTGGAACCTACTATCTCTACGCTGTGGTCACGACCAAAGATAAACTGCTGCATCCAGGGCCAAAAGTGACAGTGAAAATGGAATAGGGATTGCTGGGATATCCAGACATCAAGAGCATCGTGCGGGGCGATACAATCGAGATGATGTGCGGGGGCGAGCCCTGTCGTGTACGCATTCTCGATATCAGAACCTACCCCGACTTCGAAGCCATGCTCAAAGCAGAGCTCGCCGAAAAAATCACTCCAGGGATAACCAGCGAAGATATTCTGACGGGCTTACAACGAATCTATACCCGCGATCAGGTGCGTCGCTGTGGGGTCGTGGTTCTCCAACTCCAGCGAGTACGCTAAGCGTGATCATTCAGTCTGCGATTCCCAGCCCCTAACCCACCCCTCCTCGGTGGGTTTCGTCGTTTATGAGCTGGGTTGATCGTTTTAGTAATATCTGCTAAGAAAGAGCTGCGCCGTGTTGTTTTCAACTTTCATCAAGCATAGGGAGGTCACATGACCAAGCGTAGAAAGAATACCGCTTCCACTCTGGCTCAGCTCCTGTTCGTGGGCGGCGAGCCCTGGAGTACGGCTCAAGCCGCGGAGCGCCTGTGCTGCACCGCGCGGACCGTGGTGAAGATGATCAAACGGGGCGAGCTGCTGGCCGTCAAGCTCTCGGGAGCCTACGTGCTCTTCCCCTGGCAGTTCAATCAGCGAGGAGGCGGGGTGTTCTCGTCCATCCAAGCCATCGTCCGGATCTTGCGGGAGCGGTCTCTCTCGACCGAGAACATCGTTCGCTGGCTCCTGGAGCCCTTGAAGGGCAATCCTAGGTCGGGCAACCGGCTCAACGCGCTCCTGACCGACGAGGGCTACCCCGCGATCGAGAGAGCAGCGCAGAGCGTTCGACGCCGCTGCACCTGACGCTCAGCCTCATCCCATCCCCACAACCACCTATCCAGCCCCGCCCGCAGGCTCTCAATGCGGGTCTTGTCTTTTATATACGAAAAGGGCGCGCCAACGGCGTCGCCCCTACATCGATTCTCTATCAATCTACTGTCTGATGGGCATCACCAGATAGCGGTATTCCTCTCCCTTCGGTTCCGGGAGGACCAGAACGGGGTTACCAGCATCAATCAACGCGATACGCACCGTATCAGTTTGAAGTGCTGCGAGGCCGTCGTTGAAATAGCGATAATTTAACGTGACAGAATTCGCGTCGCCCGTGACCGTTCCCTTGAGAACCGTCTTGGTTTTACCCGTTCCCTGATCAGCAGATTGAATGGAGCAGTTGCCGGTGGCTGGATCAAATGTCATGTGCACATCAAACATCCCTTGGCGTGAGAAGAGACTGGCAGCGCGAACGGCCTTCTGAAGCTCTGTGCGGGTCAAGACAGCTTCTGTTTTAAATATTTTAGGGATGATCTCCTGGTAGGGAGGGAACGATCCCTCAACTAAGCGTGTGACGAGCTCGACGTTTCCCAGCGTGATCACCAGTTGATTCTCCGTGTAGCTCCACAGGACTTCTTCCGAACTACCAATATCATCTTTGTAGGAAGATAAAATACGCACGATTTCTTGCATGGAGCGCGCCGGCACAATTACTTTTCCTTCGGCACTAACCGGGGCAGACATCCCCATGCAGCGCTCAGCTAATCGATACGAGTCTGTCGCAACAAAGGTCGCTTGTGCTTTTCCATCTTTCATCCCAAAAAAACAAGCGACACCTGTGAGCTCTGGACGAGACTCAGACGTTGAGGTCGCAAATACCACCTGACTCAAGGCGCGCTTGAGTTCTAGTGTGCTTAAACGATACCCCTCATCCTTGGTCAATTTAGGCAGAAGAGGAAACTCACTGGCCGGCATGCCCTTCATCATTGTCTCCTGCTCGTTAGAACGGATTTCCAGCCCCTCCTCTTTCAACTCAAGCTCAACCTTGCCTGATGGTAATAGCGAAACATAATCCTGAAGGAGCTTAGCAGGCACGCTGTATTCACCCTCTCGCTCCACTTTTCCTCGTACGGTACAGCTAATAGCTACTTCAAGATTGGTCGCGGATAATTTTAAGCTCCCATGCTCCGTTTTTAAAAGCACATTTCCCAATACTGGAAGACTGACGTTTTTTCCGGTTGTGTGGCTAACCATGGATAGACCCTGAAGAAGATTTTCCTGAGTGCATGCGAAGTTCATATCATTTTCTTTAGGGGATTAGTATTAGATATATCAGGTTAAGAGATAGTAATAGTAGTAGGGGGTGTGGACAGTGTGGAAAAGGCGCGTGAGCTGCTGTAGTAAGCCGAAATAGTGTGATACTTATCCGCATCAAACTGGGATGAGCTGGGGAGCGGATCGTCGTTGTTGGGGATAGAGGGAACGAGGCTGTTGAGTTGTCCACCTTGGGGAGTGAAGTTATCCACCACCTTAGAAGACTTATCCAGAACGCTCTGCGCTGTAGAGTTTTTCACGCAGAAGCGAAAGATCTCGTTTCAACTGCTCATCTGACTGAAGCAACTCACCGATCTTGGTGCACGCATGCATGGCGGTGGTGTGATCGCGTCCGCCAATGTGACCACCGATGGCTGGAAAAGAACACTTCGCTTCTTGGCGGAGGAGGTACATGACGATTTGGCGCGGAAAGGCGAGGCGTTGTTCGCGGCTCTTGCTGAGCAATTCTTCCATACTAATGTCGTAGTACCCAGTTACGATCTCCATCAAGCGGCGTGGAGTAATGGTCCGTTTTGGAATGGTTGGAACGTAACTTTGAAGGAGAGACTGAACGGATTCAAGGGTGGGAGCGGTATTTTTAAATTGATGATATGCCAGGAGCTTATTGAGCGCTCCTTCTAGTTCGCGCACGTTGGATTGAACGGTGCCGGCGATGTAGCGCAGAATTTCGAGTCCAAGAACGAGTTTTTTCTCTTTCACCTTTGCGTCTAGAATAGCGACGCGGGTTTCAAAGTCAGGACTGGAGATATCGGCCATCATGCCCCACTCAAAGCGAGAGAGAAGTCGAGCTTCGAGCGCCTGAATGTCTTTTGGGGGACGGTCAGAGGTGATAACAATTTGTTTGTTTGATTGATGCAGAGCGTTGAACGTGTGGAAAAATTCTTCCTGTGTGCCTTCTTTGCCTGTAATGAATTGGATATCATCGACAAGGAGAAGATCGACGGTACGATACATGTCTTTGAACTCTTTTCCCCGGCCGCCGCGTACTGCTTGAATAAACTCATTAATAAAACGCTCACAGGTCACGTATAAAATTTTTGAATTGGGGTTGATGGAATGGATGTGCTGGCCAATAGCGTGGAGAAGGTGCGTCTTTCCTAAACCAGAACCGCCGTAGATAAATAGGGGATTATAGGCGTCGCCTGGTTTAGCTGCTACCGCCATGGAGGCTGCGTGTGCCAACTCGTTCGTTTTACCGACGATAAAGCTATCAAATATGTAACGGGGGTTTAGACCAGTATCATTTTGGGTGGATGTGATTTGTAAGGTCGTTTCATCGTAGCTGGGGGTGTAGGACGTTGAAGCGTCAACTGGTACAGAGGCTTCGTTGATGAGGCTCGCCAGCGGAGTGGTATTGCGTACCTCTACTTTATAAACAATTTCGCGCACGCCACTTGATGTGATGTTTCGTAGAGCCTTGAGCACCGAGTCATGATATTTTTTCTCCAGCCAGGCCTTGGTGAAGGTATTTGGAACGCAGACCACGACTTTTCCATCTTCCATGGAGGAGATAAAGGTATTTTTGAACCAGGTCGTAAAATTCGCTTTCGAGAGGGTGAGCTCCAGCTCCCCGAGAGCGGCTTGCCAGGTTTCTGAATAATCCATAGAGATCAATGAGGTGCGAATGAGTGAAGAATATATAAATATCAACAGCCGCGTGGTTGAATGTCAAACCTGTGGATAGAAGGTGGATATAATTCTAACATATCAACAGTTTTTTAGCTTAAGGCGTGTGCCACACGCCCCTACAATCGCTACGATTATCGCAGCACTAGACAAAAATCCTCATTTTAGACATACTTGTGCTCATAACAGTTCCTGATTCACCTCCATGACTAAACGAACCTATCAGCCAAAAAAACGGCATCGCGCCAAGGTCCATGGTTTTCGCTCTCGTATGAGCACGAAAAATGGACGCGCCGTGTTGTCTCGTCGACGAGCAAAAGGCCGCAAGACTCTAACGGTGACCAAAGCCCGTTAGCCTAAAATCCGTCGAGCAATCGGCGGATTTTTTGCTAAATATAGCAAATTTTATGCTAAAAAAGGAGGATCGCTTAACGCGAAAACGCGATTTTGATCGTTTGGCAACGCAAGGCAGATCCGTTTTTGGTCCGTATGCAACGTTGCGCGTTCGATCGATTAAAGAGGGGAGCCCAAAAATTGCCTTTATTACTTCCACAAAGGTCATGAAGAAGGCGGTAGATCGTAATCGAGTAAAGCGCCGCATGCGCGCTGTTCTACGTGAGCTTTTGACCGCCGCTCCTCAAAAAACCCATCTTTTGTTTATTCTGAAACCAGAAATTGCCGACGTTCCTTATACGGGACTTGTGGCTGAAGTACGACGTTTATTTGAAAAAGTTCCGGAAGCACTCACCAAACCACCAAAATTGTCACCCTCTGCGAAAAAACAGCAAGAAAAAAGACGCGCCTCTCGTCCTGTACAGAAAAAGTAGGTATGCATCGTTTTTTTCAGCTGCTTATTCGTATCTACCAGCACACTCTCTCGCTTGATCACGGTCCACTATCCCGTATTTGGCCCTGGCGTGTCTGCGGATATTCGCCCACCTGCTCTGAATTTGGGTACCAGGCGATTGGCAAGTACGGTGTCTTTCGTGGCAGTTGGCTAACCGCAAAACGTATTTTGCGCTGCGTTCCTTGGAAACCAGGAGGATTTGATCCCGTGCCATAAACGGTTAGCTGTCGCCTCCGTTTAGGACGACATGGTTCCGCCGTCTAGCTGCATCTTTATATCCTCCTCATGCATTGGCACCTTAATGCTCTTCATTTTTGATGACAGTCCTTTTACGATGTCTATTTCACTTGGCGCGAGGTCAAGTTTATCCGCTAAAAACTCAATCAGAGCTTTATTTGCTTTTCCCTCAATGGGAGGTACCATCAGTCGAATCTTCCACGCCCCATTCTCAAATCCTACCACTTCGTTGCTTGAAGCATTTGGAATAATCCGAACAGTGAAGCGGGTCATATATTTTAGACGGATTTTATGTGCTTCGTCGTCCTGAACGAAGCGTATGCGAAGTTGAAGGATCTATAAGGAAGCA
>CAYRMN010000025.1:0-17871 GCA_964425575.1 uncultured Gammaproteobacteria bacterium | reverse complement strand
CAAGATCTCAAAGAACTAAAAATCACCGAACTTCGTGGTTGGCTGAAACAAGCAAAACGTATTCAATGGGATTATGGAAACATCGTGAAGCGACGTGGAGTGTTGGTGAAAGTGGGGGCTTGGTAAGGTTATGAGAGGTACGTTTGAGTTCAGCGCGCGGATATTTCCATATCCAGGAATGGCTGCATGGCGTTTTGTCTCTCTTCCGCACGTATTATCAAGTGACATCAAGATACGATTTGGGAAGATTAAGAAAGGCTGGGGCTCTATCCCTGTTCTCGTGACGGTAGGAAAGACGACCTGGGAAACCTCCATTTTCCCTGATAAAAAATCACAGTCCTATCTTTTGCCGATAAAGCTTGAAGTGAGAAAAAAGGAGGGGATTATGGACGGAGATACGGTTGCTGTATGTATTGGCATTCGAGTCTAAATTGGCTAGAAAAACTGAAACCGCACCCCCTTGAGAGACTCGCCAAGAGGGGGCGGGTTCAGGGTGGTGCGGATGCCGTCGTCTGCTGTGACTACAGGAAAAGATCCATCGGGTTTACCTTCCTCTCGTTGATTCTCGGAATCATGACTCCCTCCGGCGCGAGAGCGGCGTAAGAAATCGACGAGCTGGGCCAGCCACCCGCGGGCTTGAGGTAGGTCACGCCTTCGTGCTCACGAAGTTCCCACTCATTGAAAAAATCTGTCACGAAGGAGGCGGTCGCGTCGGTCTCGATGTCGACGCTGTTCCCATTCTGTACGACTTTAGTGATGGTCCCTCGGCCGCCTTCGGACCAGAACTGCGACTGTTCTCGGTAGACCAGCAGCGTTCCTCCGAGAAACTGCATGATATCCAGCATGGTCTCCACCTCCAAAAGGTGCGTTGCTCCGTGACCCCCACGGCAGGGCGGGGTGTCAGTCCCCCGAATGTAGCCAAAAAATATCATAAAATTTTTGATATGTCAATATTACTTGTCAAGATAACGCTGAAGCTCCATTGTCTCCAATGTAGAGATTTTTAAGAGCCCGCCTTCCAGAGGAGTTGGAGGCGGGCCTGTGTCGAGTTCCATGTTATTTCTCCTCATTTCGCCTCACCCTGGCGATATGCCGCTTGCGCAGCGCGAGGCGAATTTTGTCGAACAAAGGGCAGTAGTACGCGAGCACTTCGAGAGGGAAGTGCAAGAAGAGTTGCTTCAGCCGGTGACCGATCTTGAGAGACTTCTCATCAAAACCAATCCCCACGATCTGGGCAGCCGAGAAGAAGCGTGATGCGAGGAACCGCATTGTTGGCTTGCGTGATAGCTCGCAGAAGATGGTGATTGGTACGTCTCCAGCAAGGCGAACCGCTTGGAGGTTGTCTCGAGCCGTCGTTGTATCCTCGATGAGGACGAGGACAACATTGGGCGGAATGCCCAGGCGCGTCCAGATCTGATGCATACACGCAGCTTCGGTCAGATTTTTACGATTGGTATAGCCACCGCACAGGTACACCGTGAATTGCTTGTCTGGATGTTCTTGAATAAAATGCGACACCTTGATGAGGTAATGGGTGTAGTTCCTGTCATGTATGTTTTCTGTTGCTCCGTATCCATTGGCGTATACGTAGGACATTTGTCCATTCATGTTCCTCAGTCCTTTCTTTGGTTGAAATGTGTAGAAGGAATATAACGTCTATGAAGGAAAAGTCAACGGCCATTTTTTATGCTTGAGTATTCAGGTGCATAGAAATTGTTTACAATGACAGCATATGCTCAAACAGTACGTTGCCTATATTCAAGACAATCCGAAACGGTACTGGTTTAAGGCGAAATTATATGGTTGGGGATGGACTCCAGCGACGTGGCAGGGATGGGGCGTCATCGGTGTTTATATTCTTCTCATTCTCGGCCTTGTTTCGATGAGGGAAGAGTATATCCCTGGCAATCCTGATTCCGGAAGTAATTTTCTGACTTTTGCGCTACCGATTATTTTATTGACCGTCCTTCTCGTCATTGTCGCCTATAAGAAAGGAGAAAAACCAAAATGGCACTGGGGGCTGCCGAAGGAGAAAAGAAATCATAGGTAGAATTTATATGCTCGATCATATCACCATCTGTGTTGCGGATTTAGCCAAAAGCAAACGTTTTTACGACAAGGCTCTTGCAGTGCTTGGAATGAAAATCGTCTTAGGAAGTAGGAAGGATGGATTCTGGGGCTATGGAATTGGAAAAGATCCAATTTTTGAAATTGCTCAGAGCATAAAGGGACGACCTGCGCATAAGGGGGTTCATGTTGCGTTTAGGGCAAAGAGTCACAAGGTCGTGAATGCTTTTTATAAGGTCGCCATTATAGCTGGCGGATTGGATAACGGAACGCCTGGTCCTCGATCCGAGTATACGCCGACATATTATGCAGCATTTGTTCGAGATCTCGATAAAAATAATATCGAAGTTTGTTATTCCGAGTAATTTTTTTGTTAACACATGAGGATCGTGTATTAAAATGTACACAGGCGTGCGCTCGTTTGATATCATCAATCCATGAACAACACCTATAACTGGTATTCGCAGCTTATCAAGCCGTTGTGGTCACCACCCTCATGGGTCTTTGGACCCGTTTGGACCGTGCTATACACAATCATTGCATTCACGTTCGGCACAGTGTTTTATAAGGCGTTTACGAAGCAGATTTCTTGGGTCGTTGCTGTACCATTTGCACTAAATCTGGTGTTTAATGCTGTGTTTACTCCTATTCAGTTTGGGTTAAAAAATAATCTGCTCGCTGCGCTTGATATTTTGCTTGTGGTTGGAACATTGGTTTGGGCGTTGTATGCGCTTTGGTACGCAGCACCGAGCTTGCGTTGGGTGGTGTATGCGAATATTCCGTATCTCCTTTGGGGGACATTTGCGACGTGCTTACAGCTTACGATTACCTATTTAAATAGATAGACTATATGTCAAAAAAAAATCCACACAAAATAACCGTTCAATATCTCTCAAAGAATATCTCAATCGTCATAGGGCTTGTGCTTGTGTGGCGCGGCATTTGGTATGTCTTAGACAAGTTCGACACATGGATGTTTGGTGGCAGTCATACATGGACCGCTCTTGGAGGGATTTTGATTGGCTTGTGTATCTTATATCTACCGGATAGAGACTTGAAAAAATGTAATCCCTTTCCTTTCATGAAAACAATATTTATCAAGTTATACGGGATCGCACTTCCCATTTTTCTTTTGATTGATGTGTTGTGGCTTGGTCTAGTGGCGAAGAATTTTTACCGGACGCAGATTGGTTCACTCATGAAGTCAGATGTAAATTGGGTGGCGGCCATTGTTTTTTATCTTATTTTTATTGCGGGATTGGTTGCGTTCGTCATAGCTCCAGCGGTAGAAAAGGGGTCCTGGACGCACGCATTGTTGTACGGAGCGCTCTTTGGGCTCGTCTGCTATGCAACCTACGATCTGACGAACTTAGCAGTGGCAAAAGATTGGCCTCTGCTTGTGACAATGGTGGATCTGGTATGGGGAGCTGCGCTTGCCGCCTCTGTGTCGACAGTGACGTATTTGATTGCGCATAAAATTGGAATATGAGGTATTTTTTAGAACTCGGAGGAGTGTTATTCGTGTATATGAGTGTGTGGTTTGTTTTGTCTGTGTGGAAAAAAAGAAATGATGTGGCGGATGTGGCTTGGGGGGTGGGTTTTGTACTGCTTTCCTGGGTATCATTTTTTCGTTCTGATGAGAGCAGCGTGCGCAGCCTGCTTGTGTGTTCGTTGGTCAGTGTATGGGGCTTGCGTTTAGCGTGGCATATTCATACACGAAACAAAGGGAGGACGGAAGATTATCGATATCTCGCATGGCGAAAAGAATGGGGAAGATGGTTTTACATGCGTTCGTATGTTCAAGTATATCTGTTACAGGGCGCCTTGCTTTTGTTGATCGTGTTGCCTGTGCTCGTGATAAATAACCATTTTGGACCAGTGCTCGGTGGGTTGGATATGATTGGCCTTGCGATATGGTGTTTTGGGTTTTATTTTGAATCTGTCGGTGATGCACAACTCGCGCGGTTTATACAGAACCCAGTCAATAAAGGGAGCATACTGCAACGTGGACTGTGGGCCTACACACGTCATCCAAATTATTTTGGGGAGGTGACGCAATGGTGGGGGATTTGGCTCATGACGCTTTCTGTGCCTGGTGCGTGGTGGAGCGTGGTTGGACCGTTGACGATCACATTTTTGATTGTAAAGGTTTCCGGTATTCCGATGCTTGAAAAAAAGATGGCAGAGAACCCAGCGTATGCAGAATATGCAAAAGGGGTGAGTATGTTTATTCCATTGCCTCCAAAAAAGGTATGATCAATCTTGACCTTGTTGGATTATTTTTATTCATGGCCGGATTTGTTCTTGGTTTAGGCGCGGTTACAGTTATTGACCTTCATGGGTTTTTAGGACGAACATCCGGCTATTGGACAGAGGCTACTACGCGAACACATAAAGTCACTAAGCCACTTATTTGGCTTGGAATAACTCTTGCGATTATTGGGGGTCTTATTTTTTATCGTCACACCTCGTTTTCTGGTATTCCTCTGTATCACGCGTGGATCGCGATGGTATTAATTCTTAACGGGATTTTTTTGTCGTTTTCTATTAGCCCCTTTTTACTTCAGCGCGAGCGTGAGGGTAGACAGGCTGAACTGTTACCATCTACCATTCAGAAAAAAATTATCGTTAGTTTCATTGTCTCTGACATCGGATGGTGGGGCGGTTTGTTGTTACTCGTTGTGTATCTTGTTCAGCGCTAATTGTGTATGCCAGCGACGAAGAAACAGAGGGTTGTGATGGTCAACGATACAATGCAAAAGGGGTATCGATATGTGTGCGTTGCGCAGCCGGGGAGAAGCTTTCATCCAGACTTTCGTCCCGAGCTTACCCCAAAGCAGATGTTGGCACTTGGAGTTTTTGGCGGCGTCTATATGCGTGATTGCACACAAGAGTTTCCGAAAGCTTGGTTTGTCAACGCGAAGCTTCAAAAGAAGGATGTCTTTATACATGATCCGAAGCTTAATTATTTTGGTCTCAATGCCAGTCAGCCGCTTTCTGTTTGGAGACAAAAAGGTTGGATTTGGAAGGATGATCCTCGCGGGTGGTTTCAGTGGTATTGCAGGTATTATATGGGCCGACGTTCTCCAGATGATGCGCGTCAAATCAAACGATGGAAGGCGATGCGGCGTCACATCATGCAAATTAAAAAGAATTGCAGGGTGGGGGATACGGATTGTCATCGAAAACAACGCCAGGCTGTACTGCATTGGGCGTATGATAGCCGACGTATGTAATGCATCATTGAGCTGATTTGTGTATGTTGATGCGATGACGATCGCAGATACATGAGAGTGCAAGAACATTATCCACAGCGCGTGAGTGTTTTTTAGTCTTTCTTGAATGTGCTGTGTGCTATATACTTGTATCGCTATGCATCGACATCCCATCGAGCGCTCAGCATCTACGATATAATTCGCCCCGTTTGGGGCTCTTTTTTTATTCGCATATGAAAAACGCATACATCGGGGAGCCAAATGTGCCGGCTTTTAGTCACGTGACGAACGCATTACGTGCGTTCTTTTTTGATCGGGGATTTTTAGAAGTTCATACTCAGGACCGCTTGAGTATTCTTGCGGCATGTGAAGATCCGACGACCGTTGCATCATTTACGTATGCAGGGCAGGTATGGCCATTGCCACAGACGGGCCAAATGTGGCTTGAGTATGAATTACTTACGCGGCCTGATGTTGCAGGTGTTTTTTGTGTGAGCACCAGTTATCGACAAGAGCAGAACCCGGTTCCTGGTCGACACCGTATTTTGTTTCCGATGTTCGAATTTGAATCGAAAGGGACGCTGGAGGAATTGAGAATGTTGGAGGCAGGGTTGCTAGAGTATCTTGGATATGGATCAAAAGAGACATTTCCGCATGTGTCATACACAGATGCGATGGCGCGTTATGGTGTTCGCGATATAAGTCGCATCGAAGAACGAAGGATGCTAGATGATGATGGTCGAGTGGCATTTTTGGAATATTTTCCAGAGCACACATCTCCCTTTTGGAATATGCGACGTGATGGACAAGGGGCATCACATAAGATCGATGTGATTATTGATGGGATGGAAACAATTGGGTCCGCTGAACGCTCCGTCGATCCGATCGATATGCGTGAACGATTTCATACGATTAGCGAAGGTCAGTATGCACAAACGTTGTTTGATTTGTTTGGTCAAGATCGTGTTGAGGCTGAATTGGAATCGTTTTTAGCACTACCATTTTTTCCTCGATATGGCGGTGGCATTGGTATGACCCGTTTGATTCAATCAATGGAGAATAAGAAGAAGGATGTTGCGCTAGCTTGATTTGATATCGTAAGAGAGGGGATATGGGTTGCGATCTCGAATAGCACGAAGCGGTTATCAGTTCGTTATATACAGCAGATACGTATTGTTTGCATTGGTGGTATGCTGGCTACATATGAAAGGCTATATTTCAAATATCGAACAACGTGCTTTGGAAAATGAGAATTTTCGTAAAGTTCTCTACACGGATAAAAATAGTCAGCTTGTCCTGATGTCCCTTTTGCCTCATGAAGAGATCGGCGAAGAGGTGCATGATGTGGATCAGTTTTTGCGAGTTGAACAAGGGGAGGGGAAGGCTATTTTGGATGGAGTTTCTCATGACATCGCCGACGGAAGCGTTATCGTTGTTCCGGTCGGGATACAACACAACATTATCAATACCGGGAACAGTTTCATGAAGCTCTATACACTCTATATGCCGCCACACCATCGTGATGGCGTTATTCATAAAACAAAAGCCGAAGCTGAAGCTGATTCCGAGCATTTCGATGGAGTGACGACAGAGGATCAATGAGATACCATAAAACTCATAATGCCGTTGTTTTAGAAAATCTCTGTTTGCCTGCTAGGCCAGAAAAATATCAGAAAGTCCTTTTTTACTCTGGATTGTCAAACACTGAATGCATTATGCCCCAACCTCCAAATCTCCTGAATGACGATGGCGGTGCCTCGATGGCAACCATGATTCTCCTGTCTCATCATGCGTTTCGACGTGACATGGCTCGCTTTATGCGTGCGGTGGCTCAGATCAAGGGTGGTGATGTCTCACGTCGCGAGGCCGTGCGCGGCGAGTGGGAAACGAGCTATCGACAAGCGCTTCATGGACACCACATTATGGAAGATATGAACATCTTTCCCGACATCAGGACGAAACACCCCGAACTCGCATCAGCCATCGACGAACTCGTGGAGCAGCATCACAAGATCGATCCTGTGCTAGAAAAGGGTGATGCGGCCTTTGCTGATTTGGTGCATCCTGAAAACGTCGACGGCGTATTGAATGAATTAAAAACACTTCTTGATCAGCACCTCGCTTTTGAAGAAGCTCAAATCATTTTTTGTCTGCGTGATGCTAAGGAGTTCCCTATGCCAGCTGATGATACAATGGCTGCTATGTATGCCCAAGGATTTGCGTGGAGCATGCAAGGCATCGCCCCGGAAGTCCTTGATCAGGTTCGAAGGATGTTGCCTGATATTCTACTCGCGAAACTCCCGGTGGCTCAGACTGAATTCGAGGTACGATCGAAACGCGTGTGGGGAGCGTACGCCGTAGGGTCAGCGACAACGCCTGTGCCGACAGAATATTGATGCGGTGGAAGAGATCGACTCTCTACGTCGTTGATTGCTTATATTCATCGCGCGGCCAAGACCATAAGCCGTTCCATGCAATGGATGCTCGATACGCGATCAAAGAAAAAAACACATCTGAAGTATGAACATGTTCAAATCCGTAAAAGCTACAACCGTTGCGCAATACCTCGCAACCGTTCCCGCTGAACGCAGGGAGCTTATCGAATTTCTACACGCGTTTATTCAGAAGTCTGCGCCAAAGCTCAAACCGCATTTTGCCTACAATATGCTCGGGTATGGATCTTTTCTGTATCGAAATTATAAGAAAGAAATGATTGAATGGCCGGTGATCTCATTGGCAAATCAAAAGAATTACGTGAGCATCTATATCTGTGCTGTAGATCATGGGAAATACCTGGCTGAGACGTATGCGAAAGAGCTCGGCAAGGTGCGCGTAGGTAAGAGTTGTATTCGATTGAAGAAACTTGAAGATGTCCATCTGCCAACATTGAAAAAGATAATCGCGTTAGCTGCCAAAAATCCAGGACTGGAGGGGGTAGGGGCGACGAAGAAATAGTATCTCAATTATGTCTTCTATTTTGGAACAAATTCCCTCAGATTCATTTTTTTCATCTCCTGAACCTACCATTGTGTATCGGCTTGGCATGTTTAATGAAACATCTCACGATTTGGTTGAGCTGTTTGAAAACGTGACCTATCCTCCGCATTATCATGTAATGGCGCAGGGATATTTGCATTTTATCGTTGGCGAAGGCGTTATCTCTATTAATGAAAAAGAATCTCCGTATGGCCCTGGAAGTACATTTTATATCGGGAGGGAAGTAAAGCATGGGTTTACTCCAAAAACACGGACTTTGATTCTTTCCATCCAGTCGCCACCCGTGAAAGATCTGAATTCGGAAGAAGACATTTTGTATTAATTTTTATACATAAGAAGCATAACAAGTCGTTTGTATCCGGATAATCAAGTCTGTATGCTATTCTGAGTTGGGAACTCATAATGTAGACTGATAATGAATATGCAAAAAATACACTTCTCAATACAGATCGACGCTCCCAAGGAAAAAGTCTGGGACGCCATGCTCAGTGAGCAGACATATCCTGAATGGACGAATGTATTTAATCCCGGATCCTACTACATCGGAAATTGGGAACAAGGCTCAGAAATGCGTTTTTTAGGACCGAATCCTGACGGAAATGGCGAAGGAGGAATGTTCAGCCGCATCAAAGAGAATCGTCGCTATGAATTTCTTTCTATTGAACATCTTGGAATGATCCAGAACGGCGTGATCGATACTACCAGTGAGAAAGTAAAACAGTGGACTCCGTCATTGGAAAACTACACGTTTACTGAAAAAGATGGTGGTACGGAAGTGTCAGTAGATATGGATGTTGCCGAAGAATACAAGGCGATGTTTGAAGACATGTGGCCCAAAGCGCTTCAGATGTTGAAGGAGCTGACAGAAAGAGAATAGTTTTTTATAAACGATACCAATATGCAAAAAATAACTACTCACCTTTGGTTTGATACACAGGCCAAAGAAGCGGCCGGTTTTTATACATCAATTTTTCAAAATGCTCGAATCAAAAATCATACAGTGTTGAGTGATACACCGTCAGGCACGGTCGATCTGCTGACGATTGAATTAGCCGGTCAAGAATTCACTCTGATATCAGCAGGCCCCTTGTTCAAGTTCACCCCTGCTATTTCTTTTTTGGTTGCGTGTAAAACAAAGGAGGAGACCGAACAATTATGGGGCAAGTTGTCTGAAGGTGGCAAAGCTTTGATGGAGCTTGGACCCTATCCGTTCAGTGAACGATATGGCTGGGTACAGGATAAATATGGTCTATCATGGCAAATCATGTTTATAGGCGATCGTCCAATGACACAGAAAATCACACCCACCCTCATGTTTGTGGGCGACGTATACGGAAAAGCGGAAGAGGCGATTAATTTTTATGGGTCTGTTTTCCACAACTCAAGCGTGGGGCACATTATGCGTTATGAAGAAGGGGAAGCCTCTGATCAGATTCAAGCGATAAAACATGCTGCGTTTACTCTTGAAGGTCAGGAATTCGCCGCGATGGATGGCGCAGGCGAACACCATTTCAGTTTTACTGAAGCAATTTCATTCATCGTACACTGTGAAACTCAGGACGAGATTGATTATTTTTGGACGAAGCTTTCAGCGGTTCCAGCATCAGAACAGTGTGGATGGTTGAAGGATATATATGGCGTATCGTGGCAAGTCGTTCCAACGATCATGGACGAGATGATGACAAACGGAACGTCTGCGCAGATGGCTCGCGTGACTCAGGCGTTTTTAAAGATGAAAAAGTTTGATATTGCAGCACTAGAGCTGGCATTTCAGGAATGATGCATCGCACTATTGTATTGAGGGACCATTATGCGTGCAGAACTCGAAGCGCAATTAATGCTTGATCATCGGTAAATTTAAATGTTCTGCGTGATGATGCGTCTTCGCGAAGCATATCCAAACTATTCTCGATTGATGTTCCTGCATCGAATGCGGTAGTCATGGCATGATAGTTAGGCTCATCGGTCGAACTTGGATGCTCTCGTTGTTTGTATTTATCCGTTGTTCCATCTGTGCAAAGAAGCAGTGTGTCTCCAGGGAGAAGCTCTAGAATGGTGAGAGACGGTCCACGGTACGTCGTCGTTCCTAGTGCATCAGTCATCCAAGCCGCAAGGTCTTGATAAGAGAGTGAATCCATTGTACCAACGACAGTTGAAGAGGGGATTTCAAATTTCCTTCTCGGCTGTTTTTGCATTTCAAGGAGTTTTTCAGGAGAAAGGATGCCCAGTGATAAGAAGCGTTGAATATAAGAATCTTCTGTACCTACTCGCACGAAGTCCTCGTTATTTCGTTTATGAAACGCACCACCATCTCCAATATTCGCTATTAATGCAAATCGTCGACCATCTGTGGTTTGATGAATAAGCGCAGCGCACATCGTTGTTTCACTTTTTCTGCCTTCTTGAACAATCTTCTCATCTGAAGCATCAAATGCGCTAATGAGACACGCCGCCTTTTTTATAAGTTCTGGGTCAATCTCTCCAAGAGAGGCAGCGAACCACTCAGCTTCCTCTTTGTTTTCACGTCTCTGCAGTGCCTGAACGAGTTTATCCATGTGATCCGTTTTGACGTGTGTATTATTCAGCTCCATCTCTCTCGCATACGTCTGTTCAATGGATACAGCCCCAAGGCGACTTCCTAGGTCGCCGTTCCCGTGCCCTCCTAATCCGTCACCGACTAAAAACAGACCTAGCAATGCATTATAAAGAGCGATATCTTCACCCGGGCCAGGCTCATAGCCATCGGTTCTGCGATACTCTGCTTTTTCCAAAGTATATCCGGCAACCACGCCAGAGTCCGAAAAACCTTGTATCTTCTTCGCAGGTATAACATCCGGAATTTGTAGTCTTTCCGCCTGACGTAGGCGCGCCACGTATTTTTCTTGTGCTGTGCGCTCTGGGGTAACCTGAGGTAGGAGATCTCTTTCATTCATAGGCATAGTGTAGCAACATGTGATGATCATTTTCAACTACGCCACGCTTCTGTTATATTGAAATGGATATGCATTTCTTGAAACAACTCAATCTCTCGCAGCAGAAGATACTTAAACTGACCGGCTTGGGGATCATTGTACTGGTTATTCTTGCATTTGTTATCCGCCTGTTTAGTTCCTCCTTCTCTTCGTTCATGCCTTTACGGCAGATGATGGCCACGGGAGGAGCTGGAGTCGCATCGCCTGGATATGAGGTTTATGGAGATGCGGCAGAAAAAGTCTCCGCGCCTATGATGGCCTCGTTGTCTACGCGGAACATCGCTCCGATTCCGCCAACCGCTCCTGGAAGCGTGGGAGGAGATGCAGAAGCATTTGAAGTCACGCGGTATACCGGCGCGATTGAGACGCGCCATTTGAAGGAGACGTGCGGGAGAATTGTTGAGCTAAAAGCGCGCGAATACATTGTCTTTGAACAGGCCAATGAATCCGATCATCGTTGTGAGTATGCCTTTAAGGTCGAACGAGCGCATGTCGATGAAGTGTTGGCACGTGTGAAGGAGCTTCAGCCAAAAGAGTTGTCTGAGAATATCCAAACCATTAAGCAGCAGCTCGATGACTTTACGAGTGAAAAAGATATTTTAGAGAAGAAGCGCGCCTCCATTGAAAAGACACTTGGAGATGCGATTCAGTCGTATGAAGAAATTGCCGCTATTGCAACGCGTGCACAGGATGCAGAAAGCTTGGCCAAGATTATTGAGAGCAAACTTCAGATCATTGAACGTCTGACACAGGAGCGACTTTCCATTAACGAACAGCTCGATCGTATGGATCGCGCCAAGTCTCAGCAGCTAGACGGAATCGCCTACACTCATTTTTCTTTGAGTGTGTACGAGAATGCATTTGTTGATACACAAGTACTGAAGGATTCATGGAAAGAAACGATCAAAGCATTTGTCTATGACATCAATCGTGTAGCTCAGGACGTAACCGTCAATCTCATTGCGCTCTTATTCTTTGCCGCCCAATATCTTCTCTACTTTTTCATTCTCCTCTTGGTTATGAAGTACGTTTGGCGTGCAGCAAAGTATATTTGGAAGAGCTAGCGAAGCAGCGCAGTTTATTCCTCGCATGGTTCAATACCACGCCGTTTGTAGCGTCTGTTATTCCGACCGACGAGGCTCTGCGAGGAGTGGAGTCATGCCCAAGGCAGATCCGCCTAGGGCGGAGAATCCCTTCGAAGGGATTCCTCGGCTTCGTTAGACTTCGCTCGTGACGACAGATTGGTGAGATATTCCGATTGCTTTACAGCCAGGCAGTTCATTTCGTAATTGCTGTTCCTTTTGGCAGACTATCAAGCTGAGTTTTCGGAATAGTTTTAACCTGTTTATTGGTGTATCCACGTCGTTTAAAGGCGCTGGTCGAGAGGGGACGTAGCTTGCCAAGTGAGACGAGATAGATGGTCGATCCAGAGGTGCTTTTTACGAGCGTCCCATCGCGAGGAGGGAGAGGAGCTCCACTAGGCCACGTATCAGTGATGGCCTGAGCAAATGTGTAATCAGGCGTCATGCTGCGCTGTGCTGCAACAAATGGATAGATGCGTCGCTTTGCTCCGTCTCGAAAGACGTAGAACTCCTTGGTCTCTTTAACAGTAAAAAAGGTATTTTCGCGTGGTGGAGCCATGTCTCCTTTAGGGAGAATGGAGACTTCACTCTCTGGCAGTACGACGATGTTCTTTTTACTGAAACCAAGATTGGTAAATAATTCTTGGGTGAGGGGATGAAGCTGGCCTTTTAGGGCGAGATAGATAGTCGAGGAGGCAGTGCTTTGGATCAGTGTATTGTCTTTCGGTGCGATGGCGATACCATCCGGCCAGTTGCTGATGATGCTGGCATCAAACGCATAATCCGGAGTGATACGGCGTTGCTTGGCCACAAAAGAAGGGATGAGATGCTTTGCTCCATCTTTAAATAAATAGAATTCTTGGGAGCCGCTGATGGAGAAGTATGTTCCTTCGCGTGGGGCAGCAGGCGGACCAATCGGGATGGAGGAAAATTCCTCGTTACTGGTCAATCGAACGATATCTTTTTGAGTAAAGCCAAGATTTTTAAAGAGATCCGGTGTCAGTGGCAAACGACGTTCCTCGTTGATAAGATACACATCTGCGCTCGCAGGTGCCTGAATTACCGTTCCGTTAAGAGGGATGACATAGCCTTGTTTGGTGTAGAGAGCGATTTCGGCATCGGGGATCGTTTTGACTTGTTTGGCCACGTTGCGCTGCGTAAAGGTAAAAATGCTGAAACGCTTGAGCACGCCATGATCAACGAGGTAAACATCCGGATGTTGCACACCGCGTAATACGGTACCCTCACTTGGTGTAAGCTGGGATCCACGAGGAAAGAGGTCGGCATCTGCCAAAGAGATGGTGACGCTTTTATTTGGATCAAGTTTTCGCTGTGTTAATGCAAAGGATGAAGCAGGGTGCATCGTGCCATCCAGAAATACAAACAAGGTCCCGTTTACGTTGATGATGGTGTTATCAACTGGGGCATAGGTCGTGCCGAGCGGATAGCTATCTAACTCAGTCGGAGAAGCTGTCGTGGCAGTAGCGCGCTGTAGTCCTCGTGAGGTTGCAACAAAATCAGGCACTGGTTGTTTTGTGCCATTTTGGATGATGAACAATCTGCCATCTTGTGAGGAGGTTAGGAGTGTCCCGTTGGCGTATTTGAACCAACTCGTAAAGAATTTCCAAAAATTATAATTGCCATTAAACACATGCGGCGTGTAACGGTAGAGGGCGGCGGTGGCACGATTACTCAGTGTGAGCGGTTGTTGCTTGAGAATGCCAATGTAATCTCCAAGGGTATTCTCTAGGGTGATGCGGTCGCCGATCTTTGCCGGTGCTCCATTTAAATTTGGACCGCGTCCTTCCGGAGCGGAAAAAGACCGCATCAGTGCCTTCACCGCCCCAAGATAGCGGTTGCCTTCTGTATCCACATTTCCAAAGAGCTGATAGTAAAAACCTGGAAACAAGTTGCCGCAGCCAGCGTTGTCTGGACAATCAAATCCCATGGCATGATTTAAGGCGCGTTGAAGTCGGTTTTGATCGATCGAGCCGCTAATGAGACTCTGCTCCTTTTGAAGTGTGACTAAGATGATTTGCGGATTCAATCCACTAAGTTGAGAGGCATCCCAAATCAATTCGGCAGCTGTTCGCAAGCGTCCAAGGTTCGGTTCTGGGTCTTCTAACGCTTGCTTTAAACTGGAACTATCAGGTTCACCCAACTTTGCTAAAAAATCTGGCGCGGTATTCGCTAGAACACTTCCCTTGGATTCAAGAAAGCGCTGGATGCCTTGCGGTCCTCCAAATGTTTTTGTATCAGTAAATGCCGCATCAGGGATAATGAGATTCGGATTGAAGGCTGGATGGACATCTAGCGCTGAGGCCGTCAGTGGACGGAAGAGGACTGTGCAGGCGAGAAGGGCGAATAGAGAAATTTTTTTCATACGAAGAAAAACAACTCTTCCTTCATATCAGTTTCTCCGTCTCCCGTCCAAACGATCCATGTAATTGTCAACCCGAATTCTTCCATGTAGTCTTAAAGGATGATCACCATACGGCATTCAAACGAGCGGGGATTCGCAGACCACGGCTGGCTGCAAACGCATCATACCTTTTCGTTTGCGAATTATTACGATCCTGAGTACATGGGGTTTCGTCATCTTCGTGTCATCAATGAAGATGTGATTGCGCCGGTGAGTGGCTTTGATACTCATGATCATGCTGACATGGAGATACTTACTTGGGTGATTGAAGGGGAATTAACGCATAAGGATAGTTTGGGCACTCAAGAGATTCTGCGGGCCAACGAGGCACAGGTCATGAGCGCGGGGACTGGGATTTCTCATAGTGAACGGAATAATTCGCGTACTAGCTCGGTCCATCTACTTCAAATTTGGCTTGAGCCGCAGACCATAGGACGAACGCCTGTGTATGCCCAGCGGCATTTTCCTATAGAGGAGCGTCAGGGCAAGCAGCAGATTATCGCATCACCCGATGGACGTGAGGGCTCTTTGTGTATCGGTCAGCAGACGACTATTTCCTTAATTCATCTGCGCGCCTCTGATCAACTCCAGTTTGCCATACTGCCAGGGAGGCAGATGTGGATACAGGTTATTTCTGCAGTATGTTTATTGAACGGCCAACGTCTCGAGCCCGGTGATGGTGCCGCTATGAGTGAAGAGCTGGAGCTCAATCTCCATGGAACTGTGATTGAAGGTGATGTTCTTATATTTGAATTATTTTGATTCGGCGATGGGTGTTAGGCCGGCATGCTATACTCCTCATACACAGGTATGACTATTTTGAACATGAGCGGAATGCGCCTTGCGCTATTGGTTGTTTTAACGGCCACCGTTGGCTCGTTGTCTGGTGCAGTTACTGCGTTTGTGGTTACTCCCTATGTGGCTCCCGTTCAGATTCAATACCGTCAGCCAGTACCGCCTATCGCAACCTCTACAAATATCATCGATACGACGGTTCCTCCCGCCTTGGTAAAATTAGAATCTCATTTGGCCACTCCACTTATTCCACCGGAATTTGTTCATCGGGGTGTGAGTCCAGTAGCGACGTTATATCGCAAGCCAAAGGGAACAACATTGGAAGAAAAAACCTTGACGGATGATCATGTGCTTGGGCAAGCGGTAGCGATGACGTCTGATGGGTGGTTTATCACCATGGCGATCGTTCTGACGAACCAGCATCTCGCTGATCTTACGTTATGGCACAACGATACAGGGTATGAGATTACGCAAGCAATTATTGATCATGTGAATGGAACAGTGTATCTAAAAACGGCGGCACGCGATGTACCAGCTGCTGGTTTTGGTCAGGTGATTGACCTGCTCCCAGGTTCAGAATTGTGGACGGAACGTCGAGCAGGTTTTTTTGCACCAACGCTGCTCATGTCATTGGTTGATCCTCATGCCGGAAGTGCAATAACTTCGAGCGAAATCGCCTCACGCCGCATTCTCATAGATGGGAACGTGCAGGCCGGAGATGTTGGTTCTCCGGTATGGGATGTCCGCGGTTCTTTGATCGGATTGGTTGATGGGGGCGCTGGGAACGCTCTGCGTATTCTTCCGGTGACGAGTATTTCTACATCGCTGAATTCATTGCTTACCAACAATAGAGTCATCCGTCATGCTCAGCTCGGCGTGCGTAGCCGTGATTTGGCGTTGTGGCGTATTGACGGCGATCGAGGCACGCTCCCACCCAATGGAGCATTTGTAGTTGAGGATAAAAAGAAGGTTGGGTTGAAAAGTGGCGACGTGATCCTCGCGATTGAACATGATACTCTTGATGGGACGCAGGATCTTGGGGAGCTTTTGTCAGAGTATAAGATGAACGCTCAGGTTGTATTGCATATAAAACGGAATGGCGTTGATATGACAATTCCTACGACATTAGGCGCCGTGACAACAAGTGAAGCATTTAAATAATTTTTTTCATCCTCTTGCTCATTCATATATGTCATCTCCAAATCTGACCCGTGTCATCCTGCGTTCGTGGCGTTTTGTGACGGTGAGTACGCTTATTGGTCTTGTGCTTGCGTTGGGTTTTTCGTTGATTCAGCCGCTGCGCTATTCATCCGCTGTACGGCTCTTGATTACCCAAACCAATGTCACTGGTCTTGATCCGTACACCGCCATCAAGTCAACCGAGAGAATTGCGCAAAATTTGTCTGAAGTTATTTATACCTCCAGCTTTTTTCATGCGGTGATGGGGGATGAGAAGATTGATCAGAGCTATTTCCCCGTGGATGAGATCTCAAAGCGCAAGAAATGGCGTGATACAATTGAGACAGCTGTGGTACCAGATACAGGAGTTATGAGCGTAACCGCCTATCATACCTCTCGCAACCAGGCTACCGAGATTGCCATTCGAGTGTCTCAAGAAATCGCCAATCAAGCCCCGAATTACTTTGGCTACTCCATTCGGGTTCAAGTGATTGATGATCCGCTGCCCTCTCGTTTTTTCGCCAAACCTGATTTCATTCGTAATGCGTTGATGGGTGCCGTGGCTGGATTTCTGCTCGCCATCGCCTGGGTTTTGAGCAAAATTAAGGGAACGGGTTGATGTAGGGGCGGGGTTTCCCCGCCCTCCGGCATGCCGATCGATCTGAAGGCGGGGAAACCCCGCCCCTACGCGGTCGTGATTTTTGAGGATCGGGCCAAGCTAAGCTGAGTTGACAGAACGACTGGATCATGCTATAAAGATCAGTCGTTCTTTTCATTTTTGAAGGAAAACGTAGTGGCAGGTGTGTTTATGTCTCTGAATCCTGAGGCCAGCCCCCCTCTTTATAAGAGGGAGCTGGAGGGAGTTCTGAGCCAAAAACGCACCTGCCACATCACCCCGCGGTTGGGGAAAGAGTGGCAACAGGACTCGGAACGAAGGAGAGCATCATGAACTGGAGCAGGATCAAGAACTGGTTGACTGGAAAAGCAAAGCAGATCCTCGTCGCCCTCTTGGCCATCGTGGCCCTGGGCTTCGGCATCTACAAGTACATGCATCGCGGCGCGGATCCGCAGAAGCCGGACGAGTACACGCCCGCCCCGACCAGCTCGGCCAGCGCCGGAGCCCCGGAGCCCCCGGCCCCGCC
>CAYRMN010000024.1:5706-18003 GCA_964425575.1 uncultured Gammaproteobacteria bacterium | reverse complement strand
AGAGAAATATCTTTCAGACAGTTTAACGTTGATTATGAAAATGGGCAAGGTCTGTAGGGTTGTTTTAAATGATTTCAAGACTTTTTAAAAAGGATGAGGTACGAAGATCTGGAGCCAGGAGTTCGCGAGGCGTAGCAGCGCTACGGTGAGTGAGCGACGCAGCGAAGATCGAGTAGATCGCCTTTTTTAAAAAGTCGTTGGTATTCAAAAGGCCGCGGTGCGCCCTGCAGAAGCATGTAGCGTCGCGGCCTTAGGCCTCGACGCAGATCGTGGTTCATATCAGTGTTCCGGCAAGCATGGAGCCGGACGACTCATGCGACGTAAACCGTCTGCATCAGCCGAGATCTGATATGAGCCTGCGACACTGCTTGTGCGGGCCGTAAGTGTGCTTCGTCAACCAAACCCTGGTGTTGTCTCAAAGGTGATCAGAAGATCGCCGAGCTCCGTGAGGAGTGAGAGTACACCGAATATTTTTTTCGGTTTTGTTTTTTGGTTTCTTGCTTGCCGAAAAAATGGCAAGACTCTAGGGTCTAGTAAACGCGCGAAACCGTTTCGTATAGGGCTAACAGGCACAAAGGTGCGAACGAACAATGCCCTATATGAGGAACGGCCTCGATAGCATGTGAAAGAGCGAATGCCAGGTAATCACGCCGCTTGGGCGATTCCATACCGAGTTCTTGCCGAACTGGTATGTGGAGAGTTGTGCCGCGCTGTGCGGCTGTGCTGCGTGGAGACTAATGTCTCCACTTCTCAAAGAACGATGACGCTCTGCTTTTCTGATAACCACTAGGCAAAGCCGTAGGGTTTGAAGCTCCCGTCGGAGCTATTGAATCAGAAAGGCAGAAACTGGAAGGTGCTGCACATGGCTTTGCAACTCATGCGCATATCAAGTGTATCGTTTTTTGATGGTTGCATCAATGGTAGGGGTAAATAGGCAAAAGCAGGTCTAAGTACAGCTATTTTTATGTTATCCACAGTCTTGTGGATATTGTGCATATATCTGGGGATAAGTATAAAACTACCAACAGACACGAAGCTCTCCATTTTTCTCTACAAGAATCAGTCGAGGGATGTCGACTTCAGACTGGAGCTGAAATGCTTGTCTAATAGACGCAAGCGTCTTCGTATCAAAAGCTCCAATGCGTGTTCCTTGGCACACTGCGGGAAGAGGTGGTGCTGGGATAAGTAGGTCAGGTTGGCCAAAAATAACCTGATTTTCAGAGAAAATAAGTTTTTTATTTTCTGCCAACGCCCATTCTGTGGTCGTTGAAGTTTGAAACAGATCGTACGGAAGGCGACGTTCCATCAGAACGGTATTATCTGGCAATGTGTATGGTTTTCTCTCGGTTAAGCCAAAGCTGCCAGCTAACTCAGCCTTGGTTGTGCTGCTTAAGAGCTCATTAAATTGAAAGCCTATAGAAATATCACCCTGCTCATTTTCTGCCCAAGCAACTCGAGTGGGTGGGGTTGGCAATACAGGCGTAACTCCTTTTGTACGAAAAAGATTCTGTAGCAGCGGCCAAAGGTCTGGAAAATATTGAAGATCAAGACTATTTGGTCCAAGTTGTGGCAGATGAGATAGATTCGCAATATGCTGTACTGAGCCATTCGTACGCCACACATGATCAGTAATGGGGCCACCTATATGTGCTTCATTAACGTTTGACGAAGAGGAGGTAGCATTCATCAACTCATTGATTGCGGTTGGCCAAACCTGGAGCCAAACTGGTTGAAAATAATCACTCCAAGAAGCGCTGAGTGCGAGCAGGTGAGTAGGCTGATCTTCAGACGAGGGGGAGAGATTTTGCCAGCGTAAGCCAGAACGCATGATGGCAAATGGCATAATCTCGCCGGAGTTATTGAATTGAAGGCCTACAAATACAGGAAATGGTCGAGCGCGAATTTGCGTTTCTTTCCAAAGATGTGGGGTCCAATCAGGCAGGGCAGCGCCTGGCCGCACATAGGCAATGAGGAGAGTATTGCGTGGAACTGGAATGCGGGTCGTGAGCACCCAGGCGAGAGTTGCAATGAGGAATGCGGTCAAAAAAATGAGTATGCCAACACCAACAAAAAAAGCCCGTGATCGTCGCGGCATTGTTGAGGACTCTCCATATGCCAGAATCACGCCCCCCGATGGGGAAGAGTCAAAGAGAACGGGATCGCTCATGCACGAACAAGGATAACAGGCCGAACGTTTTTGTCGAGGGTGATTCTTTGAGATAAGAAAAGGTGCAAATTCATGATGCAAAAACCAAAAAACAGATCGGCGAGATCTGTTTTTTGAGCCTTGTTTAAAATTGTCCGTTCACGATCTTTTTTGTTCCGTCTGGATTGATGAGCTCGGCTGTGAAATGTGAGTCATCAATCCAATCAAACTTGTTCCAAAAAGGAAGACGCTTTCCTTGAATATCGGTATGGGGATCGGACGCGCTTCCATGTATGTCTCCCACTCCCGTTACTGTTGTAAGGTTCTTTTGTGAATCTTTCAGCAAATCATACCCAGTAAGGATAACTGCTTCGTAACCTGCACCTCCTGCGCTATTGGGATATACCAGTGCTTTGGTACCCAGAGAATTCCAAGTCAATGTGCCTCTTTCTGGAAAATGTTGTATTGAGCGGAGACCACCCACTAGATTGCTAAAATCATAGACATATCTGACATAGTGCTCCGGCATACCCGCTCCGCAATCATTCATCGTTGTGCAGGGTTCCGGAGTGTATGAAATGAGGAAAGCTCCCCCTTGTTTTGTTGCTCCTTTAACATATTCAACATTCATAAGAACTGGAGCATCTTCTGCTTTTGAAACGGTGTTTGATGCAAGAATCTCAGGCCCCGAGAAACTCGAAACCGGATTTAAAACGCCTAGTCGATTTTCTCCTAAACAAAATGGGACAGATTGTCCTTCTGCTGCCTGAACGGTTCCTTTACAGAGATGAACAAATTGAATAACGAAGCCACTCGATGTGATTCCAGGTTTTTGAGTAATCACTGAGAAACCATCAAAAACATCTGGTATGGTTTGTGAGTTGGACAGGGTCGATGTTGGGATGGATGACGCAGATGTGGGCGTTGGTGTTGCTTTTGCTTTTGAAGCATATATTTCCACCATTGTTTCTACCCTATCAAGGCCTTGTGATACTCTGTTCAACTGTTCGTTTTGTTTAACGATAATACTGGTTACGCCAATCAATCCACATGCAATAAGCGCGACGGCAATCCACTGAACGTTTTCACGATTCATAGAATAGAAAAATAATAGAGATATTGTGAAAAGTATAGCACGGTGTCATTTCAGGATATACAAAAATGAGCCGCAAGGCTCATTTTTTATGCTCTAGCGTCTTCCTCCCCCGAATCCTCCTCGACCACCACTTGGCTTGCTGTCCCGTGGTGGGCGTTCACTTTTTTCTGGTGGGACGTAGTTTGGATCAGTGCGTTTGATGGAGAGGTTGATGCGACCCATGGAATCGATTTCGTAGACTTTGACCGTGACTTTATCACCAACCTTCACAATATCCGTGACTTTCTCAACGCGCTGCGGCGCGAGTTCGGAGATATGCACGAGACCTTCCTGTTTAGGAAGAATTTCGACGAAGGCACCGAAATCCATGATGCGGGTAACCGTACCGGTGAAGATTTCATTCACAACGATTTCACGCGTCAGTTGTTTGACCCATTCAACTGCCCGTTTCATGCCATCTGGGTTAGTTGAGGTGATCATGACGAGACCGTCATCTTCGATGTCGATTTCAACATCGCAGGCATCGATGATTTCGTTAATCATCTTGCCACCTGGACCAATCACATCACGAATGCGTTCTGGGTTGATGCGGAATGATTGGATGCGTGGAGCCCATTTGGACAAATCTGCACGTGGTTGAGCGATGGTCTGCTCGATCAGGTCAAGGATCTGTAAACGAGCTGTGAGTGCAGCGGCAAACGTTTCTTGAACGGTCTTCAGTGGAATGCCGTGTGTTTTGGTATCCATTTGAATGGCGGTAATGCCATTGCGAGTTCCTGCGACTTTAAAGTCCATTCCACCCGTGCCATCTTCTAAATCTTGAAGGTCTGTAATCACGCGGAAGATGCCAGCCTTCTCATCGCTCGCCATGCCCATAGCAATACCGGCAACGGGTGCTGAGATCGGTACGCCGGCATCCATGAGTGCAAGTGTTGAGCCACAGGTGGCACCCATGGAAGATGATCCATTAGAACCAAGAACTTCTGACACAATGCGCACGGTGTACGGGAACGCCTCTCGGTTTGGCAAGATTGGCATGATGGCTCGCTCGGCGAGCGCGCCGTGTCCTATTTCACGTCGACCTGGTCCGCGATTACCGCGCGTTTCTCCAACGGAATAGCTCGGAAAATTATAGTGATGGAAAAAACGCTTCTTTGCCTGGAACTCCATGGTGTCGAGCGTCTGTTCCATGCCCGGCGCTCCCAGCGTGATACTTGAGAGTACTTGCGTTGAACCGCGTTGAAATAATGCGGACCCATGGGTACGTGGTAAAAAACCAACAATCGCGCCTAACTCACGGATTTCATCTAGCGCGCGACCATCGGCGCGTCGGCCTTCTTCCAGAATCATACGCGTGATTTCACCATCAACGTGCTCATCCACAATATCCATAGCGGCTTTGCGATGTTCTTTTGGAACGCTCTGCTCAATGAGATGTTGTTCAAGCTCAATTTTGAGCTTACCAACAGCTGCTTTGCGATCCGCTTTCGTCTTCAATGGTTGTGCGAAGAGCGTTGTCGCGCGGCGCGAGGTCATGAATTCACGTGCAGCTGCCACAATGCGCTGACGTTCCGCGAGTTCCGCTTCTTCCTCCACATTTTTTGGGGAGAAAATATCGGCTTTGTTTTTGCCGACTGCAGCACGTACTTTTTCAATCAGAGCAATGACCGGTTCAAGCTGTGTATGTGCTAACGCAATTGCTTCACCGGCTTCAGCTTCAGTGATTTGATTCGCACCCGCTTCAAGCATGATCGTTTTCCCATGAAGCCCAGCAACAACGAGATCAAGTCCACCTTCTTCAATTTGGGCGTAGGTTGGATTTATGAGCCATTGTCCGTTGACGCGGCCAATGCGAACAGCGGCAATCGGACCATCCCAAGGAATATCAGAAATAGCGAGCGCGCAAGATGCACCGATCAGGCCTGGAATATCTGCATCGTTTTCTTGATCGTGAGAAAATACAGTAGCCACCACCGCAATTTCATTGCGCATGCGATCATTAAATAACGGACGAATGGCGCGATCAATCAAGCGACCTGAGAGAACGGCTTCATCTGTTGGTCGGCCTTCTCGTTTAATGAAGCGTGAACCTTTGATGCGACCAGCCGCGTACAAACGTTCTTCGAAATCAACCTGGAGTGGAAAAAAATCCAACCCCTCGCGTGCACCACCCATCGTAGCCGTACACAGCGCGACGGTATCACCATAGCGGACCGTGCAAGAGCCGCTGGCTTGTTGTGCGAGTTGTCCAACGCCGATGGTGAGCGTACGGCCGCCCCATTCAATTGAAAATTCTTGTGATTGTTGCATACGAGAGGTGGTTAGTAAGAGATTTTAATATGAGCACCGTCTGTCTTTTCATCAAAATCTTCAAAGTGAAGATCGTCTTCGGACTCTTTGGTCGTTCGAGTTGGTGCAGGTCCTCGTCGAGCTTTCATGAGTAGATCAGGAGCGATGGAGAGATCGAAGAAGCTATCGGCAACGGCCTTGAGTTGCGCATTGGTCGATTCGGTAAAGGCAGCTACCTCCACCATGACGCCTCGTCCATGAAGATACTGAACAAGTGGCACAAAGTCACCATCACCGGTCATGAGAATAATGACATCGACTTTTTCGGCCAACATGACCGCGTCAATGGCCATACCGACATCCCAGTCCGCCTTTTTTGCACCGGACGAGAATTCTTGAACATCTTTAATTTTTGGCTCGATGCTGGATTCGATGAGTGCATCAAAGAAGGCAGATTCTTCGCCAGTTTTTGATTTTGCGACGTACGCGATTGCCCGAATGAGTGGGCGACCAGCTACTACGGTTTCTACCGCTTTACCAAAATGTAGACGGGCTGAGTGTAGATGCTTGGCGGAATGGTACATGTTCTGAGCGTCAACGAGCACAGCAACTCGCTGTGCGAGATGTTTGATCATAAAAAGAGTGAGATAAGCAAAAAAAGTTAAAAAATAAGAGATTGTAAAGAAAATTGCGCCTCAACTCATCGGTAAGATAGCAGAAAATGACTCATAAAGCAAGCCCCACATCATATGATGCGGGGCTTGGTTCAGCTTAGATTTTGAGTTTTGTCATCAGTTCGTCGTAGGCCTTAGCATCTTCGCGCTTCAGGTACTTCATGAGGCGACGGCGCTCGCCAACCTTCTTGATCAAGCCGCGGCGAGAAGAAAAGTCTTTCTTATGGCTCTTCAAGTGCTCGCTTAGGTCCTTGATTTCTTCCGTTAAAATAGCAATTTGGACCTGCGGAGACCCCGTATCTGTGGCATGGGTCTTAAATTTCTCAATAATTTTCTTCTTTTTTGTGGCGTCTAACATGGGATATCGGTTACAGACGTTTGTTGCGGATCCGTGCCGAATCCTTCAAAAAATGTATGTATCCGGATGCGCGTGCCGTCTCGTTCCTCCTTCGATAAAGTTTAGGATGAACCAAACGGACGTAGGATGAATAAGTGTGCAGAGGTTAACATGGGCCTTGCTACAGGGCAAGTTCTTCAAGGAAAGACTCAATTTTTATCTAAAAAGCCAGATTTTCCTTGCTCAATTCCTTCAGCAATGGTTCGTACATCAGAGCCATCCGCGGCATAGCCGCTAATATGGCCCGTTCCATTCTTGTGAATATATAATTTTGCCCCAGTATTTAGTAACATTTCTTCATTTCTTTGTATCCCGTCTAAGCTATCTTTACCAAGTGTGCGCAACACATGATTTTTGTTTAATTCAGCGGTAGCACCACCATCGGACATGCGCACTTCTATAGCCTTTAGCGGACGCTTCGGCGTTTCGATAGACACCATGAGATTAAATTCATGCATACTGAGAAAACAAGAATAGGATTTCAGTATAGCAAATACAACATGTTGAACAAGCGTGTCCTTTACGTTTTCTTCTCATGTATGATCAATCTCGCCAATCTCAATTCATCGTACGAATATGTTTCTCCCAACAGCTCACGAACCGGAGCGAGGGCGATATTTTCAGTCGTTGTAAACGCAGCAGCAATTTTTTCTAAACGTTCAGATGGGAAGATGAGATGGGAGACATCTAACGTTTCGCCGTTTTCTTGAATTTTCTCTAAGTGTTGGAGAATCGTTCCGGTACTCAGGTCTCGAAATTGTGCGATCTGTTCAATCGTTTTCTTTTGCTCGAAGAGACGCTTTGTTTCTAAGATGGTTCCTGTTGTTGCTTGGCGAGTTGGAGTGTGTGGTTCGATGACGGCTTTTGTATAGCCGTGTGTCCTTGTGTATTGAATGAGGTCACGTAAGAAGCGCTCACCAAACTGACTTAATTTTGCTTTTCCAACGCCGAAGATTGCACTGAGACTCTCAAGGTCTTGAGGGATAGCCCGCGCCATTTCAAGGAGCGTTTTATCACTAAAAATAACATAGGGTGGGACGCGACGTTCAACGGCGAGTTCGCGACGGGTTGCGCGTAGAATCTCAAACAGGTCTCGATTCGTCTCGGTATTTTCTGCATTCTCCGTAAGAGTCACTTGAGTCTGAGGCACGCAGATATCGCAGCCTGCGCAGTTTTCTGTTGTCCACGTTTCGCCGAAATAATTCAATAAATATTTGCGACGGCAGGTTGTGAGTTCACCGTAGCGTGTAACCTCCTCGAGTTGCTTCCTCGCACGTTGTTGTTCGTGTTGGTCCGGTATCTCGCGAATAAAATATTCGTGTTTCCAGCGATCACCGGCAGAATAGAAGAGAAGACAGTCGCTTGGTAGTCCATCACGACCGGCACGGCCCGTTTCCTGATAATAGCCCTCGATAGATTTTGGCAGATCCATGTGAACCACGAGGCGTACATCGGGTTTATCAATGCCCATGCCAAAGGCAATGGTGGCCACGATGATCGGTACCTCGTCGCGAATGAAGCGCTCTTGAGCCATGCGACGCTCTTCATGCGACATACCAGCGTGATACGCGAGTGCTTTTAATTTATTTGCCTTCAAATCAGCTACAAGTGACTCCGTACCTTTGCGCGAAAAACAATAAATAATCACCGCTTGATCAGAGCGATGCTTCAATTCTTGAAGCAATCGATCAAGCGCACGTTTTTTTGGCAGGACGCGATACGTTAGGTTTCGACGATTAAAACTGGATTGAAATAAGCGCCCTCCAGCGAGACCGAGCTGACGCACGATGTCATTGCGGACACGTATGTTTGCCGTGGCAGTGAGAGCGATGAGGGGGACGCCTGGGAAAAGACGCCGCATGGCTATGAGTAGACGATAATCCGGACGAAAATCATGACCCCACTCTGAAATACAGTGTGCTTCATCGACGGCGATCAAACTGACCTTGAGTTGTTGTAACCACGCTTGGGTTTGAGGTGATGAGAGTCGTTCGGGGGCAAGGTAGAGCAGTTTAAGCTCTCCGCGTTTTGCTTGTTTTTCGACCGTGATAGCCTCGAGCGGTGAAAGTGAGCTATTTAAAAATGCCGCCGCCACACCGTTGGCACGCAGCGCATCTACCTGGTCTTTCATGAGCGCGATAAGCGGAGAGATGACGATGGTGAGACCCGGAAAGGCAAGGGCGGGGAGTTGATAACACAATGATTTTCCTCCACCTGTTGGCATGAGTACCAGCGCATCCTTTCGCGACGCAACATGCGTGATGATCTCCTGCTGCAACGGTCGAAAGGCATCGTAGCCGAAATATTTTTTGAGGAGGTCGAGCATGGGAGAGAGCTTCAGTTTAATTTTTTGTCGTCCCGAGCAAAACGAAGTGACGTCGAGGGACCTCTAAAGAAAATTTTCCTCATAGGTCCTTCAGCTTCGCGTACGCTGCGTTCAGGACGACGGAAGCTTATATAGAGACGCATTCCGTCGCATGATGTCTCACAATGCAGAGCGGCGTCTGCTCACTTGATTGTCCGAGTGGATTATCCGTAAACACCTTTTCACAAAATTCTTTTGAAATAGATTCATCGGATCGTCCGAGGACATTCACACCCAAGTCATTGGCATCAATAATCACCACCTCGCAGCCCAAACGCTGTTTGAGTTCACGTGCGACCCGGTCAGGATTCGTCGGACCAAGTACTGCATATTCATTATACGGAGGCAGGGTATAGGAGCAGGGACCATCAATCGCATTTACGCCTTTCCCAACGAGTCGATAAAACGTACCGCGGACGCCAAAAAGTTTCATGACACCAGACCCGACAGCTGCAAACAACATACGTGGAACACCCGCTTCTCGAATGGCCAGCTCCATGGTCCATGGACTCCCAATGCCGATCCCGGCTGGAGTTTTATGCACAAAACGAACTAAGAAGTTCGCGAGCCATGATGGCTTGATGTCTTTAATGGCAATCGCTCGTCCTTGCGTGATTGCTACAGCCTTTTCACTGATAAATACCATGTCGCCGGCTTGGAGGTGAGGTTTGAGATATTTTTCTGCTACTTCCTCAATCTTATCCGTGGCTACAATCACATGCGTACGTACGGGCAGTCGCGCATGCGGGAGATTATCCACCATGATACATAGATTCTTGCCCGGATTGGCTTGTAGCGTATCCATATGGGCAAAACTGTAGCATAGAAATAGAGGGGTTAGCCAAGGGCGTAACTCGTTTATAATTGACTCAATGATTTAGCCGCTATACGCTTTTCTTATTATGTTGTCACACGAGATCTTACAGGCTCATTATATTGAATATGGAAGTCAGCCTGATGCATGGGTAGAGAATATGCTGAAAACGAAACGTTCTATTATTCGTTATGTTTTGGGTGAGCTGCATATTCACCCGGATGCTCGAAAGAAATCTGTTGCCGTATTGGGCGTTTCAGATAAGAGATATTTATTCGTGCATGAACAAATTTTTCATGAGTTTTTAGGAACGGATACTTCTATTGTGACGTTTGATATTGATACAGATCATTTAGGTGATTCTTCCAATATCATATATCACGATGTGACGAAGACTTTTCCGTACCAAGGATATGACATTATTTTTAGCCACGCGCTCATGAAATTTCTTTCCCCCGAAGAGCAACTGGTAACAGTCAAAAATTCTGTAAACGCTCTCAAGAGCGATGGTTTTGCGATGCATATTATGCATGAGCCAGAGCTCGCTGGAACGGTTGAGCTTCGAGAATGGCAACATCGAGTCGATCTCCCACATCTATCAAAAATGCTCCAAGATGAAGGAGTCAAAATAAAAATTCTTTCGTTTCAAAGTGAGAGCGTCGTGCCTTGGTTACGGGCGACAACAATTCTCGTCGCAAGCAAATAAGTGTTCTATCCAAGCACCCGTTCAACCTCTAATATCGCCGTTTTTAAATATCTGCCTTCTGGAAACGCGAGGCGTTCAGCGTGATCGATGGCGTGGCCAATCCATTTGATGAGACGGGTATCGCGTTTGGCGTGGCCTGAGGCAAAGCGCAGCATGTTGCGGAATGTTTCTGCATCGATTCTGCCGGAGCACGAACTGCTAACGAGTATGCCGCCAGGTTGTAGACGACGCAGACAGGTGGCGTTTAATTCTGTGTAGGCTTTGATGGCTTGCGGAACATGAGCAGCGTTTTTAGCGAAGGCTGGGGGATCGCAAATGATGAGATCGTAGGGTCGATGGAGCGCTTGATCATCATCGAGGAGTTCAAGCACATCAGCTTGGATGAATTCAAACTTGGTTTCATCATCTGGATTAAAACCGTTTTGCCGTAGGTGGTTTTCTGCCATTTTTAATGCTGGTTCAGAAATATCAACGGTGGTTACACTGGCGGCTCCACCTTGAGCCGCATAGACGCTGAATGCGCCAGAATATCCAAATAAATTAAGAACATGCTTGCCTTTGGCGAGCTGACTCACAGCTGCTCGCGCTTCGCGTTGATCCAGAAAAAAACCTGTTTTTTGACCTTTGAGGACGTCGGCGTTGAAGCGCAGTCCATTTTCTAAGAATGTAACTGGTTCTGACGCATCGCCCAAGTGGGTCTGAATGGGCATATTTGATAGTCCCTCCATTCGTCGAACATCAACATCAGACCGTTCTACGATGACGCGTGGCGCGAAGGTGGTTTGGAGTGCTTGGATAATTTCAGCACGGAGAAGATCCATACCAGCGGTATGCAGTTGAAAGACCAACGTATCGGCGTAGCGATCAACGATGAGTCCGGGAAGACCATCTGCTTCGGCGTGAACGAGTCGATAGCCGGTCGTACCCGATGGTAGGTACTGTTTTTTCCAATAATCGAGTTTTTGAAAACGAGCTGCAAAGAAGGCGGCATCAATCGGTACGCGCTCATGCAGAGTAAGCATGCGTACACGAATCGAGGTATTGGGGTTGATATATCCAATGCCAAGAAATTCGCCTTTCGCTGAAGACACTTCAACGAGCTCGCCTGTTTTTGCAGAGTCGGTTTTTGCGATGGCCTCAGAAAAAATCCATGGATGACCAGCGCGCAGCGGGATGTCTTTACCGGGTTTCAGGGTGACGTAGGGCATAGTTGGAAGCAGGATAGCATATGTAATTTTATCGCTAGGGGCGTGCACCACATGTCCTTACGAGAATGGGACGGTTCACATCTTCAATTCCAGTTCAGTTATATTCATTCCGTGTAGCTCCCATCGCTCCGTCGTTCGATTAAAACACACACGGATCGTTCGACCGTTATAGATGGCAAGATCAGCAGACTGGATATTGCCTCTAGCTCCAATGGCATTCAGGAGACAGCGCAGGGTCGTTATATGAGTTATGGCAACAATGTGAAGTGGTCTTGAGATAGCAACCTCTTTGGCATTTTGTATACACTGATTCAAAAAATGCCGAACACGTTCCGTTACCTCATTATGAGATTCACCTCCATGACCTTTAAAATCGTTTCCGAGACGCTGCATATCTTGAAACGCTTCACCCACGCATACTTCGGATCGAAATTTACCGGCCCATTGGCCCATGTCAATCTCGTCGAGATCTGATGTGGATCGGATCAGGCGATCATCGTAGCCTAAGCTTTTAGCTAATATGTCTGCGCCAATGATGGTGCGTTTCATCATGGACGTATAGATGAGATCTGGCTTGATATCCGCCTGTTTGTATCGTTTGG
>CAYRMN010000024.1:0-5696 GCA_964425575.1 uncultured Gammaproteobacteria bacterium | reverse complement strand
GGCCAGTTCTTCGATTTGCTGTGTGCCTTTGGAGGTCATCTCGACATCCGGTTCTCTTCCACCCATGTAACCGCCTACAAGGTTAGAAGTTGTCTGTCCGTGTCGACTAGCATCGAGGATGATGAGATAGTTTGAGAGATTCATGTGTACATCACGAGGTCTTATCAATATCTTGATCAGAAGAATTCCGGCGGTTTTTTAGCATCGTTAATAGTTTTATAAAAAAGAGCAGAGAGCCGATTTCTCCAACTTTGGCAATGAATTTTCCAATTGGGCTTTGATCACCTCGAAAACACGCAAATAATGTAACGAACGCACAAAAAAAGATTACCAATACTTGTCCAATATCGTTATCATGTTTTATGTAGGAACTGCTGTGGGCGGTAAGTATCTTGTAGACCCCAGAGCATGCGGTGAGAAAGAAGAGTAAAAAACCAAAACAACCAATGTATTGGGTTGCTTTTGAGGGCGGACGTGAAACGTCGAGCAAGGGTGAGTTCATATCATGTATGAGCATGTCAGTGTTCATCTTTTCATTTCTGCTTCATACTATCAAGCGATATGTTGAAACCCTGGAAGCTCTGTTTGAGTGTAGTCTTTTTAGCCTGTTTTGTAGGAGCGATACGACCTCTTGAGGCACGAGCGATGGCGGTTTCACCTGTGCAGGTTGAGTTTGAAGCTGGTCCAGGTGAGGTGAAGAACGGGACGATTCAAATTACGAATACGGGTGACATTCCCCAAGTCTACTCTATTTTTACACGGCGTTTTGTTCCGAAGGGCGAGGAAGGACAGCAGGATTTTATTGAAGGGGATGGTCAGAACGAACTCCCAAATTGGATCGTGCCAGAGATGCGTCAAATCTCCGTGTCCCCGCATGAGACGCGGGTGATCCGTTATGAAGTTCGGGTTCCGCGTTTGGCAATTCCCGGCGGGCAGTATGCCGCGTTATTTTTTTCAACACATCCGTTGGAACAAGCACAGGAGCAACGGATTGGAACTAGCGTGAATGTTGGCGTGCTCTTTTTGGTCCAGGTGCGCGGAGAGATTCGTGAACATCTTTCTCTTCAACGTTTCGTGCGTACCTCTTCATCGCTGTTTGGACCAATACAATTTGAGGCTCGGCTTAAAAATGAAGGGAACAGTCACGTTCGACCGCATGGTTCATTGGTGATTCAGAATTTGTTCGGTCGGGTCGTTTGGCGACAGGCGTTTAACCTTGAAGAGAGGGTTGTGTTACCGAACAGTGTGCATCGTTTTGAGGTCAACTGGTTTGATCCTTGGGCATTGGGAAGATATAACGTTCATCTTGAGATAAACTATGGCCTTCGAGGCTCGCTTATTTCGCCATCCATTTCTGTCTGGAGCGTGTCGTGGCGCATGGTGTTCGTGTATCTGGTGGGATTGATTATCCTCGGCATCGTGTTTCGCATGCGATATACTCGACTTGTTCGGTAATCGATCGTTTATACGAGGTTCGGGGTCGGCTGCCTGTTCGAGCGATCTAGCGAAGCGCTGAGCGAGTTCAGCCGACCCCGCCCCGCTGCTCGCGAGCAGCGGGGTTGGTACTTTTGTGATTTTACAAAAAGTACACCCCCTGAGCCAACTGTTCATGCAAAAAAAGTATTTTTTAATTTTTTTCATCCTCGCTTTCGTGTTTGGGAGTTTTTTTGTTTGCTTACCGAGCGCATTGGCCACGCTTGCATCACCAGCGACATACACGATTACACGCCAGAAAAAATCAATCACCGCAGATCACGAGATGCGCGTTAAATTACCGAGTGGCATCAATTCTCCCGCTCAGAATATAACCATTCAGTATATCAATGGTCTTAATTTAGCTGCGATTCAGCCTGAGGATGTCGATTTTTTTTACGGACCAGTGACAGGACTTGAGCATGAAGCGGTATTAGCAGCCGTGGCAGCACCAGGGGTGTGGCGAGTGACGCAGAGCCTTGGAGGCCAGCTACAATTTGGACCACCTACGAATGCGGGTGTTGGTACGATACCAGCAGGTAATTATATCGTTATTCGAATTGGGATGAATGCAAGCGGAGGTATTCATCAGGCTTTGATTGGCAACACGCTTTTGTCGCAAATTGTACGACTTCAGACTGGAGCAGGAGATTCGGCGGTGATGCATGTCCCCCTTCTTACGGATGATGCCGTCACGGTTAGCGCTACGGTTCAAGCACCGCCTCCTAGTGGAGGAAGCGATCCAGGTGACATTACTCCTCCAGTCATGTCTTCAATCCAGGCGGTAAATATTACAACGAGTACGGTCTCTGTTGTCTGGAATACCAATGAATTAGCTGACTCCAAAATAGAGCATGGCCTTGATTCGGCTTATGAAGTCACGCAATCAAATTTGGTTCAGACCATGAATCATCAAATGAATCTCTCTGGATTGTTACCGAACACCATGTATCATTTTCGGGTAACATCGCGCGATGTCGTTGGGAATCAGAGCATCTCTGGAGATTTTACCTTTACGACTACAAATCTAAACGCCATACCCGCCTCCCTTGTAATATCTGATATTCACGTGCAATCAATTACGGATACGTCGGCACAGGTGATATGGCATACGGACATGAATGCGGATTCTCGCGTTGAGTATGGAATAACGTCCGCTTACGAAACCGCTTTATCAGATGGGGCTTCCGTGACTGACCACGCGTTCTTACTGAGCGGGCTCACTCCTTTTACAACCTATCATTTTCAAGTTCGTTCACAGGCGATTGGTGTGACGAGCGCTACCTCGTCTGATCTTACGTTTACCACGCTGACAGATCAAACAGCTCCCCCAAATATTTCCAATTTTACTGCGACAGCTGGAATAGGATCTATCACCTTGCAATGGACGAATCCGGTTGATCCGGATTTTGCCGGTGTGCGTATCGTGCGAAAGCTGGGCGGATTTCCGAGTGGCCCTTTTGATGGTGTGTTTGTGTATGCTGGAAATGAGGGAATGCAGCCTTCCGTCATTGATTCAGGGCTGAGTGCGAGCACGACCTATTTTTACGGCGCGTTTTCATACGATGTAGTTCCAAGCTATTCTTCGGGAGCTTTGTCATCAGTGACGCCCCTTGTTCCGCCTCTTGGCGCTGTCGAGAATAGTGCCGCGTTATGCACCAATGGCATTGATGATGATGGAGATGGCTTGATTGATTGTACGGATACAGATTGCGCCTCAATTTTCTTATGTAAAAACGACAATCAACCAGAGCCACCAGAGCCACCTCAGCCTCCACCGCAATCAAATCCATTGCCACAACCAGCAGATACTTCAGCATCAGTGTCCGGATTTGGTTCGGTGCTGCTGTTGGGGTTGCCAACCAGCACGGCTCCTACACCGAGCGGTGAAGTCATCAGGTTATTTCCTGTATTTTTTGCCGCTGGAGGTACGGTGGAGCTTGTTCCAGACAGCGAAGGCCAGCTTGGGGCATTTGTCGGCGGTACAATGACTGTTTCTGTTCCTGTCGCAAACCTCGGCGCGCTGCCGGATAAGGCATTTATCACGGTTGGTCAATCAGCCTACAATCTCGTTCCAAATAGTGATAAGACCATCTACCAAGCACGTTTTATTGTTGCTGGAGACAGGCCTCTTCCAATCGTTATTTCCATGACGTTTCAAGGAGGCGGAGCGGCTATTTCTCAGTATACGGTGATACCTCAATTCGGTGGTCGGGTGGAAACGGATATGCTTGGTCAAGCGGCGGCTCCACTTGCCGGGGCTCGTGTGCAGCTCTTTTTTGATCAAGACGGAACATGGGTTTCGTGGAATGCAGGCGCGTTCAATCAAATAAACCCCCAGATTACCGGAGAGAGCGGTGGATTTATGTTTGTTGTTCCGCCAGGTCGGTATTATGCAGAAGTTCAAAAAGAGGGCTATCGTAATACCGTTACTGCACCGCGCTTGGTTGTGCGCGGCGTCTTTGGGGAGCGCATCGGTCTTATTGTATTACCACCCTCGCTTATAGAGGGGGTTACTTCTACGGCTCCGTTGAGAGAGAATGTGCAACGCATCGCCCAAAACGTCATACAGCAACTTTCCTATCGTGCCAATGTTATACAGGCTATTATTCAGCAGCCCGCAGTACAAGAAGCAGTGCAGACAAAAGTTTCACCAGCCGTGCTGGGCGTGGCCGTTGCGAATGCAGCCGTCGCCGTTCCATTGTTTAACGGTCTTGCGTATCTCCAGTATATTTTTTTACAGCCCGTATTGTTACTCGAACGTCGCAGAAGAAAAAAATGGGGGGTTGTCTATAACGCACTCACTAAACAGCCGCTTGAACTTGTGATCGTTCGATTATTGCGAGCCGATACGCGAGCGCTCGTACAGACGCGCATCACAGATAAATTAGGACGATATGGGTTTTCAGTGAAAGCGGGCTCTTATCTGTTAGAGGTTGTGAAGCCGGGGTTCGCATTTCCAACGCAATTCTTAAAAGACGATATGATCGATGGAGAATATGTAGATGTGTATCATGGGCTGCCGATAACATATACGGCAGACGGTGTGATTGATACGAATATTCCAATCGATCCTTCTGCCGCAGAAATTCCACCGAAGAACGTGATTCGTCAAAAGCGGTTTCGTCAGGTACAGCAGTCATTTGCATTACTGACGGTCATATTGGCAATGGGAGGCGTGCTTATTTCCCCAACGCCTCAAATGGGATTTATTCTGTTGGCGCAAGTAGCCACCTATCTTTTCTTCAAGCGTCTATCTGTATCAAAGAAGATTCCGAATTGGGGTGCTATTATTGATCAGATCGCAAAGAAACCAATCGGTCAGGTCGTCGTACGTATTTTTGATAAAAAATTTAATAAAGTTCTTGAAACGCAGGTGACGGATAATAATGGGAAATATGGGTTCTTTGTGCGTCGGAATGTTTACTATGTGACGGCTGAAAAAGTAGGGTATCAGAAATATATTTCATCAGATATTGATTTGAGCAAAACAGATGAAGCGATCGTTGATCAGGATGTTGTAATGCAACACATCTCAACTATTGAGCCCCCTTCATCATCTGTAAACACTATACCTCCACCCAGCTCACCGCCTATTGCGATGAAATAAGGAGAAGTCCCGTCGAAAAGGATTATGACGGGGGACGGATGTTGGGAGACGGCTCGAGTCGGAGGAAGGGTACGTCCGCGAGCTCTGGCTGCAAGGATTTGTCGAGCTCATGGATTCTCGCGCACAGTATGAGCGCGTCTTCACCGGAGTAGGTGGAGAATTTCCAACGCGGCGTTACCGAATCAGAGGCTTGTTCGGGCATGAACCGAGGAGCCGTAGAGCGCTGCAATTGCCGACATAGTCGAAGGATCTTTTGTTCAGATGGATCTTCGATGAGAACGAACGGCCTTGGTACGACCACCGATCTTCCTTCAGCAAATGCGGTGCACAGCAGGCCTTGTCGTTGAAGCGCATCTTTCCAGACCGTGATCTGGTCGAGCTGGATGATGGATAAGCCATGTACCGAACGACAGGCGTCGAGGAATTCTGTTCCCGTTTTTTCACCCATGATGCGGCAGATGAGCTCCTTGTCGCACCTGATGCCCACATGGGTTGCGGATTGTTCCAGCGGTCGTTTTGCACCATCGGAGTAACGGTACAGTTCTTGTGACATGATGTCTCCTGCGATATGGGGAAAAGAGCGCCTTGAGAAGCTTCCCATAACGTGCCTGCA
>CAYRMN010000023.1:18522-18970 GCA_964425575.1 uncultured Gammaproteobacteria bacterium | reverse complement strand
TACATCTCTTCAAGACGCGCTCTCAAGTCACGGATCGTCTCCCGTGTTCGATATTCTACCAAAGCACGATCTTGATGGTCATGACCGCAGATACCAAGGTGCATCTGCGCGAGATGCTGACATTCTTCATGTAAAAGAGCGACGCCATTTTTATAATATTCATGTCTCATGGGGGTAGACGCATCTCTCTCAATCATATTGATAGGCAAAACATCGGGCATTGCATTGTATGTCGCGATCGGGTCAATCCACTTTGCATAATACCGATCAATATACCCCAGCCATGTCGGAATACGGTCTAACGGAATGTCCAAAAAATGATTTACCAAGAGAGCGCGTCCTCGTAATCCCCCGACCCTCCACAACGCAGAACGATGCAATCCATCTCGTATCGCATTCGCCATCGCGCGAATTTTCTTTTGATCAGGGAAAGAAAGACGCTGAAGAA
>CAYRMN010000023.1:9042-18512 GCA_964425575.1 uncultured Gammaproteobacteria bacterium | reverse complement strand
ACCACATAACACCGCATCAATAGTAAATGCTTCGCTTCCATCGCGCATCCATGCTAGTAATTCATCTTTGACTTGGTCCATCGCAATAAGAAAAGAACCATCCTGCGATACACGCGATCGATCAATATTTGGCGCTACATCAGAAAAAAACCCATATACAGTGTGATTAGCAAGATGTTGCATTTCATGTTTCCTAGCCTGATTATAGTGCGGTGACGTATTTTCTGTACCATTTATGAGGATAAGTATTGCCTTCAACGTGCGTTGCTCAGAAGGGAAATGTAAAGGAACGTCTTTCATGAAACATCCTTCGCTCTTATCTTGTTCAAATAGTTCTTCTGACTTGTCTCTTTTAAAATGCGTATAATCGTCCTCATTCGCAAATGACACAAAAAAACATCCATGTTCTTGTCTTACAAAAACGTCTCCATCCGGGAAACGACCAACCCGAACCAAAAAGAGAGCTCTCCCAGCTCGCACTTCCCTCTCTTGTGTCGTAGGTCTTCGAGGAGGAGCTTCCCACATTGAAGCGGTACGAGTAAGAGCGCCAGAAACAAAAATAGACTCACGAACATGTTCAAAGTAATTATCCAAACACTTCCTATACCGTTGTCGCATGTCCTGACCAAATGCGTTTTTCAGAAGATGTGCAATACTTTCCTCGAGAAGCGCTTTCATTTTACCAAAAAAATCTCTTTCTTCCTCCTCGTAGATCGTTTTTTCAAATTCAACCACAGCATCTTCAAGACGCAAGGCGGCAACAGCGGTAAGATGACGCTTCTTCATGATCTGCTCCATACGCATCTCTCGTCGTTGTTCGCGTGGAATGCGTTCGGATTGAACAGGCTGCATCCGTTCCATAATGGATAGAATCATACCGTATACAAGGGGTAATACAAAACCACGCCTTAAAAGGCGTGGTTTTGTATGGTGGACGCACCAAGGTTCGAACTTGGGACCTTTCGAATGTGAATCGAACGCTCTAACCAACTGAGCTATGCGTCCTAAATTGGCACAGGACTTCCCTGTTTGGATGCAGAACGCGGAAGAATCGAGGCTTGGAGCGACCGATAGCAGCGCTACCGCGAGCGACAAACGGAGATTCTGACAAAGTTATGCGCCGGACACGGAAGTCCTGTCAGTAGGAAAATGTGCGTGGATAGTACACAATAGGAGCATGACTGACAAGCTCTATCGCCCACGCCTCAAAGACGTCCTTGCACAGGCAGGCGTTCAATTACAGCCAAAACAGATCACCTGCGAGGCAGACCGTGATATTGGACAGCTCGAAGCAGAGATTCTGTTGGCGTATGTATTGAAAAAAGACCGAGCGTGGCTCCGGACTCATGATCTAGAACAGATCACGATCGCTCAACAAAAACAATTTTTGAAACTTATAGCACGACGAGCGCTTCACGAACCTATCGCCTACATCTTGGGTGAGAAAGCGTTTTATGGATATACGTTTCGAGTCACCAAAGACACACTCGTTCCTCGGCCGGAGAGCGAGTTGTTGGTGGAGTTGGCTGTAGCTAAAATACAGGAGCTATCCGATCAAGATTCCCGTTTTCATGGGAATGACAATCAGATGAAGGTATGGGAAGTTGGAACAGGAAGCGGAGCGATTGGGATTTCAATCGCGTGCGCGTTTCGACATTGCTCGATGGTAGCCTCAGATATCTCTTCCACAGCGTTACGGGTTGCCAAAGGGAATGCTAAACGACTTCAACAAGGTAGAATTCTCTTTGTACAAGATGATCTCTATGGGCCAAAACTTCAACGCTTGTTTGGCCCTCACCCATCCATTCCCATCATCGTCGCTAATCTTCCCTATTTACCTACAGGTGACAAACGAGTCTTGGCTCCAGATGTTGTGCAGTATGAACCAACTAATGCTCTTTTTTCAGGCAATGACGGATTAACACTCATCAAAAAATTTCTCAAACAACTCGTACAGATTGATTTTTTGTATGCCTTTCTTGAATACGATTCGCCCCAAACAAACGAACTACACATGTTTGCCGCTTCCCTCTTTCCACAAGCGGATATCAAGATTCATCAAGACCTTGCGAGTCGCGATCGTGTTTTGGAGATCAAAAACCATTCAGGACGCGAATCTTTGCACCCAATCGATTAAGTCGTTCTGCGATTTCTTCGTAGCCACGTGAAATCGAATACACATTGCGGAGAACGGATTTTCCTTCAGCGGCGAGCATGGCGATAAAAATAATCGTGGCAGGACGGAGTGCGGGTGGACAAATGACCTGAGCCGCTTTGAGCGGCGTTGGCCCCTGCACAAACACACGATGCGGATCCGCGAGCGTGACGCTTGCTCCAAGACGATTCAATTCCGTAAAATAAATGGCACGATTTTCCCACATCCAATCATGAATCAACGTTTGTCCCTTCGCTTGCGTGGCGAGAGGAACAAAGAAGGGTAGGTTATCAGAGTTGATACCAGGATACGGAAGGGCATGAATCTTATCAGGCAGTGCGCGAAGCTTCGACGGGAACACCGTGATATCTACCAATTCCGTACGGCCGTTGTTCGAGAGATACACAGGCGTCTGTTGATATTTAAGCCCCATGTGTTTTAATTTCAATAATTCCAACTCAAGAAAACGAATGGGACTGCGCTCGATTGTCAATTCGGATTTCGTCACAATGGCGGCACTCAGAAACATCATGGATTCCGTCGGATCTTCGCTGTTGTGATATTCAATCGGTTGATCAATATCTTCTACGCCATGAATAATCAATGTGGTGGTACCAATCCCCTCAATGCGCACTCCGAGCTTTTCCAAAAAGAAACACACCTCTTGCACTTGGTAATTCGGTGGCGCAAATCGCAACGTTGTCACCCCAGGAGTGCGTGCAGCCGCCATAATAAGATTTTCTGCGCCTGTATCACTGGCCTCATAGAGACAGATATCGGCCGCATGCAACTTCCCAACCTTTACATCATAAAATCCATTATGCGATTCGATCTTCACACCCAGCTCTTCCAATCCATAGCGATGCGCGGCAATTGTGCGTTCTCCCATCCGACAACCGCCAGCTGAAGGGAGCTGGAATTCTTTTAACGCATGGATCATAGGGCCAAGCAGCATCAGCACAGAGCGCGTTTTGCGAGCTGACTTGGCATCAATCGCCTTCAACTTGAAGATCTTGGGAGGAACAATTTCAAGCGTGTTTGGTTGTATCCATTTGAGAGAAATGCCAATACTTTGCAAGACTTCAATAATACGAAAAACTTCTTCGATGCGAGGAATGCCATGCAGGATGGTCGTATTTTTGTTTAACAACGACGCAAATAACAACCCAAGTGCTCCGTTCTTTGAGCTATTAGTCTGTACCCGACCGTGCAGCGTGTGGCCACCTTCGATTTCAAAATCAACTGAATTTGAGACAGCGATAATCTTCTTTTCCAGCGCCTCGCTAATCTTTCCCAGCATCTCCATGCTAAAATTTTGCTCACCTTTTTCCATTCGAACCACCGCACTTTGGGAAGTATTCAGCGCTTTCGCGAAGTCTTGTTGCGTCATTTGACGCTGCTCACGTAGCCGACGAATAAACTCACCGATATCCTGACGTTCTTGTTGCTGTGGAGAAGGCATATGCAGTGCGAGAAGAATAAATATAAAAAAATTATCTCATATGTGAGATATAGATGCAAATTTTTTGCATACACTGAGCGGGACTGCATTTCCTTGTCATACCCTAGGCAGATCAGCATTAGACTGAAAACGGAATACTGCTCTTTTGAATCAAGCAAGATTCCCGCCTACGCGGGAATGACAAAAGGGTCATGAAATATCCAAGTATTACGGCATCATGTTTTGAGAGGTCACCACTGATATCCAAGTCGTTCCCGGCTCAAACAAAACATCTCCTCCATCTACTCCTTCAAACTGAATCCATCCACGTGCGGTGCGATGCCAGCGTACGTCAATACGCATTCCATCACGAAACACTTCAGCACGACCACTGCCTGTTGTGCGAATACGAAGACGTCCCTTGTCATCAAGCACTTGTCCATCGGTCAACAATACGACCACATTTTTCGCATCTACCTCTTCGCCATCCGCATCTTTCTGTTGAGCGCCCGCTTGATATCGCTGATAGATATTCGTCTCAGGATGGTACTGCCAATCAACCGTATACGCGCCACCATATGGAATCGTGATCTTTCGTACCTGCCCCCGCTCTGTCGAAGATGTTTCATGAGATAGATAGTGCCATGCGTCAAATGTCGACGGCACCCACTGTTTGAGAACAGCTGCTTCACGCAGCAAATCCATACGCGTGTAGGTATTGTGAGGAGCTTCGCGCTTTGACGTTCGCCAAAATCGTCCAGCATTAAAAAACTCATCAAGATTTCGAAAATGACTAAGTGCTGAAATATTTTGAAGTGCCTGAGGGCTCCCCCCAACGTGCGCATATACCGCCCCAAGACCATCAGCCCAATCAACGAAATATGGTCTGGCGCTCCGTACTGGACCGATCTGATCTGCCGTTGATGTGGCATCAAAAACGAGCATGAAACGCGTTATCCCTCCTTCAACCGGAGCTTCAAGAACAATATTTGCCTTTGCTGGACCCATGAGTGGGCGAGCCTCTAGAGCATTCTCCACCATCACCACAAACGGCTGAAGGGCATTTTCCGTGGAAGAAACAGACACACCGTCCAAAAGACGAGGCGCCGCATCAAGTGTTGAGGACGTCACAATCGCGGGTGCAGTTGAAGTTCCAGCATTTGCAATCGACACGTTATCCGATGAAGGGCGTTTTAGAATATTCGCTATTAATATAGCAATAATCAACAAAATAAAAACAGTCCCGACTGCAATGGCAGGCCAGGACCGTTTTAAAAACGTTTCTAGTGAAAATGGAATCCGACGAGCATGCTCATCCATGGGTGAAAGATTACTTGGCTGCTTCTGCCGCTGCTTCCTCTGCCGCCTTCTTCTCTTCTGCGGCCTTCTTTTCTTCAGCCTCCGTCTTCACAGCAGTAACATCCGCAGCACCTTCTTCTTCCATCTTCTTCAACTGTTCTTCTGTCATCGGTGCCACGACTGTCACCAAGACCATGTCTAGATCTTGTGCAACGGTAACGCCTGGAGGGAGTTTAAGACTCCCAACCGTAATAACATCATCAAATGTTTTGAGTGTTGAAAGGTCAATATCAATCTCATGAGGCAAATCAGCTGGCAAACAGGTTACCGTCAGTTCATCTGTTCCACGTACCAATGTTCCAGCCAACTCTTTAACCGCTGGAGCTTCCCCTTGAAAAACCAATGGAACAGCAATGGTCAAGGCTTCATCCATGCGAATCTGGCGTAAATCGACATGATGTGGCTTGAGCGTCAAATAATGAGGTTGAACTTCCTGGATTAGGGCTTTTACAGAAGCGCCTCCATCGATGGTGACATCGATCAACGAGGATGAACCGGCAGCCCGATACACCTTTTGGAATTCAGAGACTCCAAGTTGGATGATTTTTGGTTCAATCCCACGTCCATACATCACGGCTGGAATAGATCCAGCATCACGGACGTTTTGAACGCGCTTTCGTACCTGAGGACGGGTGGTGGCAGATAAAGCAAATGACATACAATTATTGAGCAAAAGATACGCGAGAACAGAAAATCTGTCAACGGAGAGCTGAGAGAGCTTTACAGAAGTCCTTACTTTCCTCTTCAACCATGCGATGAACAGCTATACATTCATCAGCAGTAATAGGTTCACGATCACGAAAACGCAAGACATCTCCCACTTCAAGGTCAGTCACCAAACCAACCGAACTCACCACTCCCTGAGTCTCAAGAATTAACGCCAACATAGCATGACCGCACGCATGACACGTACAATGAAACAGCCTGGATGATCCTTTTTCACCAACAAGCTGCACTTCCTCTTCTTGATACAGGGCTTGGCAAAGCGGACAGCTTCCCAGCAGCTTCGACGAATGTGTATGTCCCATGAGTCTACGATACAAACGAGAAACGAAAAAGTCAACGCTATGATCGCACCGAAAGACGGCGTACTGCAATAGATTGTGCCAGACCAATCGCCAGGAATGCCACGAGTAACGACGAGGCGGCAGCCGATACAAAGGGAAGAGGAATGCCGGTTACCGGCATAATACCTAAATTCATTCCCGCATTCACAAATAAGTGAAACAAAAACATCATCAATAACGCGATGAGCAGGATATGCGCAAATGGATCATAGCTGGTACGAGCGATGCGCAAAAAACGCCATAAGAGCAGTCCAAATAGCAGTAGAACGATCGTGATACCAACAAATCCCAAATCTTCACCAATAACGGAAAAAATAAAATCAGTGGATGCTTCAGGTAAAAAACGCAAACGAGACTGGGAACCTTCTCCAATTCCCTTTCCCCATAGACCCCCAGATCCAACTGCGATGCGTGCTTGAGTTACATTGTATCCCGCTCCGCGCGGATCGAGGGCTGGATTGATAAACGATGAAAAACGTGCACGTTGATACGGTTTCAAGCCAAAATTCCACATTAAGGGACTGAGTAGACCAATGGCGAGAAGTGCGACAATCCAAGCTCGTCGAGGCAGACCAGCAAAAACCACAGCAGCAAACCAAATGACCGCTAAAACCACAGCTGATCCAAAGTCAGGCTGTGCCATCACGAGAGCGATATACAATCCTGTTGCGGCGGCACTTCCACACAGTGGAATCCAACCGAGACGTGTATGAACGTGGCGTGACAGATACGATGCCAAAAACACAGCCAAAGCAATTTTGGCAAATTCAACAGGCTGAAATGATAGATTTCCAATCACAAACCAGCCGCGCGTTCCATTGATCACCCTGCCGAATAACAAGACCCCTCCCAACAAAACTGCCCCAAATGAGTAAATGGGGATCGCAAACGCCCGAATATTCCGATAGTCAACGAAGACACACATGAATACGATCACCCAACCAATCGAGGCGGCAATAAGTTGTTTCTTGAATTGAAAAATCGTCGCTGATTCACGTGCGACGCCAATGCCGTAAATAGCCATGAGTCCGATCACTGTCAGTGTTGTGGCGGCTAAAAGCAACATCCAGTCAAATTGAAGAAAATACTCAAAACGCCGCTTCATATATCTGCATCATGCAGAGTGGCACAGGTGAAGGAAAATTAAAACTGTCCCGATGGTAAATAGGTCGTCTGATCCAAAAAATTGATGATTGGAATGATCTCTGTTTTGGTGACAGATGGAATCGCATCAAACCAATCGAGCTCAACGTGGCGAGATTCTCCAGGACGCAATTGAGTGAGGGTGATTCTGTTCATGGCAGCGATGGTTGATCCTCGATACACACGTATCACCAGATCCATATTCCAATATCCAAATGATCCATGATTTACGATGTCGAATGATGTTCGACCTACGGTCTTCGAACCAATCACTAAATCGCGATCATATTTGACGTTTTCAAACGCCACATTGAAATGACTCAGTTCATAATCTTTATACGCCCCACTCACCTGCCGCGGATCAAGTCGATGCCAACGAATATTTTCTACAACAAACTGCGCCGACGCTCCCCCACGACCTGAAGGCTTAAAACCAAGTTCAGTCATGGTGGATTTAGACTGCGGCATGATATATCCGTTCCGAAGTGGGGTCTCCTGCCCGGATAACACAAAATGATAATTAAACTCTGCCCACCATTGTGGATTCGGATTATTCAAATCAACAGACAGGTCATACCGGGAGTCCGTGGTTGGCAATACGATGACATCAGCCGCATCAACTGTTTTTGGAGCATCAATGTCAAGTGCATTGAGCGTAAGCTGATTCTGCGCGATCTCTGTTGTGATCTTTGATTCGCGTGGGTAGGAAATAACAAATGCATCAATCAGCGTCCAAGCAACAAATCCCCACAGGAAAACATTCGCTGCGATCAGCGCTATGTATCCCCCGCGTGTAATCTCAAGCCGATGCTTCACCCAGAACGATGAAAACTTCAATTCTCCCTCAGTAAATCCCCCTCCAATTTGGATATCACGATCCGACATGTTGCGATTGTATCACGTTGATTGTTGAGCGTCTTGCCTGATGTTGCATTACCCGTTACCATCTCCGCATATCACTATGGCAAACACTGACAAAAAAACAAAAGCTGGTTCATATGGCGCTGAACAAATTTCAGTGCTCGAAGGACTTGATCCAGTACGCAAGCGACCGGGCATGTATATCGGCTCTACTGGTCCTGATGGTCTGCATCACTTGATTTGGGAAGTCGTAGACAACTGCTTTGATGAAGCCATGGCGGGTCATGCAAATAGAATCGATGTCACGTTAAATGAAGGTGGAACCGTTTCAGTAAAAGATAATGGCCGTGGCATTCCGGTTGACATTCATTCTCAGTATAAAGTTTCGGCACTCGAACTCGTACTCACCAAGCTCCATGCTGGTGGAAAATTTGGAGCAGAAAATAGCGGCTACAAAGTTTCTGGCGGGTTGCATGGTGTTGGTGTATCCGTGGTCAATGCACTGTCTGAATGGGTTGAAGTCGTCGTAGAACGGGACGGAGGCATGTATAAACAAGAGTATGAACGCGGAAAACCAATCTACAAAGTCAAGCAGATTGGCAAAAGCAAAAACCATGGTACAACCGTAACCTTCCGACCAGATGCCACTATTTTCAGCGAAACAACCTTTGATCTCAAACGTATTCTTGAGCACCTTCGTCAGCAGTGTTATCTGACCAAAGGTATTCAGCTGGTGGTCATTGATGCGCGTCAAAAACCAGAGGCAACCTACGGATTCTATTTTGAAGGTGGTGTCGCTTCATACGTCCGTCACCTCAACCATTCAAAGCACGTCAAACACGATTTCGTCTTTTATGTTGAAAAACAAGTCGAAAACACCAGTGTAGAAATTGGCTTGCAATACACCGAGGAATATCAAGAAAGTCTGTACGCCTTTACCAATAATATTTTCAATCCTGAAGGTGGAACGCATGTCATCGGCTTCCGCTCAGCATTGACGCGCGTCCTCAATGCGTACTCCAGAACGAAAGGATATTTAAAAGAGAAAGACGATAACCTGACCGGTGAAGATGTACGCGAAGGACTGACGACCGTTATTTCCATTAAGATTCCTGAACCGCAATTTGAAGGGCAGACCAAGGCGAAGCTTGGCAACATGGAAGTTCGAGGCGCTGTGGAAAATGTCATGAGCGAGGCCTTTGCTACATTTCTTGAAGAACATCCGCGAGATGCTGAGGCTATTATCGGCAAGTGTGTCCTTGCTCAACGTGCCCGTGCCGCTGCCCGTGCCGCGCGCGATACCGTGCTACGCAAAGGCGCACTTGAAGGATTTACGCTGCCAGGAAAACTAGCCGACTGCTCAAGCAAAGACACATCCGTATCCGAACTCTTCATTGTTGAGGGAGATTCGGCAGGAGGTTCTGCAAAACAGGGACGCAATCGC
>CAYRMN010000023.1:0-9032 GCA_964425575.1 uncultured Gammaproteobacteria bacterium | reverse complement strand
GGCCGGCGGCAGCGCCAAACAAGGACGAAACCGAAAATTCCAAGCGATTCTGCCACTGCGTGGAAAGATCCTGAACGTGGAACGAGCTCGACTAGACAAAATGCTCGCCAACAACGAAGTGAAGAGCTTGATCATTGCCCTCGGAACTAATATTGGTGAAATGTTTGACCTCACCAAGCTTCGATACAATCGAATCGTGATCATGACGGATGCTGATGTGGATGGGGCCCATATCCGAACATTGCTCCTCACGTTATTTTATCGCCACTTTCCAACCATGATTACCGAGGGACATCTGTTTATCGCCCAACCTCCCCTCTTCCGCGTGGCCAAAGGCAAAAACGTACGGTACGCCTTCTCCGAAACAGAACGCGACGGCATCGTCAACGAATATCAGAAATTGAAGGACGAAAAAACAAAAGAAAAAAAAGAAGTAGATGAAGAGCCGGCGCCCATGGAAGCAGCGGAAACAACCGAGGAAAGCGCTGATGGAGTAACAAAAATTAGCGGCATCTCTATTCAACGCTACAAGGGTTTGGGTGAAATGAATCCTGAACAGCTCTGGGAAACGACCATGAATCCTGCCAATCGCGTCATGAAACTCGTGACGGTGGATGATGCTGCAGCAGCTGATGAAACATTTGATATTCTGATGGGCGCTGAGGTTGCCCCACGCAAAAAATTCATCCAAACTCACGCCAAGAATGCCAACCTAGATGTATAGGTTGCCAAGCTTTCAATTGCATGCTATTCTCCCGCTATCTGAGCCCGGGAAGGGCTTTTTAAGAACGATATTATGAATGTCTTTCAATCCCTGACCGATTACCTGCGTGATTCTAAATCAGAGCTCGAAAAAGTAACCTGGCCATCCAGACAGGACACAATTCGCTATAGCAGCCTTGTTTTAGCAGTAAGTATTATTGTAGCTGCTTTTTTCGCATCACTTGACTACGGTTTGGATACAGTTGTAGCCGCTGCATTAAATCGCAAAACTGCCACTCAGGTGACACAGCCAAGCGAGCAGACACCAGTCACCCCAGCAGCCGTTCCAGGTCTCGACATTCAAACCTCAAGCTCTACAGTCGTACCAGTCGATATTAAAACCGCTCCGGTAGAACCTGCTACTCAACCAACTCAAACTCCCCCAGCTAAAAAATAAGTATGGCTAAACAAACCTTGAACCTTGGACGTCGTTGGTACGCAATTCATACCTATTCTGGGTATGAAGAGAACGTCACCGATAACTTAAAGCGACGTGTTGCCACGCTCGGCATGGACGACACCATTTTTAACGTACTCGTTCCCACCGAAAAGAAAATCAAGATCAAGAACGGCAAACGGAAAGTCGTTGAAGAAAAAATCTTTCCTGGGTATGTACTCGTTGAGATGATCGTGACGGATGATTCCTGGTATGTCGTACGTAATACACCAAACGTCACAGGCTTTATCGGTACAGGCACTGTTCCATCCCCACTCTCGGAAGAGGAGGTCAAACATCTGACCAAGCGCATGGGTACAACAGAAGAACCTCAGTTCTCCATTGATATCCAGCCTGGCATGACTGTTAAAATCGGAGATGGACCGTTCAAAGGTTTTGAGGGAAAGGTCAATGAAATCGATGGCGCTCGTGGAAAGGTCAAGGTTCTTGTTTCCATGTTCGGCCGCGAAACCCCCTTGGAACTAGATTTCACCCAGGTCAAAAAAATGTAGTCGTTCACGGCTCAGGAATGATGCGCTTCTCGTCGCTCCTGCAATCGTGTACGAATTAACAAGATTCCTCCGCCTAAGGCGGACGGGACTGACATTCATTATCATATGGCCAAAAAGATCAAAGCAGTTATCAAACTGCAAATTGTGGGTGGTGGAGCCAACCCTGCCCCTCCGGTCGGTACAGCCCTTGGTCCTCAAGGTTTAAACATTGCTGAGTTCTGTAAAAAATTCAACGATGCAACCGGTGATCGTCGCGGAGAAGTTGTCCCATGCATCATCACTGTCTATGAAGACCGTACGTACGACTTCATCCTGAAGATCGCACCAGTAGCAGAAATGCTGAAAAAAGCAGCCGGGATTCAAAAGGGCTCCGGTAAGCCGCTCCAAGAAAAAGTTGGTAAAGTCACAAAAGCTCAAATCCGTGAGATTGCGGAAAAGAAACTGCCAGACCTGAACTGTCACACCATCGAAGCAGCAATGCGCCAGGTGGAAGGAACAGCCAAAAACATGGGTCTCAACGTTATCTAAAAAGCAAATCCCGCCTCCCAAGAGGCGGGATTTTGTATTCAACGGAATACGCCCTATACTACTCGCATGGACTCTCTTAGCATACTTATTCTTTGTTTTTCTAATCCGCTGACCGTCACCTTTGGAATGATTGGCTTCACGTGGGCCGCAATCCAAGAATGGCGCGAGGCAAAAAATTCTATGGCTCCAACCGTTGCTAAATCATCCGTCATCAAAACCGTCTATTTTTATCTGGTGTCACTCATTTCGTTATTCATGATCGTGTTCGCCACCGTTGATATCGTCAACATTGGACTAACAACCTGGGTCTTTACCAAAGCGGATAGTCTCAATTATTACACACCTCCTTGCTCGGTGTCCGTACCTCCAGCTCCCGGAGCAGACCCTTCCGTCATCGCTGTCGAACGAAAGAACTGCGAGGAAAATATCAAACAACAAGAAGAACAACGAGTCGCTCAAAAACAGCGCGATGCCGTTCGTGATCTTTCCTTTGTCGTGATCGGCGTTCCCCTCTTCGTTTATCACTGGAGTACGATCCGCCGAGAGTCAAAGGAGGAGCGAGAAGAGGCTAAAAAAACAGCCTAACTCAACAACAAAAAAACTTCTTCTGTATGGAAAAAAATCAAATTCAAGGACTCGTACTCATGCTTACGATCGTAGGTCTGGCCGCTCTGGGTGTTGTCATTGTGAACCAGCAAAAAGACATTTCTTCACTGTCTAAACAAGTTGCCCTGTATCGAGCGATACTACCGACGCCCCCCATGGCGCCTCGTACAGCGTCTCCTGAGGTAACGCCACCACCCAACCCACCTCCCCAAAATCCTGAACCGACCATTCCAGCCTCAAACCTATTCGACCCCTTCATCAACCATGTCGGCGACACCATCGCTGGACTAAAACTCCTATCTATTCAAGGAATTCCTGGCATTGATCGACCACTCGCCAAGGATAATGTTCTAGCGAAGTTTGGGGGATCAGTAACGTTGAACGGCACATATGACTATGATATGAACGCCTTCGCTGGAGAAGAGATGGCCTGCTTCACGCTCACCGATGCTGCAGAACAGCAAAAACTCCCTGTGCTCAGTATATCGAGTGATGCTTTAACTGAACGTTTTTGTTTTAGTAATCTTGAGGAGGCGAAAAAAGCATTCGGTCCAACGTATGGGACAGGTAGCGCAACGATCGTCATTGATCGGTATGAATTATGGTTTGCTCCAGCCGAAGTGGTCAATCGAGCGCAATTGATAAAAGTTATTTCAAAAAATCCAACAAAACTAGGCAAAAATACACAACCTAGCCCCTATAAAAACTATCCAATTCACTACACTATCCCGCAGCTCAACCTTTCTTTTAATTATCCAGCGGAATGGGGCAAACCGAACGTCACGGTCTATAAAACCCTGCTTGGAAAAAGTGGTGAGGTGACATTTACCGGTCTTGGACAACGTCTCTCAATGGGATGGAATGATGGGGAATACGATGCTAATGAGGCTGGTCGTGAGATGTCAGACCTTGAAATCGCTCAACAGGACAATCCGACAGCCAAGTGCTCAGCCTTACAGGATATTCAGGCAAAAAAGAATTGCATTCAAGGGGTATCTGCAGATGGTCATTCCTTTATGATCTACGCTTTTAAAAATCCGTTTACCGACGCTTACGACAACACCGTAACTATTCTACAAACGGGCAACAAACAATTCCCTACGTTCGCCGCAACGACGCCAAATCTGTACGGAACCGCTATTCCAACCTCTACACTTGAAGCGGTCTTCAAATCAATGACCGTTGGGAAATAATTGATCGCGCGTAGGAGCGTGATTCATCATAGCCTCTGATCAATGGGCATGTTGGGTGGATCGGATAGTATGCCGGAGGGCGCGATAAATCGCGCCCCTACTTGACCAAAACGCCCATTTTCTGTATATTTCTGTCATTAAATTATTGATGTGGGAGAGTCTGTAATACGGATTCGACCGAACCACTATGCCACGTTCCAAGCGCTATACAGAGCTAAAAAAGCTCGTTGATCAAAAGAAGCTTTACAGCCCAACCGAAGCTCTTGATCTCGTAAAAAAGACTGCTACTACCAAATTTGCCGGCTCTGTTGAACTCCACATCAATCTTGGAATCGATGTGAAGAAGAGTGAACAGCAGATTCGCGTCACGGTTGTCATGCCAAACGCAACCGGCAAAACCAAAAAGATTGCCGCGTTCGTTCCAGCAGATAAAGAAAAGGATGCTAAAGACGCCGGTGCTGACATTGTTGGTGGCGAAGAGTTGATTGAGGAAATCGCAAAATCTGGAAAAGTAGACTTTGAAGTCGCTGTCGCAACACCAGACATGATGCCGAAGATGTCTCGCGTCGCCAAAGTCCTTGGTCCAAAAGGCTTGATGCCAAACCCAAAAACAGAAACCGTGGGCACTAATGTCAAAAAGATGGTTGAAGAATTGAAGCGAGGTAAAATTACTGTCAAAAATGACACAACCGGGAACATCCACGTGGCCATCGGCAAAACGACATTAACGACAGAGCAGCTTCAGCAAAATTTTAGCACCATCATGGATGCGATCCGCAAAGCTAAGCCAGCCAGCGCCAAGGGAACGTTCCTAAAGCGCATTGTGCTTACCTCTACCATGGGACCATCCGCGCAGCTTGATAGCGGAAAAATCTAACAATTCCAGACAGATTCAAAAACCGGAGCAATCCGGTTTTTGTATTTTTATCCCCATTGCACCCTCATCTCCTAACGGGTAAGGTTTTAGCCGTTATGGTCAACCGCCCAGGGGCAATCCCCTTTCAATTAATCAACGAAATGATGGCCTCAGGCTATATTCGCGATGCGGATGAAAAAGCTCTGCAACCATCCTCTTTAGATCTCACCTTGACCGATGAGGTGTATAGATTGCGCGGCTCTTACCTCCCCCGTCCGGGCGAACCGGTCAAAGACATCGCTGAACATGGTGCATTATATAAAACCAACTTGAATCTTCCGCTTGAAATTGGAGGAATCTATCTTATTCGTCTCAAGGAATCGTTTCAGCTGCCACCTGGCATTCGAGCACTGGCGTCCAATAAATCCTCCAGTGGGCGCATCGATCTCCGCTCACGTCTCTTGGTCGATGGTGTTGCGCGCTTTGATTCCGTGCCCGCTGGCTACCATGGCTCAGCCTGGCTCGAAGTTATCCCCAAGAGCTTTCCTGTCCTCCTTCACCCTGGCGACCGACTCAACCAGATGCGTTTTTTCTACGGAGATGCTCGTTTAAGTAGTCTTGAGCACCGAATGCTCTACGATCGCTATCATCTTCTGCGCAGCCCAACGAGCGCCATCATTCCCCCAACCGAAGAGATTGTGCGCGATGGCGTGACCATGACCATTGATCTGCATCGTGAGGGCATTATCGGCTGGCGTGCTTTACGTGGCGCCTCACATGTCTTAGATACGCATAAATTTGACCATGATCCGCGTGATTTTTTTGAAACGATCGAGCATTCCCACAAAGATGAGCTGACCCTTCATCCAGGCACGTTCTATATTCTCGCCACCCAAGAAAAGATTATCGTTCCACCGACCTTTGCTGCCGAAATGGCCAATTATGACCCCTCAAAAGGTGAATTTCGTTCTCACTTCGCCGGCTTCTTTGACCCAGGTTGGGGTTGGACGGAACAAGATGAGAAACGAGGCGCAGCCGCCGTATTAGAGGTAGAATCCTATGGTCATGATTTTGTCCTGCGCCACGGGCAGCCCATCTGCCTCATGGTCTACGAACGCCTAATCGCCCCACCAGAAAAAACCTACGGTCAAGAGCTACATTCAAATTACAGTTTTCAAGAAGGACCTCGCTTAGCCAAGTGGTTTACAAAACCAACCTAAATACCTCTATGACACAACGCTGCTTAATCGGTCTCGTGGGTCGAAAAGGCTCTGGTAAAGGGACATTCGCCAAGATTCTTCAAGATCGATACGGCGCAAAGGTCTACCGTTATAGCGACGTCTTACGTCATATTCTTGACCAGCTCTTCTTAGAGAAGCGTCGTGAGAACCTGGTGAAACTCTCTGAGGCCTTGCGAAAAGAGTTTGGCGAAGGAATCTTAAAACAAACAATGATCACGCAAGTAAAACTCGATCCAGCCGATCTGATTGTCATTGACGGTATTCGCCGACTTGAGGATTTAGATGGACTTGAACAGCTCGGAGAGCTTCGTTTGATCGCTATCGAGGCTCCACTCGAAACTCGCTTTGAACGCCTCAGAAATCGAGGAGAAAATGCCGGAGAAAGTACCCGCACGTTTGAATCTTTCATTGAAATGGAAAATGCCCCAACAGAGGTGACCATTGCGGATGTTGAAAAAAAGGCCTGGAACACCATTCAAAATACCGGCACGTATGAAGACCTCATACGAAAAATCGACCGTGTTATGAACGAGCTCAAACAACAATCATCAACATGAACATTCGCATTACCAAATTACGCCCAACGGCTATCATTCCAAGCTACGGAACTTCACATTCTGCCGGCTTCGATCTGACCGCAGCCGAAACAACGGTCGTGCCGCCACACGGACAGGGTCTTATTCCGACTGGACTAAGCTTCGGCATTCCTGAAGATCATGTCATGCATCTTTTTGCCCGTTCCAGTACCTTCGCCAAACTCGGCCTCATGCTCTCAAACGGCGTTGGTGTGATCGATGCGGACTTCGGCGGACCTGAAGATGAGGTCAAAGTCATGATGTTCAATCCGGGCGATATGCCCGTCACCGTCCCAGCCGGCACACGTGTGGCTCAAGGCATCATCTATCCCCGACCGCACATTGAATTTGAAGAAGGCCCAGCCGGCACCATCTCCCGCGGCGGCCTTGGCTCGACGGGGGGATATGCGTTATCATAAAATGATCATTGATAATCTTTTCTCCTATGAAAGCGTATTTAGACATCGTTCAAACCATTCTTGATCAAGGAGAACGTAAAGAAAATCGAACCGGGGTAGACACGATCGCAATCGCTGGAGCGATGTTTGAACATGACATGTCAAAGGGTTTCCCTCTCCTTACAACGAAAAAAGTCCCTTTTCGCTTGATTGCGACAGAGCTTGAATTCTTCATCAAGGGACTCACCGACAAAACATGGCTTCAGGAGCGTAATAATCATATTTGGGATGAATGGGCCAATCCAAAAAAAGCACCATATGGCCACGATGACGCTTCAAAGGCGCGCATGAAAGAAGAGCGTGATCTTGGTGCTATCTACGGATTTCAATGGAGGCATTTTAACGCTCCATACCAGAACTACGATTCAGATTATACGAACCAAGGCGTTGATCAGCTCAAGAAAGTAGTTCAAACGCTCAAAACAAATCCAAATGATCGACGTATGATCGTGTCCGCGTGGAATCCATCCATGCTTGATCAAATGGGTTTGCCTCCCTGCCATTATGGTTTTCAAATAACGGTTATCAACGGAAAACTCAATCTACTTTGGAATCAACGCTCTGTTGATACAATTCTTGGGTTACCTTTTAACATTGCAAGCTATGCGCTTCTTTTGCATCTCCTTGCCAAAGAAAGCGGCCTACAGGAAGGAAAACTAGTTGGCTTCCTTGCGGATACACACATCTACGTGAATCACCTAGAAGGGACCAAAGAACAGCTGAGTCGGGATTCAAATCTATATCCTCTCCCGACCATTCAAACCTCCTCCTTTACGTCCATCTTTGATTGGAAGGCAGAAGATAGTGAAATTTTGAATTATCAGAGTCATCCTAAGATTGATTTTCCCATTGCTGTCTAGCTCCCCCATCATGTCCATTGCATTAATTGCCGCCATTGCAAAAAATAATTGCATCGGGAAAAACGGAAAGCTTCCTTGGAATATTCCGGAAGATCTTCATCATTTTAGGGAATTCACGCTCAACAAAACCGTTCTAATGGGAAGAAAAACGTGGGAATCTATCCCCGAACAGTTTCGACCATTGCCCCACCGTCTCAATATCGTTATCTCCAGACAAACAGACTATGTTGTACCTAAGAATGTAGAGCTATACTCCTCCGTTGATGAAGCTCTTCATGCTCATCAGCAGGATACCGTTTTCGTCATAGGCGGAGAAGAGATCTATCGTAAAACGATAGAACGAGCAGATGCGCTCTATATTACACACGTTAATATTGAGGTGGATGGGGATGCTTTTTTTCCCGACATCGATATGCATGTCTGGAAAATGGATGAGGAAGAAAACTACGCAGCGTATCGTTTTGTAACGTATAGACGCACATGATATGCCCAAAGGAACGTTTATTGTGATCGATGGGACAGACGGCTCAGGCAAAGGGACGCAGACCAATCGACTTGTAGAGCGATTGCGTGCGGAAGGGCGTGAGGTGGCCATGTTTGATTTTCCACGCTATGGCAATCCATCAGCCTATTTTGTCGAACGGTATCTGCGCAAGGAATATGGATCGCTGCGTGATATTCCTCCACAACGAGCCTCGATCTTTTATGCGCTTGATCGATATGAAGCCTCATTTGAGATTCAACAGGCGCTCGAAAAGGGGGCAATTGTTGTTTCTAATCGATACGTCTCGGCAAGCAAAGGCCATCAGATGGCTCAAATCAAAACACGCGAAGAACGGATCGCGTTTCTAGCATGGCTCAATAATCTCGAATATCATATTTTCGGAATACCGAAACCGGATTTGACCATTCTGCTTCATGTTCCAGCGGACGTGGGGTTTGAGCTGGTCGCAAAAAAGGATGAGCGCGCCTATTTAAACGGCAAAGTGCGGGATATTTTGGAAG
>CAYRMN010000022.1:18718-22981 GCA_964425575.1 uncultured Gammaproteobacteria bacterium | reverse complement strand
TAACGTCAATAAGTCCAAGGACAAGCTTGGACTGAATCTTGGTGCAATACCATGCTGAATGACTCATAAAAATAGAATATCGACTCTCTAGAAACCTGTCAAATACCAAGCTACATGTCGTCCCGAGCGAAGTCTGACGGAGCCGAGGGACCCCTTCGAAGGGATTCCTCCGCTCGTCGTAGGACTCCTCGGTCGGAATGACAATGAGGCATTCTCATCTTAGTCGCTTTCTGGCACAATCCCGATCATGGCCATTGTGCTGCAGCTTCAGCAGATTTCGAAGTCGTTTGGACCACGACGGCTGTTTGATGCGGCCACGGTCTCAATTGCGGAAGGGCAACGCATCGGATTGATTGGGACGAATGGCGCAGGCAAGACCACGCTCCTCCGTATCATCTTAGGACAAGACTCCATTGATAGCGGCGAAGTCGTAATCCATCCTTCTACGAGGCTTGGCTATATTGAACAACACGAAATCATCCCACCAGAAGAGCGGGTCATTGAGTATCTCATGCGCGTTTCAGGGCGCGAGGAATGGGAATGCGCCAAAATGGCCGGCGCATTCGAAATGAAGCACGAGCGACTTGAAATGGCCTTTGGAAATCTCTCGGGTGGCTATCAAATGCGCGTGCGTCTCGCTGGAGTCATGGTGCAAGATCCTAACCTGCTCCTTTTAGACGAACCGACCAACTATCTGGACTTACAGACAATTCTGCTTTTAGAAGAGGTCTTGAAGAATTTCCGTGGCGCCCTCCTACTTGTGTCACACGATCGAGAATTCCTTAAAAATGTCTGTACGCATACCCTCGAGCTTGAACATCAAAAACTCACCCTCTATCCCGGTGATATCGAAGCCTATTTTGGCTATAAAGAAGAACGTCTCAAGGAAACGCAACGCTACAATAAAAAAATTCAAGCACAGCAGCGCCATCTCCAAACCTTCGTTGATCGATTTCGCTACAAGGCTGCACTCGCTTCACAGGCTCAATCAAAACTGAAACAACTCGCTCGACTACAGACTATTGAAATTGCGCATTCATTGCGAACCGTACGCATCGACATTCCCACGCTGCCTCAAAAAAAGGCTGAGGCATTACGCTGCAACGAGCTCTCTGTTGGATATGAGGCTGGTCGTGCCGTCTTACGGGATATCTCCTTCGAGGTTCAACGCGGCGAGCATGTCGCCATTGTTGGTGAAAACGGCCAAGGCAAATCAACCCTTCTAAAAACCATTGCAGGAGAACTAACTCCACTTTCAGGGAGTTATAAATGGGGGCACAACCTGCGTATCGCCTATTACGCTCAACATGTTCCAAAAATGCTGCCACAATTTGGTACTGCGGGAAGTTACCTGACGTCCATCGCAGGAAATGTCTTACCAGAAGATCTGTTACGTATGGCTGGTAATTTCCTTTTTAGTAAAGACGATCTTGATAAACCTATTTCGATCCTATCAGGCGGAGAACGTGCTCGGCTGTGTCTCGCTGGAATCTGCTTGGGCAAGTACGACGTCTTAATCTTAGATGAACCCACCAACCATCTTGATTTTGATACGGTCGAAGCGCTTGGTGAGGCATTACAGGAATTTCCAGGCACCATCTTCTTTGTAAGTCATGGCCGAACCTTTGTGGCCCAAATCGCAACAACAATTCTCGATATCCGTAATGGCCACGTACGTCGTTATCCGTACCCCTATGAAATCTATGTTCATGAACTCAAAACACATGAACAATTTACCGAAGAACTGGAAGAACCGCAGTCTCAAATTATCGATGGCTCCGTCCCCTATCTGCGCACGCGAACAGAAATTTATCACGACATTCAAAAAGACAAACGTGCACTGAAGCGCCTCGACCACGAAATGCATGGCCTCGCGGATGAACAGCACGCGCTTCTTCAGCTCTACGCGAGCCACCCTACCCTCCAAGATCCTGCAAAAGCCAAACGTTTGAAAGATATCAAGCAAGAAACCATCGCCAAAGAAGCGGAATGGTTTACAATTCAAGATCGGATCGACATGCTGGAACGGGAGCTAAAAATGGTGGAATAAGCTATGCTGCAACCATCGATATGAAGGTAGCCATTATCGGCGGAGGTGCGGCTGGTCTGATGACCGCTGCAACCTTACATGAAGCGAATCCATCAACTGAAATTTTTCTGATTGAAAAAAATAACGGCCTGGGTAAAAAAGTGATCATTTCTGGTGGAGGACGTTGTAATGTGACGACGGGCATCCGTGATGTGCGGACCGCGCTCACCAAATATCCACGTGGCGGAAAATTCCTCTCATCGGCCATGTACGCGTTTCCGCCAGAGTCCGTCTACGCCTGGTTTGAATCGCACGGCGTTCCGTTAAAAACGGAAGAGGATCTGCGAGTTTTTCCTCAATCAGATAGTGGTGAAGACATTGTTCGCGTTTTCGAAATGCTATTTAAGGACTCCTCCGTTCATACGCTGCTCAATACCAACGCAAAGAATATCCGTAAAACAATGCAGGGATTTGAAATTTCACTGAAGGATGAAAAAATGCCACTGTTGGTCCATGCTGTTGTTTTGACAACGGGCGGTCAAGCGTATCGTCACACCGGTTCAACCGGTGATGGGTATGCCTTCGCCCTCTCGCTTGGGCATTCTCTCACACCTCTCGCACCGAGCCTGAATGCATTTTTTACTCGTGAAACCTGGGTGAAAGACCTTAGTGGGCTCTCATTTGAGAGTGCAACTATCACAGCGCAGCGAAAAGGAACTCCGAGCTATACCGGACCTTTTTTATTTACCCACAAAGGCCTGAGTGGACCAGCTGTCTTCGCGCTCTCATCTCTCGTTGCTTTTGAGACCCATGACGCCACTCATCCGCTTGAAATAACGATTGATCTCTTTCCGGACCTATCAGAAAATCAGATGAAAGAAAAATTCTCCGAACGTATTGACCTCAACCTGAAAAAAAGCTTCGTGAATATCCTGGCCACGATCGTTCCGAAATCGCTCGCAATGATTGCGTGCCAACAGCTCAAGCTTTCACCTGAAAAACACGCCGGCGAAGTGAGCAAAAAAGACATTACTCAAACAATCAACTGGCTCAAAGCTATTCCACTCCACGTCATCGCACGAGGTGCAGGTGATGAATTCGTGACTGCTGGCGGCATCGAATTAACAGAGGTCGATCCAAAAACGATGCAATCCAAGATTTGTCCTGGACTATTCTTCGCTGGAGAAATTTTGAATATTGATGGATTCACGGGCGGATTCAATCTTCAAGCCTCCTGGGCGACTGGACACGCCGCCGGTGAAGCACTAGCTGGGCTAATCCTTAAACGATAAGGATCCCAAATCCAAAGTTTGGTTAAATCTGATCTGACTCACGAATTCAAGCGCATGGCTTACCAAGATAAGGCCACCTTCATACTCATCAAGCGCTTTGGCGATGACCGGTAAATGACGAAAATTGATATGATTGGTTGGTTCATCAAGAATAAGGAGTCCAGGGCCTTGGAGCACAAAGCGTGCAAAACACAACAACCCCTTTTGACCTTCTGATAACGCGCCAACACGGTTCTTAAGCAGATCTGATGTCAAAAGAAATTGAGAGGCTACGGCACGTAGCTTTTCATTCGATGGCCCTTCCATAACCGCAGCTAATGCGTCATACGCTGTCGATTCAAAATCAAGCCCAGAAAAATCTTGACGATAATACCCTACCTTGACCCCCTCACCGATCACCGCACCTTCATCACGCCCTTCTGCCAAGGTACGAAGCAGTGTGCTTTTTCCAATCCCGTTCGGCCCAGAGATAATAAGTCGTTGTTTGCGGCGTAGTGAAATATCAACTTCGGCGCGGTGCGGCGCATGATCACGAATAATTTTGACAGAAGAGATTCGGACCAAAACCTCAGCGATATCTTGAGAAGGAATGATAAAATCGCGGATCGTTTTATCATCACGGCGTACATCTACCATTTCATCTTCTGCTTCATCCACCTGATCTCGTAATTTGCTCGCTAATTTTCTCATCTTTCCTCCCTTATTCGCAAAAAAGTTGATCTTGTCTTTACGATCCTGAATGTCCTTCAATAAACGGGCATTTTTCATGCGTTCGCGCTCCAAACGAGCCGCAATTTCTTCAACCACATCGAAATAATTTCCAACATACTGCTCAACCGTGTGGGTAAATACATCGAGATGCAGGACGCCTTCGGTAAAGGCGTTCAAAAAATCCGCATCGTGCGAAATCACAAGCACGGTTTTTTGATACATCATCAGGAA
>CAYRMN010000022.1:0-18708 GCA_964425575.1 uncultured Gammaproteobacteria bacterium | reverse complement strand
ACCGGTCAGATGCTCAATCCCCGCTCGATCTAGGTTGTTTGTCGGCTCATCAAGCAATAAAATATCAGGATCTTGGATAAGCGCATACGCCAGGAGTAAACGTGCCTGCTGTCCACCGGAAAACTCTTTAATAACCTTGTCGAGTGGGGCAATGAGATTTACGGTTTCTAAAACGTCTGCGATACGACGCTCGATATCGTATATTTTCTCGGAAAATGCATGCTCAAAAAATTCCAGCACCGTATCTTCCATACGTTCGCGTGGCATCACCTGCAGTCCGGTCGCGATTGAGGCTCCTTTCTGAATATGAACCTCACCCTCTGTCGGCTTCAGCTGCCCCATGATCAGTTTAAAGATCGTGCTCTTCCCTGCCCCGTTCTGCCCCATGAGGGTAACTTTTGCATTATCACGTACGGAAAAAGACGCCTCCTTTAATGTAAGGTTGTCCTCATCATATCCAAACGTCACATTATTGAAGCGAAGAATGACATTGCCATGTTCCATAGTGGTATATGCAAAGCGAGAGATCACCGAGCGTGGGCAGTGTGAAGGAAATCACGCAGACTGTCCAGTGTGCTAAGATATTTTTATATCTTTTCTCTTCAATCTATGGATCAACTCGCCTATTCTCATCTCTTAGGTCAACTCGAGGAACTTGCACATCTCAATTCATCAGTAGCGCTACTTCAATGGGATCAGGAAGTATTCATGCCCACGAAAGGTGGGGAGCCGAGAGCGAAAACGATCGGATACTTGAGTACACTCGCACATGAAAAAATGATTGAATTAAATACCAAGAAAACGCTGGCAAAACTCTCTCAGTGGGCCAACAAGCATCCATCAACGAAGAACGCGACAGTGATTCGAGAAACGTGGCGTATCCATCAACGCGAACGTAAACTGCCTGCCGCTTTTGTACAGGAATTATCCGAAACCTGCTCCCGCTCTCAAGCTGTTTGGATAGAGGCGCGTCGTACTTCCAATTTTTCACTGTTCCTCCCTTATCTTACGAGAATAATTAAACTTAAACGACAAGAGGCGGAATATATCGGCTATGCAGATTCTCCCTATGAGGCCCTACTGGATGCGTATGAACCTGGATTAACAAGCAAGCGTGTTTCCATCCTCTTTCAAGAATTGCGTGAGTTTCTCACACCGTTTCTTACAACACTCAAACAATCACAAGCCAACATTCCCTCAGCAGATCTCTTGCGAGGGACGTTTCCAATTCCCGAACAAACAGAATTCAATCGTTTCATCGCGCAAAAAATGGGATTCGACCTCCAAGCAGGACGAATGGACATCAGTACACATCCATTTACCACGCAATTTCATCCCTTTGATGTCCGCATCACCACCCGATACGATGAAAAGGATCTTCTGTACTCCGTGTGGAGCACCATCCACGAAGCTGGTCACGCGCTCTATGAACAGGGATTGCCCGCCGAACACTTCGGCACCCCGCTTGGAGAAGCAATCTCGCTTGGTATTCACGAATCTCAATCGCGTATTTGGGAAAATAACATCGGAAAGAGTAAGGCCTTCTGGCAGTATCTCTATCCAAAACTTCAAACATCGTTTCCTCGTCCGTTTGCCCGAGTTCCATTTGAGACATTCTACCGAATCATCAATCGCGTGCAGCCTTCACTCATCCGTACTGAAGCAGACGAGGTCACTTATAATCTTCACATTATTCTTCGCTATGAAATCGAACGAGACCTCATTGAAGGAACCATTCATGTGAAAGATCTGCCAGAAATTTGGCGAGCAAAGATGAAAGAATATTTAGGCATCAGAGTTCCCAATGATCGCTTGGGAGTCCTGCAAGACGTGCATTGGTCTATGGGTGCCATCGGATATTTTCCAACGTATGCACTCGGAAATCTCTATGCAGCGCAGTTTTATCATGCGGCGCAGCGCCATGTTCCAAAACTCGATACTGACCTCAAGAAAGGCAAACTCACACCTCTACGTGAATGGCTTCGTAGCAACATCCATATCCACGGACGCTTCTATAGCAGCGATGCGCTCGTCGAACAGGTCACACATGAGCCGCTCAATATACGATATTTTACGGACTATCTGACAAGGAAATATACTGATCTATAACATCATTCGTCCCAATCACTCCCATAACGATTCCTACTTCCTATCTCATAAGAGGATCATGAATGATGGACAAGGGGAAAGGATAGGACAACCGTGGTGCCCTTTCCTGGAGCGCTTTCGATATTCACCGATCCATTCATCTGTGACATGAGAGATTGAACAATAGCCAGGCCAAGACCGCTTCCTCCGCTCTGACGAGATCGGCTTTTATCCACTCGATAAAAACGATCAAAAATATTCTTCAGATCTTCAGGTGAAATTCCGATACCCGTATCTGTTATCGTCACACGCGCTCGTTTCTCTTCTGAAGCCATTGCAACACTGACACCTCCTCCAGGTTTGTTATAGATAATTGCATTATGAATAATATTTGTGAGCGTCTGCAGCAAAAGATCATGCGGCGCTTGTATGAATACCGTTTCATTTTGAAGGTGGTTAAATGACAACGAGATCTGATGTGTCGCCGCAATACCCTGCATACGTGAAACAGACATCTGTAGAAATTCTCCAAGGTTGATGATCGCCGCATTCCGCTGCACGACATTACCCTCATCTGCACGAGACAGCATCAGGAGATCTCCGACGATACGACCCATACGTTTAACCTCATCTAGATTGCTGGTTCGTTGCTCGCGAGCAGGAACTGAAAGACGTATGTCACGTAATTCATTCTCAAGATCTGTTTGGAGAATTGCAAGAGGCGTACGTAGTTCATGCGAGGCATCGCTCAAAAAACGGCGCTGTCGCTCATAGCTGGCCTGAATAGGTTCAAGAGTAACGCTCGCAAGGTAATAACTAAATACCCCGCCTGCCAACAACAGCAAACCATTCACGAGGAATAGAGAATTGATAAGATCTGTACGCACGTCGTCTGGATTGGGAGGAATCATCCCATCGAGAAGCATCATTTGAGGACGCGCGCGAAAGCGCTCAAATCGACGCTCAAGACGCTGAGAAAAGGCAGAATAAATACTACTGCTGGAAAGAAAAAGAATGACTGCCAAAATCGCCACGTAGACCAGCGTCAGCCGAACACGCGCACGATCAAAGCGTCCGTTAAGCGAGCCGGTATCCTTTTCCCCAAATGGTTTTAATACGTTTTGCATAGGTGGGTGGAAGTTTTTTGCGAAGATTTTTCAGATGAACATCAACGACATTGCTAAACGAGTCGTAAAAACGATCCCACACATGATTCAAGATGTCTTCTCGCGTCACTACCGCGCCCGTATGCCGCAAAAGATATTCAAGCACACCATATTCGCGCAATGTTAAGGTCAACTCCTGCTTGCCAACGCTTACTTTTTACGAACGAATATCGAGACGGAGATCATCCAATTCGAGCACATCGGTCGCAGTGATCGATTGTCGTCGTTGGAGGGCTCGAATACGAGCGGTAAGTTCTTCAAATGAAAACGGCTTCACCAAATAGTCATCCGCTCCTGTATCAAGCCCAGTAATTCTATCTTCAACTGCATCTTTCGCGGTTAAAAATAGAATCGGTGTCTGAATATGAAGCGCCCGAAGATTGCTGCATACTTCCAGACCATCTCGCTTCGGCATCATGATATCGAGGAGAATAACATCATACGCATTCAAACGAGCCAGTCGCTCCCCTTCTTCTCCATCAAAGGCCGCATCAACAGTATACCCCTGACTTTTAAGCCCCTGAACCAAGCCCTTATTCAGGTTTGGTTCATCTTCAGCCTCAAGAATCTTCATAGACACATGAAGTATAGCGCGAAAGAGATGAAGACATGGTGAAGAAGAGCAACCGCTGGCTTACCACGTTGGTGGACGCTTTGTGACCAGTGGCGCAAGTTCTGCTAACAGTGATTCTTTTGCAAAGTGAATAGGTGACGGCTGCTTCAAACGAACACACGCGCTTTTTCGGAACAACCATCGTATGCCCTTCATAGCGCGGATACCAATTCATAATCCACACGTAGTAGTCATTCTCAATTGAGCGTCCATACGCATCCCGCACAATTTGTGCGGTGAATATTTTCATCAACACAAAACGGACATTTCCCGACTGCTCCGGATTCTTTCTGTCCATAACCCTTTCGAAATGGAGTATAAAAATATGCCATACAAAATAGATCGTTGCGATCAGAAGAATAGCACCACGCACACATATTGCAAAAACGGTATAGAATAACAAAAATTCCGCTGTTATGCGGAATGTTTGTTGGCTCGGGGACTAGGGCTCGAACCTAGATTAGAAGATTCAGAGTCTTCTGTCCTACCGTTAGACGATCCCCGAATACAGGCGGAGAATACGATGTTTTCCATCGTGCGTCAAGAAAGAGGTGCGTCGTCTAGGACCTGTCCTCCAAAGGCTTTTAAAATGTTGGTGACCATATCCTCAGAGCGTTTTTCGGCGACCTGCGCATCCTCTCCAACGACACCATCAACGTGCGCTTCTTGAACACCAAGAACTTCGCACAAAATATCTTCAACGACTCGCTTATTTTTCACCTCCGTAACAATTTTATCCCGATGGAACGGATATTGAAAATGAATGACGAGGGTAGAATCCCTGACTTCTACGGGACGGCTAATCTTTAATATGAAGGCGAGTGAGGCATTTTTTTCTCCAACCGCTTTCATGAACATCGTCCATTTCCGTTGAGCCAGAGCGAGAGTAAAGGTAGATGCTCCATCGTTCATTATCACTGGTGGGGCGCTCGTCTCTGGTACGGGGGGAGGAGCCGATGGCGCGGGGACATCTACAGACGATGCGATAGATTCCTTTCTGTCTATTCGGGGCGGTGCATCCACGTGGGGAGGGATTGGAGATTGCTTTTTCTCTGCTGTAGGCGGCATGACATTCGGTCCATGCGGCAAAATACCCAATGCAATTGGCGTCACGGCCAGCTCTACAGAAAATCGAGTATCTACCCCCTGCTTCGCATCACGTCGACGCTCCATGAAGAGCAAGGCAATGTCGCATAGCTCCGCCGCTGAGAACGCGTCGACCAATTCAGCTAATTGACGCTCCCCTTCATCCCCTGCTCGTAAACGGTGAACGAACGATGCATTATCCACGGCGAACAATAGCGTTCGCACAGATTCCAACAGATCATCAAACAAAGGCAAAAGAGGAATGCCCTCTTCTTCAAGTTTGGCTACGGCCACCAATGCAGACCCAAGCTCGCGTGTTGCGCAAACAGACAAAAGCTGAGCGGCCTGTGGCGCGCGAGATATCGGAATCACCAACGAAGCAACAGCCGCGGTGAGATGCGTCTCGCCGAGCGCCAACATCTGATCCAGCAATGTTTCCCCATCTCGAACGCAGCCATCTGCATGCTTAACAATCGTTGCCACAACATCATCGTCTATCTTCACCTTCTCACGCTTTGCAAGATCATTGACACGCGTAGTCAATTTATCATCTGGAACACGCTTAAAATCAAAACGCTGACACCGTGAAACAATCGTGGCTGGCACCTTATGAAGCTCCGTCGTCGCCAGAATAAAGACCGCATAGGCTGGCGGCTCTTCTAGCGTTTTCAGCATTGCATTCCAGGCTGACGTTGACAGCATGTGCGCTTCATCCAAAATATACACCTTGCGTTTAGCGCGACTTGGAAAAAAACGGACATGTTCGACAATTGATTCCCGAATCGAATCTACACCCGTATTGGAGGCAGCATCCATTTCAATCACATCCACCATTCTGCCGGCCTGCATCTCCAGACACAGCGCACATGTTCCGCAGGGTTCACCATCCTTTGGATGCTCACAATTCAATGCCTTAGCAAAAATACGGGCTAAGGTTGTTTTTCCCACACCTCGTGGACCAGAAAACAAATACGCGTGTCCAATCTTATCAGTGGCTACTTCTTTTCGCAGCGTTTCTGTAATCGAATCCTGCCCCGTGACGTCTGCGAATGTTTGAGGACGATAGAGGCGGCTGAGAGACATAGTTCAGCCCCGATCTTATCCTGAAAACTCAGAAGGGGGAAGACGAACGATATTCTCAACCGCTGCCCACTTTGAAGGGGCGGATTTCGGCACAAGAATCACAACTTTATCTCCCGGTTGGCCTTTAAAATATGAAATAGATGCCGGTAATATGGCGTATTTCTTACCCTCTGCCATCACCTTCCATTCGTGTGTATTTTCGTCCTGGATCAGCGTCCCAACCAAACGCTCACGCTCGATCGGACCGATTTGTTTAAATAAGAACCCTCCATTTGATTGAATTGATAATTTCAAAATATCTCCTTCAACCAACTTTGATTTTGAAGAATAATTTTGCGGAACAATATACTGCCGTCCATCCGATCCGATCATGTGCTGACCATCAAACACACCTTCCAGCATACGTGCATCCTGCTTAGGCACCATCACATCACCATCCGGAGTGCTCTGACGTTGTACAATCGCATCGATATCAACTGTATCTGCATCCGCACTCAAGAGTCGTTCAACACTCGTGATCTCTTCACGAATACGTGAAAGAATTTGTCGCGCCAGCGCAAATTTTGTATCAACCGCATCGATCGTAGCTCGATCCGACTCTGGCGATGATTCGATTGTTTCTGATGGTTCAATCATTGTCATGAATTGTATCTCATCAATAATAGCACATTCTCCCCTGTAGAGTCTCTTAGACAAAACCCTCTTCTGCCATCATCTGATCAATCACAGCCGAGCGTTGTTGAATTTCTGCTTCAACCAATTCACGCTTGCGGCCATATTTATAGCGTGATAATTCGCGGACCATTGCAGACAACTCCTTGTCTGCTGGCGGCATGGCACGATACGGTTTCATGTTAAATGGGCGTGAGGCGGTGTTATCAATCAGAACTTTCGCATTGCAGGTAAAGGCCTCAACATTCAATAAATCAAAACGACTAAATACCGGTGCAAACTCTTTTTCCAAAAACTCAGAATCATCAGGACCAACCCGAAAGGCCATCATACTGCCGACGTTGCCGAAAATCGCATCGCGGATCGTATTATCACCACCCTTTTGAGTAAGTTGTCCGATAAATTGATGAGCCACCACAAGATCCAGACCGTATTTTCGTGCTTCAGATAAAATAGCAGAGATAGAATCGGTCAAAAAATTCTGAAACTCGTCAATATACAGATAAAAATCTTTTCGATCCTTGGCATCCATATCCGTACGCGATAAGGCAGCCATCAGAATTTTCCCAACCAGTACCATACCGATCAAATACGCGTTCAAATCACCAAGCTTTCCTTTTGAAAGATTCAATAGCAAGATCTTTCCTTCATCCATGACCTGCCGCACATTGAATGCACTCTTCTGCTGTCCGATAATCGGACGCATAAAATCATTCGTAATAAAGGGCGTCAACTTAGATGCAATATACGGCACCATGTTGGCGAGCGAGGCCTCTCCCCCAGCCTTCTGCGCTTCTTTCACCCAAAAATCCTTCACCACTTGTGATGTACATTTCGATAACTTAAACGAACGGAACTCCTCATCAGCCAGTACCTTTGGGATCTCCATCAGCGTACTGCCCGACTCTGGATGGTCCATAATCAGCAACATGGCATTACGCATGTAGTATTCAAACATCGGTCCGCCGGTTGATTTCAAATCATACAGCTTATCAAAAATCTTCAGCATTTCGTTGACAGCGAATGTCTTCTGCTCCGGAAAACGCTCATCATACTCCAGCATGTTCAGCCCCATGGGACGCTCCGTATCCGCTGGATTGAAATAAATCACGTCTTCCGCCCGTTCACGCGGCACAAATGCCAACACATCGTCAGCAAAATCCCCGTGCGGATCGATCACACATACACCGCGACCTTCCTCAATATCCTGCTTCACCATGCTCTTCATGAGCTCGGTCTTTCCAGAACCAGACTTTCCGATGACATACATGTGACGTCGGCGATCTTGGGGCTTCATCCGGATAACGTAGTCATGCCCACGATACTCAGAATGACCAATGATAATTCCTTCCGTGGGAAGATTGGTCGGTGGTAGTGCGCGACGAGCCAACAACCAATTGATCTTTGGCGTTTCTGTGGTAGGCAGCGGCATGTGATAGATCGACGCCATCTCTTCTGCGCTCAGCACAACCGCATAGCGATGATCGAAATGACGATAAATAAAATGCCGAATCAGGACGGTCTGAAAATGCGGCATGGCCTTCACAAAGGAATTGCCGTATTCATAAATGTTGTGCTGACCGTATGCGCCCAAAATATCATTCAAATAACGCTGTGCCTTGTTTGGATCAGACGCAGATACAAGAATACGAATATTGATCTCCAAGCCAGCTTTTGATGCTTTTTCTTCAAGACCCTTGACCATCTCCTCTTCCAAAGGCGACAAACGATATGCCTCTGATTCCTTTTTCTGTTCACTGGACTGTGAAGAAGCCATGCCTTTTATCTCTTTGCCAATGGACGAAAAAAAACCTTTTGATTGTACCTGCGATAGTTTTTTCCCTTGCTGCATTTCCCGGGCAATATGTAGTCCTTTTTCTCTCCACCCCTTTTGCGCACTCCGCACGATATACTGAATAGCTGCGCCATCATTCCCGGACACTTTTGATAACGCATTTGTTAAGGAATTCAATGGATCTGACTCCAGTTTGCGGTACGTTTTGATAGGAAAGGCATTTTCACGACGTAACACGAGATAACTTCCTAAAATAACGCCCTGTGGCGTGAACATATTATAATCTGACTCTTCATCAATCTGCGCATAGGGGTACTGCGCATGTACCTGCTCTTCAATAAAATTCTGTTGTACCTGCGGAATCGCCACATAAAAAGAAATCTTATCCTTATGCGACACGATCTCGAACGAGAATTGGTCATCCCTTCCAAATAGCCACGCGCCAAACCCATGTTCCGCCGTCATCGACCCGATCGTCGAAAAAATCGTTTCCATGACACCAATCATCTCCTGAATCTGCTGCTGTGATTTGCCGCCCTCATCCTCCTTTTTTGCTTCTTTTGGAACCTTAATGCACAGCACCCGCATATCAAACGCACGTTTTGCTTTTCCACTCCGATTGTAGGCACGTCGAATCACAAATAGAGCAACGATCAAAATGATCACCAAACTTCCAATTGTTACGATTGCCCAAAAAATTGGGCTCTGCAGCACTGTATCGATATCAAGCCATGAAACAAAAAGGGCGTCGTCCATATTTATGGGAGTTTATTGGCGTCTTCCTTTTTGGCCTCAATGTATTCAATGATCTCATCCGCTTTAATTTTGGCCTCCTGCTCTAAAAAAAATTTATTGATCTTGGGGATCATATGTAGCCAGTCGCGGATCAAACGGATGAGTTTAGCAGCATGGACTTTAAGTGTTCGCACCATCTCCGCGATTGCCACCGCGATTTCCTCTCCTTTCTTCTTAAACCGTATCTGAGTATCTGGAGTCATGCTTTTATACAGATCCCCCATATCCTCTTCCAAAATCTTTTCAATCTTTAGCGTCACCTCATCAGTCGTTCTAGCAGAAGTTCCGCTCGTCGTAGATGCTGATGACGATGCCGTTTCGATCTTTTTAGCCTGAGGAGTGAGTGGCGCTTCTCGATCTGTTGAATGCTCTAAAAACTGCTCTCGTGATTCAGACAGCCCCTCTTGTGCTTTCTCATCGGCCGCCTTGCCACTCTCCTGAAATGCATCCTCCGGCCGAGGAGGCATCATGTCAGGCTTGAGACCATTCAAAATATCTACCATAGACGACTCAAAGTGTAGCATAGAACAAAGAGAAAGTCTGTCATTTCCGCATATGTAGGAATGACACAAACATCGTGAATCATTTTGAAGTTTATACATTCTGCCTTATACTATTCCCGTGTCACGTCCTCTCGCGCCGTTCATCCAACGAGTTCAACTCGGAACCCTTGAGTGGGTGCGCGTTTCGAATAATGAGATCAAGCAAATCAATGCGCTCAAAAAAGAATTCCATTTCCACGCGATTGATTTAAAAGAAACGCTCCCCCCTCTACAACGTCATAAACTCGTGCTACGGGATGACTATATTTTCATGATTCTCCTGTATCCAGTATTTGATCGAGCATCACGAACCATCCACACCTCAGAAGTAGATTTTTTTATTTCCCCCACCCGTCTTGTTACGGTGAATAAAGATCAATTGCCCGGAATACATCGTGTCTTTGAAGCCTATCAAAAAACGAGCTTAGAACTAACGGCGTCAAATGGAATCTGCCCTGTTGATGACATCGCGCACCTCCTCTACAGTCTCCTCAGCGAGCTCATCGACGACGTTTTTCCAATGCTGATTCATCTTTCAGAAGATATCGACTCAATTGAGACAAGGTTGTTTAAGGATTACGAAAAGAATCTTATTCAAGAACTTTTACGAATCAAAACGAATGTTGTTGATGTACGGAAGACAATGCAAGGCCATAAAAAAGTCATTTCAGCCCTCATTGAATCCGCCGAGCCACGTTTCCCGATTGAACAACTTCGTGTCTACTTTGAACGACTTATCGAACAAACAAAAGAAATTTGGGATGTTCTTGAAGTACAAAGGGAAACTGTCAATGCGCTTCATGAAACAAATGCCTCTCTCATTGATTTTCGAATCAATGAAATCATGAAGACGCTAACCGTTTTTTCCGTGATTGTTTTCCCACTTTCGCTCGTTGCCGGTATTTTTGGAATGAATACGATTGGCATGCCAATCGTTGATCATCCACATGGATTTTGGATCATTATCGGCCTTATGCTGACTGGGACGCTTGGCATGCTTTCCATTTTTAAATGGAAAAAGTGGATTTAGGGCTTATCTTCTGTCCATCACCCGTATCTTCCACAATCCAACCTCGTGACACGATCTCGTCCCGGAGTCGATCAGATGCTGACCAATCTTTCGCTTGTCTCACCACCTCCCGCTGCTCCATGAGTGCTTGAATCTCGGTGGGAATCTGAACAGGATGTGCGATATATTCCTGCAATCCAAGACCAAGGACCTCATCCATATACAATAACGTAGCAGCTTTAGATGCTGTCGAGGCATCGCGATCAATGAGTTTCCACATGACCGCGAGCGCTCGCGGCACGTTTAAGTCATCATCCAGCGCCTCCATAAACTCCGCTTCAATATCAAGCAGAATCGAATCAGCCGGCTGCCAGTCTCGAACAATAGATCGAAGACGATGCAGGGCATTTTGAGCTGCCTGAAGTGCATCCCATGTAAAATTTTGCTTTTGACGATAACTCGCGCCAAGTAAAAAATAACGAAACGCCATAGGGTCAAAACCGCGCTGCGTGATATCGTCGAGCGTATACCCATTTCCTAATGACTTCGACATCTTTTGCCCATCGACTAACAAAAAGTCAACATGAAACCAATAACGAGCTAACGGAACCTCAAAGGCCGCCACACTTTGGGCAATTTCATTTTCATGATGGACCGGAATATGATCCACACCGCCCGCATGAATATCAAATGGCTGGCCTAACTCTTTCCGCGACATGGCAGAACACTCAATGTGCCAGCCTGGAAACCCTACCCCCCACGGGCTCTCCCATTCCATTTGTCGTCGACGAGCACCATCATCCTGAGTGGCATCGAAAGGTCTTCCCTGAGGATATGAGAACTTCCACAGCGCAAAATCTGTTGGGTTTCGTTTTTCTGCATTCACGCCAATCCGAGCTCCCTCCTCTTTTTCCGCAAGGGCTTGCCCAGAAAACTTTCCATAATCTGAAAAGGCAGCTGTATCAAAATACACACCATCTGACGTCGTATAGGTAAACCCTCGACGTTCAAGCTCTTGAATCAATGCAATCTGCTCTTGAATACAATCCGTCGCTCGTGGCATGACAGTTGGCTTCAGGATACACAACGTTTCTAAATCCTGCTCAAACAGACGAGTATATTCCGCAGCGATATCCCAGGCCGAACGTCCTGTGGTGCGTGAAGCTTTATCCATTTTGTCCTCACCTTGATCGGCATCATCCGTCAGATGACCGACGTCCGTAATATTCATGACATGACGCACTTCAAATCCACGCATCCGAAGCACCCGTCGAAGAAGATCTTCCATGAGATACGTTCGAAGATTGCCAATATGCGCCCGCTGATACACCGTCGGACCACACGCATACATCCCCACCTGACCTGGGGTAAGCGGAACAAATTCTTCAACTTTTCGATTCGCCGTATTCCAAAATTTGAGCATAGCCATGTATGAAGTTTCTATCCCAAAAACGTGTCTTAAAAATGGATGAGATGCGACGGTCTGGAGCAAGGAGTTTGCGAGGCGTAGTAATCTACGGTGAGTAAACGACGATGTGAAGACCGAGCAGATCGCCATTTTTAAGACACGCCTACAAATTACAACAGTACATCTGATCGACCACCCCCGCCGCACTCTTATGCATACCAGCCATAATCTTGTTCGCAGAACAAATATAATTCGTTGAGGCGAGTGAGGTAGTCTCCCACATACAATTTTCAAGGGTATTGTTTGGCGCCACGATGTTTGCGCCCGTCTGAACGTTTCCATTCACCTGAAGCTTTCCTGTTGCCACCAAATCTCCACCCGCACCAATATTTTGCGTGCTATACACGCCATACCCACCAGCCGGGGCTGTAAACCAGCCTCCATATCCATTATATCCAACCCAAGCCGAATATCCAGGAGCGGTTGTATTCGTAAAATATCCTCCGTATTGACCGCCCGTCACATCCATTCCCCCTGCACCCGTCACCCCCGGCTGAGGAGTAAGTTTAAAATTTCCCTTCATCGTAACATTTCCTACAAGGTCAGCGGCTTTTCCACCGTTACCCCCAGCGACAGCAGGTAAAAGCGTTACCGCCGTTGTGCTGCCTGTAACAGAGAAGACTGCCCCGCGAGATGTTAAATCAGATGAGCTTTTATCAACAGTCAACCCAGCAATATTTTGAAAGTCACCAAGTCTTCCAGTTAATCCAGCTCCAGGAATGGTAAAATACAACGCTGAATCATTTTTCTTTAGACCCTCTAGCGTTAGGGCTGTAGACACTCCGGATCCTTGCGAAAATTTAAAGGCTTGATCAAACACATTTGCCGTTGGCAACGTAGCCTGAATCAGGTTTCTAGAATTCTGACTCAATAGTTCCAATCTTCCCACGGGGCCAGTTAGGTCAATAAACGAAGGATTAAAAGATGGATCAACCGAAGGCGACGTTTGCTGATCGGAGGTAAGAAGTCGATATCCATTTCCGTTATCAATTTTAAAGGATGGAATTTCAAGAAGTCCTGACATCGTTCCTCCATCAAGTCGCAGATACTCCTTCCCATTCGGCCATTCCGTAATACAGTCCGCGTTGAGACAGAACTTTGGTGCGGTGATTTTGCCTTCTTCACCTACCCCGGGCCCAAAAGACGCCATTTCCAAATCTCCAAAAATAGAAACCGTCAAAGGTCGTGACCCCGCTCCCCAATTACCAATATTAAAAGATGCGGCTCCTACTTTATCAATACGCAAAGCTTTTGAATCTTCTAAAATCAAGTCCCCACCCAAACGCCCACTCCCAGCAATATTAAATTCAGTTCCCGTTTGTTGATTCGCATCCCCTCCAGCAGTCGTTCTATTCCAAACAACCCCAGGAACATTGCCGAGAGGCGGTGCCTGCACTGGTCCGTTAAAAGCTGCCCATGTTATAAGTGGAAAAGCCAAACCTACACCCGCTCCAATGACATAAGAAAAACGATGAAATCGCATATACAGGAAGTATAGCACAAAAAGAAAAGAGAGCTCCGTCCGATGTCGCGATCATCGGAGGAGCTCTCAAGTGGAAGGGGAGTTCAGTTGCAGGCCCCGCTGAGGACGGCCTCATCGGCCAGAACGAGGGTGACGTCCGAGCCGGCAATCCGAACGATTCCGCGGGGGTGATAGCTCAGGGGCGACATAGGATCGCTCCATTGGAAATCCTGAGCAACGCTTTCGGTACCGATCCAGGTCTGGACGAACCCGTCGAGACCTCCAACTGCCAGAAGGCCACCAGACGCTGTCTTCGCGATCTGGAAGATCGTGCTGACTTCTGGCTGGAAGGACGGCGCTGAGAGCATTGCGCCATCGAACGAGATCATCACACCCATGGCTGGCGATCCGAAACTTCGACCGCCCAGTGTGACATCGCAGGAATCGCTGCCGTTCACCGCCAAGATCTCTGCTACTTGAGGATCGACCTGAATGGAAATCCACTGGTTGCCGACGTTGCTGTCGTAGACCAGGAACATCCCACCCGCGTCATTGGACTGCGCGTCGATCTTGCGGCCGACGACGTAGACCATGTTGCCAATGCCCCAGATACGCTCGGGACGGGTCTTCATCGGCAGCGCAGGGATCGTCATCTGGACCCAAGGCCCATGGAGTGGACCTCGATAGACGGCGGTATCTCCAGTTCCGGTCAGCGCAAGGAGAAACATGTCCGCCGACGTGCCCCAGCCGTGGACACAGCCTCCAGAAGAACCCACGGACGGCGTTCCGAGAACCTTTGTCCATGAATCCTGGCCGGTTTTTTCGAGCACGATGCAATCGTACCCGAACTTCGGTCCGCGACCGAAGGCGAGCAGGTGACCATCGAGCATGTCGACCGTCTTGATGCTGAACGGGATCGGGCTGAGAGCTTGAGGAATGAAGGCGGATCCGTCGAAGCGGACGATCTTGCCGGCGTTCATACCACCAGCGACATACGCCTCGTTGGGCGCAATCGCCACACCGCTGCTCACCACGCTCAACGCCGCGAGATTGGCATCAGCGTGTGCGATCCACCCAGAGCAGGTCACCGGTTGTGCAACCGGCGGCTGACAGACCGGGGGTCCGCCAGCATCCGTGCCCGCGTCGGGATTTGCGGGGACGCTGCCGTCACCCGCGTCGTCCGCCGGAGGAGTGCCTGCGTCGGGATCGATGGGGACGCCTGCATCCGCAGGATCACCGCCACCGACCGCGACCGAGCCGCCCGTGCCGCCAGCGCCCGTGAGGGCGCCGCCTGCGCCAGACGTTCCGCCCGTGCCGCCGCCGCCCGATGCGAAGGTGCCGCCAGTGCCACCTGCACCGTTGGCGCCCGCAGCTCCAGCGACACCACCAACGCCTGTGGCGCCAGCTTGTCCACCAGCACCGCCGTTACCTGCACCGCCCATGCCGCCGGCACCGCCGCTACCGCCGCTCGTGGTGGTTGTGGTCGCGTCGCCGCCAGTGCCGGGCACTCCGCCCGCGCCACTTGCGCCGCCGTTACCAGAGCCGCCAGCGCCTCCCGTAGAGGAGGAAGTCGCGGTGCTCGTCGTGGCGTTGCCGCCTTCTCCGCCACTCGTCGTGGTGGAAGTTGTGTTCGGTGATCCACCAGCGGAACCAGTGGAGCCACCGTTGCCGGCTCCTCCGTCCTCGCTTCCGCAGTAGCCCTGGAGGCAGACCACCGTCGGTGTGGTCATCATCCCGGAGGAAGCATGACTTGTTGTCGTGCTTGTTCCGCTTGACGAAGCGGACGTCGAGGTCGTCTCGACGACGCGAATTCTGATGTCGAACGACCATGGCGCACCCGTTTCGGAGGAGCATGCCACGATCGGGCTGATGACCAGCATCAGCACCAGCAACCACTGATGAGGAAACAAGCGTCGATCCATGACGGACCTCCGTGTTGAGTGTAAGGAACAAAACGGCGCAGATGATCCGCGTCGCCTCTCCTCACAGAGAGTGTGCCAGTATGTAAGCATAAAAACAATACTCTGTCCAGAGCACTTGTCATTCCCCATATTTTCACTCACCAACGCATATGATGGAACCGCACAAAAACAAGCGAGGACCGTTGACCATCTCCAGCGGGAATCCGCAGCGGTTGAGTGCGGATTCATCATGTGCGCTCTACCCCATCTCTTGCTATACTATTCAACGATATGCGCAAGCGCTCCTATTCACGCCCTATTCTCGTCGTCCTCTGTTCCGCCTTACTGATCACCACGATCATGCTACTGGCGGTAGATCTATGGATGAAAACATCAGCGCCCATGATCGTGAACGACCGTACGAATCGACTTGCTCCTGAGCCCCAGGCTCTCTCGATCAACGCGGCGCCTCTTCCTCCGCCTGAAGCAGTTGCGGACCTCGAGTCCTCATCTTCAACCTCGTATATTCTTACTGGCACTGTTCAAGAAAAACAAAAAGATCGATTTATTATCAACACAGACTCTTCAACCACAATCCAAGTTCTTCTTGCAACCCAAAACGCTGTCGTCTATAAAGAAACTCTCAAGACACCTAAACAAATTCAACAAGAGCTTCGCACACATTCAACTGCTGCGCCACGTCCCCCATCTCCAAGTCGTACTGAAAAAATGTCATTCACTGATATTCCCGTAGGTGGATGGGTACGGATTACGTCACAAGAAAAAATCGCATCACACGATACGATCGCTGCCACTGAAATCGTCTATCTGGCAAATAAATAAACGACGAGGGCGTGTGGCACACGCTCCTACGCCTTACTCTCCCGCTTCATGTTTTCCTTTTGGAGCGATCACCATGAATACAATAGGAAGAATGAGCCAAGCACTGCGGCCATAATTGCTCATAAAAATATTTTTTGTGACCTGGGTCAATCCCTGGGTAATAGTTGGTGGCAGAAAATTTAAGGTAACACTGATCAATAGACCAACTTGAAGCATGCTGAAAACAATGGTTTGCCACCATGATCCGGGTGCGTCAGAACCTCCCAATGTTTTTAAGAGCGCACTGCGTGACAAGAGAAAAAAAACAACGACAAAAATGCCAAGAAAAATGCTGACTTGCAACACGTAATTTTCATTCAAGTGAAGCGATACATTCAGCGATGAAAGTGCCGGCGCGTTCGTAACAACCGCGAGCGCCATATAGATCGCAACTAAAATCACAATCACGCGATCTCGGCCAAGCGATAATCCGTAGAGAAGCGCCCCAACGATAAAAAACAACAGGATAAAAATATCCCAGGTTGGATTCGACCAGTTTAGTGAGGTGATGAAAGAAACGATTTGGCCCATAGATGACCAGAGTATAGCAGACAAAAATAGGAAAACCTATATTTCTATTTTTTGTACCATCGCTTCCAAATAGTCTGTCATCTCGACCGAAGCATAGCGCAGTGGAGAGATCTTTCTAAAGGATTTCTCCACGTTGGCCTTTATTGTTTGATTTTTTGAGGACGGCCGCTGGTCGAAATGACAGAGCGCGTCTATAGCCCCGTCTTTTTTAATTCTTCTAGTTGCTTTTTCTGTTCATGGGTTAGGTTCTTATTAACCAGAGGATGGACGGTCACATACTGATCCCCTCGTCCGCGCGAACGTAAAAATGGAACACCCTTCCCGCGCAATTTGAACACCGTTCCGCCCTGTGTTGCTTCCGGAATCTTGAGCTGGCCCATGCCATCAACGGTTTCAACATCCACCGATCCGCCCAATGAAAGAGTGGTATACGGAACCTGGACCGTTGAATACACATCGTTTCCCTCGCGGCCAAACACGGGATGCTGCGTAATGTGAACGCGAACAAAAAGGTCGCCAGGTCGTCCTTGACGACCAGGATATTCGCCCTCTCCAGTAATCTTCAATACCTCACCCTCACTGATTCCGGCTGGAATATCAATCTCCATCTTCTTTTCCCGACGCTGAACTCCGTCTCCTTTACAGGCACTACATTTTTTTTCAGGCATCTTGCCCTTTCCCTGACAATCCATACACGGCACAGCAACCTGAACCGTCCCAAAAATAGTGCGTTGAACTTTCTCGGTCTGACCTTTTCCCTTACAAACAGAGCATGTGGTAAACGAGGAGCCAGCCTCAGCCCCACTCCCAGAGCAGGACTCACAAGCGCTTTGTTTATAGAGCGAAATGGTCTTGCGTGCGCCACTAATCATTTCAAGAAACGTGAGCGTGACATCAACTTCAATGTTTTGTCCTCTGGTTTCTCGATTTCCCCGACCTCCAAACCCAAACATACCACCCAGCACATCTCCCAAGTCCCCCATGTCCTCCATATTCATGTTGAAACCAAAGCCTGAAGGATCAAATCCAAATCCACCAGGCTGACCTCCACCAAATCCTCCCGCACCAGGTTCAAACGCCGCGGAACCGAATTGATCGTACTGTGCGCGCTTCTGCGCATCACCCAACACCTGATACGCTTCGTTGATATCTTTGAATTTTTTATCTTCACCGCCTTTATCTGGATGATGCTCGTGCGCTAAACGACGGAACGCCTTTTTAATGTCGTCCTGTGAAGCACTCTTTTCGACCCCAAGGATCTTGTAAAAATCTTTAGCCATTTAAAAGTTTTGGTTCGCCCGCTTCTTCAATAGAACCGAATTGTTGCTCGTATTTATGCACGTTATCCATAAGCGCATGCACAATACGCTTCATGTGCGCAGGTGACACGATCAAGCGCGACACCAATTCACCCTGAGGTGGAAATGCGAGCATGAAGTCAAGAATAAATTCCTCCTTCGCATGCGTTACCTGCATCATGTTCGCATACTGACCTCGTAAGATTTGATCTTGCGCCTTGATGTTAATATCAGTCATGTGATGTGCAGGACTTCCGTATTTGGCGCATACCTTTGTCCCCCGCTCTTCGCGAAGGGCGGGGTTCGCGGTCTGCATC
>CAYRMN010000021.1:19904-24244 GCA_964425575.1 uncultured Gammaproteobacteria bacterium | reverse complement strand
TTTGAAGCCAGAATTGTTTTTGACTGAGCCGCGTGTGATCCAAGGTCAAGTGGCGTTGTGTCTAAATTGTAGAGATATACACCGTTTCGATCCGCGATTGTCTTCCCCACCAATGTCTGATCTGAATGCACAACGACGCTCACGTCGCTATTTGGAGCACTTTGGCCAAAAATGGCCAACGTATCTCCTTTGCGTACCTGACTCTTATCAACGTCAATGGTCGGAGAGAGAAAAATTCCGCTAATAGATGTTTGAGCTCCGGCGGTTACCGTTACGGGAAAGGTGAATAATGATGAACGACGACTTTTATTGTCTTCCCCATAAATTGTAAAACTATATTTACCCGCTGATAAACCCGTTAAAGAAATATCAAAAACGGCATCTGGCCCAGCAATAGACGAGGCGCCGATCTGTCCATCTTTCAACACCGTGACATGACTTAACGGATACGCGCGTCCGGAAAAATGGACGCTCGTTGAGGCAGATGTTGACGTTGCTGCAGGCTCTCCACTGTTCGAACCTCCACCTCCACCTCCTCCACCTCCTCCACCACCATTATCAACCGGTGGAGGGGGTGGCGGGACAACAATCACAACTTCTTTTAGCGAGACTCCGTGATAAACCTTATAGGTTGGGCTATTTGAAAGGCCGACAATCGGTTCAAATGAACCGGTAATTTTAAACTGGCCAGATGTTACGTCAAACAATGCTGGGATGAACGTCGAATCATCATTTTTAAAATGTGCGCTGGATTGATCTGTCGCGAACACTGCTGAGGCCGTACCCAGAAGACAGAGCGAGATGCTCAAGAGAACAGGCCATCGCATGAGAAAAAATTCCCATTAACGCGTTGAAGTCGCTGTAGGTGCGCCAATATTCAATGGGGCAACTTCGACGATCTTATGTTCGGAAGGACTGTAGAGAATAGCCTTTTTTGCATTGGTATAAATAAGAACCTTGTCCCCCACCTTAGCGTGTTCAAAAAAAACTTGATTCTTAAGTTTTGAGAGATCAGATACCGTCGCTACGGTCGGGCTTTCGTTGTCAGGCAAGATAATCAAACGACCAACTTCTTGTAAAAGCTTGGTGACGGATTCTTGTTGTTTGGGAGCGTTTTTTGCGAGCGCCGTATACTCTCGATAAAAAAAACTACTGGTTGCTGCCAAAATAGCAACCAACACAATCAAGACAAGATACCCTACTCGCTGTCCACTGCTCATTGGATTTTTCATACGCATAAAATATTTTTAGATATCAATAGTATAACTCATGATGAGCGAAACAAGAAGATGGAAATTTATCTGAGTGGATTTATTGAGAAGATGAAGCAGATACATCGGATGGTTCAGATACATCTGATGCTGGTGGCGTGGGTGGTATATCAGTCGCTGTATCATCAGTCGTTGTAGGAGGTGCAGCATTTATTGATTCTATAGGCGGATCTCCTGCTGGGGTCGTTGATGAGAGTGAAAAATCAGAAGCTGTACTCGTCACAACATCTTGAGAAGAAGTGCTCAGCGCATTTTCGATGGAAGCGGGCGGAGCAAATATAGGTAAATCCGCAGAGGCTTGTGCCGACTCTTCTGAAAAGCTCGTTTGCGCGTTCTTAATACTCATTGCCATCCAGCTAAAAGAAACGTCTGCTGGTGCCGGCTTGTTTAGAACGATCGTGAAGCCATGCGTGCTCTTGTTTTTAATAATGAATGAGAGGTCGCTCGCAAAAAACTGCGCTGTATCCGTGGAAAATGCCGAAGAGGTATCACTTTCATTAAAGGAAATGGAGGTGTTTACCACCGGCTCTACTATATAGTCATGTTCAAAATGAACACTGACCTCTGTTTGCCCCTGTCGAATCACAGCGAATCCTCCGCTATCCGAATTAAAGTATGGATGACCAACGAAGAAGACATCCGATTGGAATGTGATCAAATCGGCAAGTGAGGAAACAGAATCCGTCTGTAAACCACCATGAAACAAGGCGGCTCCGTCGACAGTTAATCCATTTGTAAACGTAGACGTGGCAACAGATATAGGCGCAGCCGTCGCTAAAGATGCCAACTGAGCACCCAGAATAGCGAACTTTTGATCATTTTGATTGAAACGATCGGTCATCATGGAGAGCAGGTTCTCCATAACCGTTGTTGAGGCCTGCAATTCGCTCAATGTTCCTGTCACACTTGCGAGCACTGGGCTTTGAATTGAATCCGCCTGCAAAGATTCAACTTGCAATCCATGTAGTATTGTTGTGCCAGCAACGCTCAATGTTCCTGAAATAGTCGCATCTTGGACCGTAAGCGTAGGCGTTACAATGCTTAGTCCTGCAACCAATCGGTCAAGAAACAAATCCGATGATGAGGAGGCAGCTTGTCCTACAACCCCAGCACTTGCAGATCCTTGTTTTAAAAGTACGGATGAAAGAATATCATTTTGAGTCATTTCTCCTGAAATGGCAGGAATTCCAAGTGATTCTTCGATCGTATGAGCTGTACTACGGTTTTGAATTTGAATCATTATTGGAACCTGACCAACGCTAGAACCAGAATAGAATCCTAGAGCGCGACCAATACTTTGACCAGACTTTATGGCTTTTACTGCAATACCAGGCTGTGAGCCAACCGTTAACTCATCCCCCATTTCAATAGGTCCATTTTCAGTAGAGACAAGAATAGAGGAACGACCACTAATAGCCGTTCGAACCCCTTGAAAAGATCCATTATCAAGCGTCACTCCGGGATCCGAAGAGACAATTCCAATAAATGGTAATGTGCGCGATACGGTGGCAGGAACAACATTCGGAGTGGATGTTTGAGCTGTATCAAGTGCAAGCAACGTTCCAGGCGGCAATGCAAGATCTTCAGAAGGATACATCTGCGTAACACTTGATTGACCTGTTAAATCCATAAGTGCAGCAGGGACGGCTTCTACAGGGGCTGAACTCGTTAATGCTCCTCCAGCAGGATCATCTTGCCAGGTACGGAAATAGTCTAAAAAGAGCGTAGCCGTATTCGCAGCAACCATATCAACTTTTAGATGTCCGGTCAGATCTGCATTCGGCACGTTCGTTGAAAGCGTTCCACACAGTATTGGCGCAACCCCGTCTGAGACGTCATTATCTACATAAAAACTAACGCTTGTTGCAGTTATACCCTTAATAATCAACACAGAGTGAAGGGTTGGTGTAAAGCTACCTGGACACGTCACAACAGACGTCGTCCCTGAAGAACCGCCAGTTCTTACGACGCCATTCCACGTCGTACCACATGTCGTTGTTTGATCAGTGCTTGAGCAGTTGCTAAAAAAGATACCGTTGTTAGGAGGGCCCGCTGCAGCGACTGTCATATCCCCCAAACCAAGATATGCGCGATGGCTCGCATCTGGACTGCCAGCTGAAGTATTGATACGTCCTTTGATTGCCACAAGTGGTAAGCGGGAAGCATTATATGTAGGGCGCAGCGTTGTGACTCCTCTGTTCGTAAAAGACAACAAACCGATGCTGGGATTCGCTGAACACGCAATACTCGTTACACCGCTATAATCAACTGCGTTTGCGAATGAACAAGTCCCTGATAAGTTAACAGACCAAACAGCGATGTCCCCCCATGCCTGTGCAGTGTTGGCTGAAACAGCATTTCTTAGGAGAAAAAACTCATCTCCAATATAGGAATTGTAGCTTAGGAATGCACCAGCTTCAACTTGAGCTCCAAAATTCGTACTTAAATCGTTTACCGCTAAAATATTTCGTGTTCCGTTTTTAATGACCAGCGAACCACCCGTCGGAATAGCGATCGTTGAAGTCGTATCGGTTAAATTGATATCCGTATCCCAACCCGTTCCAACAGTAATGGCATTTTCGGTAGCATTGCCAGGAGTAGTAATATTATCGATCTGCAATCCTGTTAGTGTTCCAGCGGAATTTCCGCTGGAAGCTGGGGTCAGACGGATAAGATTTTGGTTGGTCGATGCCACCGTCTGAGCCACTCCTGTAACTTCTAAACCATTCAAAATATCACTCGCATCAACTGGGGCATTTCCTATAATGGCATGAAGTGCGGAATTATTTGCTCCGGCGCCTGTGGCGGTAAAAATTGACGCAGATAATCCATCAACACCATTTACCGTTGCGCCTTGACCGCTATTTGTGAGAGACAGCATATCCAAGCCGGGAGCTCCTGCAGCCGTAATTTGAAGGTTTGTATCTGCGTCTTCGGAGAATGTAATAACACCAGAACCTTGAGCCGTAAGATTCAACGAGGTATTCAAGGGAGAAATAATTTGTGTAACTCCAAGATTCGTCGTCGTTGCATTGGTGCTCGTTGTGTTTCCAAACGTGTTGCCACCTG
>CAYRMN010000021.1:13357-19804 GCA_964425575.1 uncultured Gammaproteobacteria bacterium | reverse complement strand
TCAATCGTGAGGCCATTCACGACGAAGGCGTCTGTGATGGAGTTGTTTGGAAGGGTCAGGAGACCTGTGACAGCCAGATTCGTCGTCGTTGCATTGGTGCTCGTTGTGTTTCCAAACGTGTTGCCACCTGTGAAGACTTGGGTGCCATTTAAGAGGGCGATGTTGGCGCCATTCGAGAGATCAGTGGAGGCGAGAGAGAGGCCGGAGATGGTGGCGCCTGTGAGGTTCAATGAACCTGAGACGGCGAGGTTCGTAGTGGCGCTGTTGGTTGAGGTGGCGTTCGTGCTTGTGGAATTGGTTGAGGTGAGATTCGTGACCGTGAGGGCATTGAAGGAGAGGCCTGAGACTGTGGCGCCCGTGAAGTCGACAAGGCCTGTGGCGGTGAGATTGGTGGAAGAGACGTTGGTTGAGGTGAGGTTTGTCGAGGCGAGGTTTGTGGTCGTGGCGTTCGTCGTCGTCACATTCGTAAAGACACCGGTCGAAGGAGTGATGGCTCCAATTGGAGTGTTGTCGATGGTTCCCCCACTCACGGTGAGTGCATCTGCAATGTTCCCATCTGCAAGAGAACCAGTGATGGAGCCAAAGGAGCCAAGGGCGAGAGTCACAGAGCCATTGCCAAGAGTGCCAGAGTTAATGGCAGTGGCGGAGACAGAGCCCGTTGCATCAATCGTGAGGCCATTCACGACGAAGGCGTCTGTGATGGAGTTGTTTGGAAGGGAGAGACCGGTTGAAACAACGAGGTTGGTGGTAGAAGCATTTGTGGAGGCGAGGTTGGTGGAGGTGGCAGCAACGGAGTTGACGTTTTGAAGACTGGTTAAACCACTTACTGTTAAAGTGTTAGATATATCGAAAGCACCGGTAGACGTTCCCCCATTAAATTGAATATCTTGAGTTGTTATTTTTCCAGCGTTGGTAACATCTTGAAGCGTTCCGCTTGCTACCCCAAGAGAGCGCCACGAGGCAAGATTCGTATCGTAGTAATACAGCCCCCCATCAATCGTATTGTAATACATGCTCCCTCCAACAACCGAAGCAGGAGCAGCGGCAGTCGCTTGAACTCCTGCGGTTGTCATGGCGTAGGCCACGCTATTCACAGCCACGCGTGGCGCCATCTCTCCATCTCCATTGACTTCCGTCGTCAAATAAAGAGGTTTGGTGAAATCAAAATTAGGCGGGAAAGCAGTCACACTGCCAAGCTGAACAGTAAAAAAGCCTTGATCAACAGACACGTTTGGTTGAATCTCAGTAAAAAGCGCTGCGCCACCAACCGAGGCAGCATATAGACGAAACGTAAAATTGAATGATCCACTCTGTGCTGTACCAGCAGCATTTTTCAGACGTCCTTGATATCCCAACGTTGTAGGAATTGCTGCCGCAAACACCTCTGAAGAATTCAGAAAAATAAAACAACCCAGGAGCACAAAAACAATGCAAACCTGTTTCAAAAATCGTTCTACACTAGAAAGAAAAATCACAGTTGTATCTTACACAAAGAATAGCACACAATCCTCTCAAGCTACAGACGATAAGTGCGTTCTTTTATGATCTCATCCCTTTTCCTTTGCGTAGAAGGGTATATGTCCAAATAGTCAAAATTACGGATAGAAAAATGAGCAGAGATGCACCAATCCATATTGAACCACCAGTGTGTTCAATAAACCCCTGACGAAATCCCTCAACCATATACACGATCGGATTGAGCAGCGAGATATTTTTCCACAATGTTGGCAAGGAGCTGATTGGATAAAAAACTCCTCCAAGATACGTTAAGGGCACAAGAATAAAGGTGGAAAATGTCCCAACATCATCAAATTTTTTTGCCCAGAGACCATTCAACATGCCACCAAGAGAAAACACGAGGGCTGTCAAAAATGAAAAGATAATAATAGCAGATGCATCATGAACGACAGGTCTGACAAAAATAAGAGAGATAATGAACACCAAACCACCCGTGAGAATACCTCGCAGCATCCCTCCAGTAACATACCCCGCCAGCATTACGAATTCATCAACAGGCGCGACCAACATTTCTTCAATATTTTTTTGAAATTTACTTGAAAAAAAGGAAGATGAAACATTTGCGAATGACCCATTGATTACCGCCATCATGATCAGTCCCGGAATAATAAAGGCCATGTAGGGAACGCCATTAATAAGGCGCACCTGAGAACCAATAAACCCTCCAAAAATTACAAAATACAATGATTGGCTAATGACTGGCGGTAAAAGTGTTTGTCGCCAAATACGCATAAAGCGGCCGACTTCTTTGGCAACGATGGTTTTATACGCGACCCACTGAATGTGAAAATTCATACTTCGCTTCGAATGGTATTTAAAAACAAGCGCTCAAGACGGTTTTCTTGTGGACGTATATCCTGCACATGAACCTGCTGTGCGGTAAGTGCGCGAATAAGGTCTCCTACTTCCTGTCCTTTTTGAAGCTGAACTTCCGCAGTCATCATATCCGTTACCGTAAATGCAAAACCCTGTATCTTGGATAGAGTGCTCGTTGTATCCAGATTCAATACATAGGTACGAGCGTCCAAGCCCTGTAATAGCTCGTTCACCGCTCCTGTTTTTACAATTTCTCCCTTATTAATAATCGCTAAATTACGACATAAGCGCTCCGCCTCTTCAAGGTAATGCGTGGTCAACAAAATCGTTGTTCCCTTTTTGTTAAGTTCGGTTAAATATTCCCACATGCCGTAACGAAGCTCCACATCAACACCCGCTGTTGGTTCATCAAGGATAAGAAGACGTGGCTGATGAATGAGGGCCCGTGCAATCATCAAACGACGCTTCATACCTCCCGATAAAACCTGAGACGGTTGGTTGCGCTTCTCCCATAATCCTAAACGCTTTAGTAGCTCTTCGGCATGAGGCGCGGCCTCTTTAGGCGTTAAACCATAGTATCCAGCTTGAGTAATCAGGATATCCCACACTTTTTCAAAAATACTAAAGTTAAATTCCTGGGGCACAATTCCAATCTTTTGTTTTGCTTGGTCCCGTTGCGTATCAGCATCAAATCCAAAGATGGAAATATTTCCAGACGTTGGATTGACCAGTCCACATAGAATGCCAATCAAGGTTGTCTTGCCGGCCCCATTCGCACCCAACAACCCAAAAAAATCACCTTCTTCAACATGTAATGTAATGCCCTTCAGCGCCTCTGTTCCTGTGGCGTATTTCTTAAAAAGATTTTGTATGTTGATGGCTTGCATAAGATCAATGCGCATATTCCCATCTTGGGAACGAATAGGCAAGAAAAATACAGCCTTAGGTTATTTATTGTTTGTATAATGTGTTGAGATGTATTTTGTAATTTCTAAAATTGGAACGATCGTTGTTGCAACACCCAGTACAATCAGCCACTCATGCCACGCAAGACCAACTGTTCCAAGCGGTTTTTGTAAAAGAGGGAAATAGAGAATGAAGAGCAGTAACGAGACCTCCCAAACCACCGCTCGATTGAGCCAAGAGTTACTCAACAGCCGCGATAGTACAAAGCGTCGTTCTGAGCGGAAGCAATAGGTGCTCATAAGCTGCATCAATACGAGCGAAGTAAAAACCATCGTTGTGGTCACCGTTTCTGGCATACCAGACCGTCTCGCCCAGACATACAAGCTCAACTGAGCAACTGCTACCCACGCTCCCCCGATTCCCATGCGTATCCAGGCGGAAGACGAGAAGAGACCCGCTCGTCGATGACGCGGAGGATGCTGCATGCTGTCATGTTCTTTTGGATCCAGCGCCAGTGCAAGTGCCGGCAATCCATCCGAAGCCAAATTCAGATACAAAATCTGAACAGCAGACAACGGAACTGGCAACCCACACATAACCGTCATCGCAATCAATCCAATTTCTCCGAAATTTGAAGAAAGCAAATACATGGCACATTTCTTCACATTCGCAAAAATAACACGGCCTTCTTCCACGGCCGCAACGATCGACGCAAAATTATCATCTGTTAAAGTCATGGTTGCCGCCTCTCTCGTTACGTCCGTACCGGTTATACCCATTGCAATACCTATATCCGCCTTTTTGAGGGCAGGCGCATCATTTACTCCGTCACCGGTCATGGCGACAATATGTCCTCGCTGTTGAAGAACTTCGACAATGCGCAACTTGTGCTCAGGCGACACTCGCGCGCAAACGCTTATGGTTTCAATCTCCCGTTCAAGCTGCTCCGAACTCATACGAGATAGCTCTTGACCAGTTACCACGCGGCTCTCTGGTCCAAGCAAAGCCAATTCACGACTAATGGCTTTGGCAGTTTGGGCATGATCGCCTGTCATCATCAGCACCTTAATACCCGCTTCACGACACCGTAAAATAGCTTGTTTCGCTTCTGGTCTCGGAGGATCAATCATCCCGAACAGCCCTAAAAAAATCATGTCACGCTCTGCAGATGCCGCATTATGCGCCATTGCATACGCTACGCCAATCACTCGTAAGGCTTGTTCTGCAAACGTATGAACCGTCTCAAGAATACGACCGCGCATTGTGTCAGAAAGAAGTTCTATCCCCTTCTCTGAATGAATATGCGTACATGACGCGAGTATGATTTCAGCCGCTCCTTTCCCATAGGCAATTGTGCCTTCGGGTGTCGTATGAAGAGTTGTCATCCGCTTTGATTCCGAACTGAAGGGGATTTCTGCAATGCGTGGAAAATGTTCATTGAGAATCTCTTGGGATATTCCGGCTTTTTCAGCTGCAACAATGAGTGCGCCTTCAGTCGGATCACCTCGCAAGACACGAACACCGTCAGTCAACACGATATGAGCGTCAGAGGAAAGAACGGCTGCTTGCAAAACGCGCTGTAACTGTTCGTCAATGGCATAGGGCTGATCGTTCCATAAAAATGCCCCCTGTGGATCATACCCACTCCCCATAACGTCCAGTGCGATTCCAGAGGGAAGTAACATTTTGCGTACTGTCATCTCATTTTTCGTCAGTGTGCCTGTCTTATCTGAACAAATGTACGTCGTACAACCCAGCGTCTCTACTACAGGCAGATATCGAACCAAGACATGATGCTTCGCCATGCGTTGAACACCAATAGCGAGCGACATGGTCACTACTGCAGGCAGAGCCTCAGGAACTGCTGCCACAGCCAAGGCGGTTGCAAATACCAAAAGTTCAAGAAAGGGCTGATGACGCATGATTCCTATAAGCACAATGCCTAACACAATCAGTACAACGACTCGCGTGAGGATCGTTGCTAAACGGCTCAAATTCTTTTGAAACGGAGTTTGCAAGCGTTCTACTCGCTGAAGTAGACCGGCAATATGACCGAACTCCGTATCCATCCCAATAGCGACCACCATGCCCCGCCCCCTACCATTTGTCACCATCGTTCCCATGAAAGCCATGTTCTTTCGTTCCGTAAGCACGGTGTCTATCGGATATACCATTGATGCCTCTTTCTCTACCGCCATTGATTCACCCGTCAGCACTGCTTCCTCAATAAGAAGGTTCACGCTCTCAAGCAGACGAACATCGGCCGGAATACGTGTTCCCGCCTCAAACAACACAATATCTCCTGGGACAAGTTCGGCAGTAGAAACATCCTGCTCAACCCCATCGCGTAACACTAGGGCGTGAGGAACAGCAAACTCCTGCAGCGCCTCAAGCGCGCGCTCTGCACGCCACTCTTGAAAAAAACCAAGCAACACGGAAAACCCTATAATAATCCCAATGGCAATCGCCTCTGATGTATGTCCCAGCAAGCCGGACAATATAATTGACGCCAGTAATATCCATATAAAACCACTATTCAGCTGGTGAAACAATAACCAAACAGGTGATGATCGTGCTGATGTCGCAAGCTGATTCAGGCCGTATTCCGCTCGTCTTCGTACAGCTTCTGCTGTCGCTAAACCCATGACCACATCACTTTGGAGGTCAGTACTCACCTGCGCGATGAGAGAGGCGTGCCAGTCATGCCGCATGATTTTTTTTATTTTTTTCGCCATCGTCGTAGATAGTTACCTATTGATAAGTCCCATCCCAAAAGCTCTATGCCGATAAAAAGGATGGGGAACCCAGGAATAACCGGAGCAATTAAACCAATCACCCCTACAAAAATACAGACTATTCCAAATAATTTTGCCAAAATAGGGTGGCGTATTTTCCAACGCTTATATGATTCAAGAAGTTGTCTCGACATGAAGGTTACAACAAATTACGAAAAGGTGGCAGCGTAAAAGCGGACGCCTGGATTAAGTACTTTTACCCGAACAATGTGGCGTCCAGCCCGTGGGAACCGAGCAAGCGTATACAGCGTCGACGCATTAATGATCATTTTCTGAGCGCCTCCTTCGTCGACCGACACTTCAATCAGCTTATCTTTTCCATCAGCAGATTCCATCACCACATGGAGCATATCTGCCTGAACATTAAAACGGAATACCGCGTTGACTGAATCAGCCTGTATATATTCTTGTT
>CAYRMN010000021.1:0-13347 GCA_964425575.1 uncultured Gammaproteobacteria bacterium | reverse complement strand
CCAACGATCAATTTCTGGTCTATCTTTTACTGGTATATATTCTTGTTCAAATTTCCAGGTTCCTTCAGCGGTCCATTTATTGACATCGACCTCAGCCGCCTGATGCAAAACGGTGTCTTGTTGCGCCGGAGGGACATGCCCCATAAACGCCTCCCCTCGAGCTAATCCAAAATACGTTTCGGGCGTGTTGATATTTGATAAATCTGGAGTTGGTACAGCTTCTCCCATTGGCTGAAGTTCAACGGGCACCTCAGACAACAAAGCTCGAATAGCGGTCTCATTTTGATCATATTCTCCTTCACCAAAATGAGTACGGCGTAAACGTCCCTGTCGATCAAATAGATACTCTGCTGGCCAGTACTGATTATGATATGCATTCCACGTTCCAAACACCGGATCAAGAGCGATCGGATATTTCAATCCATTTTTTTGAATCTCATGTTCGACATTATTCTGATCGGCCTCAAATCCAAACTCAGGCGTATGAACTCCCACGATAACTAGTCCCTTATCGGCGTATCGCTCCTGCATCGTTTTTAAAAATGGATAGGTACGGATACAATTGATGCATGAGTACGTCCAAAAATCGACGAGCACAACTTTTCCCTTCAGACCTTCTGGTGTCAGCGGCTGACCATCCGCCGTATTCCACCACTTCGTAATGCCCTGGAAATTGGGCATTCGTGGCGATAAAACAGGTAAATCAGATTCTTTCGCAATGAGCGTACCCGGAGTGTTCAGTAGACCGGAAAGCACATCTGGAGCACTCAAAGAATTTGGCGCCTGCGAAGCAACAGCAGCGGCGATCACACATAGAAACCCAAAAATACTCATTACAATCAAGGTTGGTTTTGTCATAGATTTTAAAGACTCAATTTCAAGCTCGGAAATAACCATGGGTAGCTCGTGACAAGGTACGTCTGCACATTCCGATCAATGCCAGTATAAAGACCAATTGCGACAAGAATGATGATAGCGCCAAATATGCGCTGAAGTGTGTGCGTATATTTCGCAAAAGCTCGAACACGCATCGCCACCGCCTGCCCGCCATATGCAATGAGCAGCATGGGCATGCCCGCGCCTAGTGCATATGCGAATAACAATGATGCGGCCTGAGGGATATTTTGCTTACTCGCTACTAATGTGAGGATTGAGCCAAGAATAGGCCCAGCGCATGGTGACCAAACGACACCAAGTGATGTGCCTAGTAGGAAGCCACTCCATAAACCACCATCCAGTGCATTGACCTTCGGGGTTGCTCGAGACAAAAGAGGCTGCAGTTTTATAAAAACTGATTCTTGTAGACGCGGAAAGACCATCACAAGTCCAAATAATCCAATAATGATCGAGGCGAGGGTACGGAAGGTATCAGGACGAATACCTAAGAAACTGCCAAATACCCCAAACAGAACAGCGAAAAACGCAAAAGAAAGAATAAACCCCAATACGATGAACAGCGGCCGTGAAGGGTGAGCTTTCACCGTAGAGGTTCCAAGAATAATGGGGAGAAGCGGAAGAATGCAGGGACCTGCAATGGTGACCACACCAGCTATTACGGCAAATAGAAAGAGGATCATAGTCGAATTATGTCTATTTTGGCGACTCTTCTAAATGCAAACATACGGAATTAATACAATATCGTTTTCCTCCCTGATCTTTTGGACCGTCATCAAACACATGACCAAGATGCGCCCCGCAATTCTTGCATTGAACCTCTGTGCGCTTCATGCCACCGCTAAAATCATCATGCAGAGTGATGTGCGCCAAATTGGAAGGCTCGGTAAAACTCGGCCAGCCGCTGCCGGAATCAAATTTTGTATCAGATAAAAATAATTCCGTTCCGCACACCGCACAGCGATACATCCCTTGTTCGTGATTATTCCAATACTCACCCGTAAACGGCACCTCCGTCCCCTTTTCGCGCGCAACATGATACAGATCAGGAGAAAGTTCACTATCTTTTTTGATGGAATCATTGTTCATATTTTTAATAACTCATGAAATCGTTTTTTAACTTTTTCTAACTTCGGATTAATCACAAACTGACAATACGCCTGATCCGGATTATTCAAGAAGTAATGATGATGGTATGGCTCCGCCTCATAGAATACCAATAAAGGGACAACTTCTGTGACGACTGGCAACCCCTGAGCATCTCCTTCATTCAGTGTTTTGATAAAAGCCTCCGCCTGCTGCTTTTGTGTTTCGTCTGTATATAAAATAATCGAACGATATTCCGTACCAATATCATTCCCCTGACGATTGAGAGAGGTCGGATCGTGCGAGGCGAAAAAAACCGTCAGTAAATCCGTATAGGAAATTTTTGAAGGATCAAATTCAATCCGAATAACCTCAGCATGTCCTGTCTCCCCTGAACACACCGATTCATACGTTGGATGATCGGTGTTTCCACCTGCATATCCTGGCATCACAGACTGTACGCCACGCAAACTCTCAAACACTGCTTCACTACACCAAAAACATCCGCTCCCAAAAACTGCCGTACTGAATTCAGACATATAACAATATTAAAAGCGAGAAGGCACAACTCTAACCGTATCCGATGTTGATGGTTCATTGGGCACGAGAGGACAAGGAGCAAAATCGCAGCTCGGCCCTCCCCGACCTACCGCTGAACCATCAGGACATATTTTCGCCTCCATGGTACATGCGACAGGAGCGGGATTGATCCTTGTATTACAACCAGCACCAAGGAAGAAAATATTGAGGATAAAAAAAGGAAGAAAAGATTTCATAAAAATTTGTTTTTCATTCAGGTCTGAAGTTCTTGTTAAAATCGATGAGATGCGCCGGGCTGGAGCGAATAAAAACCGGAGGCGTACGTAATCGTACGATGAGGATTTTTATGAGTGAAGCACAAGCAGATCGCGAGTTTAACAAGAACTTACAACCACTTCGCGGTAACCAGGACGCTGATAAACGATACCATGGCGAATGTAGCCTCAATATAGGCTTGGCGCATGGTTGGCTTTGGATCATAAATATACCGCCTGGTTCGCAATGACGCAGAAATAAGAAAAGCTGCCACAATTCCCTGCATTTGCATTCCCAGCGGCAACAGTAATCCGAGCAACCCCACATGCATACCGACGAGCAACCCTACCACAGTCCACGTTCTATCTTCTTCCAAAGTCGCACTGGTATGACCGGTCGTACAAAATACAATTGCGGATAGTAGAGCAAGAAACACGACATACCAGCTTCGATCGATGTGCAGAAAAATCAATAGGCCACTCCACGTCGCAGTCATATACCATACGGCGATTGGCACGTAGGCTACATTTACCCGAGAAAGACCGTTTACCGGATATCGAACCGGATGATGGCAAAGTAAAAACAACAATTCAAGAGAAATACACGAACAAACAGCTGCGAGGGCTATAACGATGGAAATTGCTACGGTGCCTTCAACCAACAAAAGCGCAAAGGCAAGCGATGCCAGCAGAATAAATGAGGGCGCCATTTTCAAGCACATCACTCGAAATGGAAGCTGCCCCCAACTAATTGCGATGGCTGCGAGCGGAAAAAGAACTACGCTGACCAATACAATCCATGGATACAGCAACGGATGTTGAATTTGTAGCAAAAAAAATCCAGCCTCGCACAAAGGAATAAAAAATGGCAGCAGACGTAAAAAAAGAATCATGCCAATTTAAATATCTTGCTCATCTTTTCGAAAATGATAGACCTCGGTTAATAATACAGAAACAGTCGTCGCAATAGGGATGGCTAATAGCACTCCAAGAATGCCAAATAATTGGGCACCTACCAACACAGCTAAAATGCTAATTAATGGATTCAGACCAACGGCTCGCTGCATCACTTTTGGGACAACAATTTGATTTTCGAATTGCTGGACAAGAATAACAAGACCCAATGCAAACAGTGCTTTTACGGGAGAAACACCAAACGAGATGATGACAATCGGAATCCCACCAATAACCGGTCCTAAATACGGAATAAGTTCTGTAAAGGCGGCAAAAAAAGCCAGCGCGACCGGACTATCCACTCCCAAAATCAATAGTCCGATGTAATACATGACGCCGATAATTAAACTTAGAAGCAATTGGCCGGTTAACCATCGTCCAATTTTTTCTTCTACCTGACGCAAAATTTGAGCACTAATATTCTGATACGGATCTGGCACAAAATTCTTAAACAGCATACGCGCCTCTTCGTCTTGAACAACCATGTAGAACGCCATGACCAACACAATGCCTAAACTCGCGATTCCACCAAACACATTTGTAAGAGCTGACAAAAATCCTCCTGTGATTTGACTCACTTGATCTTGAATAGAAGCAACGCCTGCCGAAAAATTCGGACCAAACCCATACGTCGAAAGAAGATCTTGAAATGAACGAACATTCCCTGAGAGAGTAACAATGGATGAACCGATCGTTTGCGACAATGTACCTAGCTGTGCAACTAAGGTTGGGATAATTAAGGCAAATGAAAAGGCCATGACCAAAAATGACACAATATAAATCAATACCACCATAACTCCCTTTGGAATCTTATATTGATCACCCCATCGCACCGCGGGATGAAGCATGCCGGCCAACAGGAGCGAGATAACTAAGAGCATCAAGATATCTCGCACGACCCACACAAACCACATTGTCAGCGCAAGTCCAGCCAGCTTTAAAATTGTTGATGTTTTAATGATGAGGGTACGTTCTTGAGATTGCATGCATTCAGTCTAACACGAAGAAGACAAGGAATATAGCAACAAAGATCGTGCTCTGTGGATAGAATCATTCTTTTCGTTTATGCTTGACGCGCTATGCCACCCTTTGCCGAGAATCGTAAGGCTCGACACGACTATGAAACCCTCGAAACGTTCGAGGGCGGCTTGGCGCTCACCGGACAGGAAGTAAAATCAATCCGAGGAGGTGGTGCAAAGTTAGGAGGAACCTTTCTCTCCTTCCGCAAAAACGAGCTGTGGCTCACTGGAACCCATATTTCCGCCTATGCCAAGGCCGGAAATCTACAAGGCTATGATCCATTACGGGATAGAAAAGTCTTGATGCATCGCCGAGAACTCGAGTCGTTACGCGGAAAAATTCAACAAAAAGGCTTGACATTAGTCCCCTTTTCATTGTACTCTCGCGACAATCACATTAAGCTTTCTTTTGGGTTGTGTCGTGGCAAAAAAGCCTTTGATAAACGCGCAAAACTGAAAGAACGAGATATTAATCGTGAGACCCATCGTATCCTCCGTGGCCGCGATGTAGAATAGAACCTTCTCATCTGGCGATCTTCGGGCGCTTCACTCAAAAAAATCCTCACCGCTATTCCCATAGCGCCTCCGGTTTTTCTGAGCTCCAGCATCCCGAATCTCATCCATATGAGAAGGTCCCAAAAACAATAGACACATACGGCCTCTTAAAATTGATGAGGTACGAAGATCTGGAGCAAGGAGTCTGCGAGGCGTAGCGGAGCTACGGTGAGTGGACGACGCGGCGAAGATCGAGTAGATCGCAATTTTAAGAGGCCGCTCTGGGGATGCCGAGAATTGACGGCCGCTTCTTTCACAACATGCAGGCCGAGCTGAGACACCTCGTAAAACCGTTTCAATCCAAGACAACTGCCAACGTCTTGACATCTGCGAAGTCTGCGATCGCTTCGGCGTTCGCCCCTTCAGCAGTTATGGTCGCCGCCTAACTCGTTAGGCCGCACCCGATCCCCTATACTGCTGCTCGACGGTATAGATCGGATCGTTATCCTTCGAGCTTACCCGCTCTCACTCATATCCTGAGTCTCGGGGACATGGCCGGATATGTTGGCGAAGGAGTCTCGTGTGCTCGTTCACCCTCCGCCGAAATCCGTAGAGCATACTAAGCCTGTGCATGAATGTTGCGTCTGAACGGTTCGGACGGGGGTGCAACTCCCCCCATCTCCACCAACGTGTTTGTCTGTTTCGGCGCTCTGCTTTGTCGAAATCTACGTTTTTTTCTCGCCGTAGCGCTGCTACGGGTCGAAAAAAGCCTCGATTTCTCCGCGCATAGCATCCAAATCAGACAAACACATCATCTAAACTAGCTAAACATTTTCCTCACATCTAATGCGCATTCACTATCGCCGACGCGTCCCGCAAAAACCCATCGGCCAATTATTTCGGGCTAACGCCCAGATCACCGTCCCGAATGTTCGAGTGATTGATGAGGAAGGTGTTTTTCTTGGGGTCATGAAGACTCCAGAGGCCATCGCCCTCGCTCAGTCCCGCGACTATGATCTGGTGGAGGTTTCTCCCAAAGAGGAGCCCCCCGTCTGCAAGCTCATTGACTACGGCGCCTTTAAATACCAAAAGGACAAAGAAACGCGCCAGCAGAAAGCACATGCCAAAAAGGTTGAGGTCAAGGGTATTCGCCTATCGGTCAAAATGGGTGAGCATGATCTCGAGGTGCGACGTCAGCAGGCCATCGACTTCTTAAAAGAAGGACAGAAGCTCAAAATCGAGATCATCCTGCGCGGACGAGAAAAAGCGCATGGCGAGATTGCCACCAAGCGTATCAGCGAGTTTCTCACCTTCATTGGCACGCACTATACCCTCTTTACAGAACAAGAAATTAAACAACAGGGCGGCAATGTTTCAGCCATTGTCGGACGAAAAAACTAATCAATATGCCCAAAATGAAAACCCACAAGACCGTGTCCAAACGTGTCACGGTCACTAAAACCGGTAAGCTCTTAAAGCTTCACGGCGGACAAAATCACTTCAACAGCCGCGATTCCGGCACCATCACCCGTAAAAAGCGCCGCGACCAGTCTATCGCCGCCGTCTACGTCAAAAATATCAAGAGCCTCATGCCAAACGGCAAGGGCTAATTACTCCCACATAACCCACTTCTATGGCACGTGTAAAACGCGGTACGCATCACATTAAACGCAGAAAGAACATTCTGGCTCGCACCAAAGGCATGATGTGGGGCCGCAAATCAAAGATCACCCTGGCCAAAACCGCCATGACCAAGTCAGGCGCAAACGCCTACCGTGATCGCAAGCTCAAGAAGCGAGACAATCGCGCCCTCCAACAGATCCGGATCAATGCTGCAGCCCGCGAAGTCGGCACGACCTTCTCCAAACTCATCGGCGATCTCAAGAAGCGTAACATCGCTCTTGATCGCAAGGTCTTGTCCCAAATCGCCAATCAGCATCCAGCCGTGTTCGCCAAGATCGTAAAGGTCTAATCAACAAGCCTCTCGCAAGAGAGGTTTTTTGATAGATAAAAGTATGATATTCTTTGATTCAAACAATATGAAAGAACTCCTCGGATCAACAGATAGCGCTCCTGCAAAACGTCGCCCAGATAGAAAACAACAGGCTGATGTCTTTAAAGACAATAAAGAACGACATCTTCATGCGGATGATCCAGATAGACTCCTAAATCCGGAGAGAGTGGATACCTCAGAAGAGTATCTTCAAACAATGCAGCATTACGTTGAAAAACAAACGGAATATGCGAGCGGTATCCTGCTGAACTTGGATCAACACATTCGTGAGCCCCACATGACCGAACAGGTATACCAAGCGCATCGACAACAGCTCATGGGAATTGCCGCCTACCTTCATACCCTACAAGCTCATGCCGAAACAACGCTTCCGGGATCACCCGATCGCGACTCGGCTATACAGCGTATCGATACTGTTGCACAAACGATTACAAACAGTATTCAAGGTTTTGATGAAACCATGCAGGGTTTAACAAAACAAAGGGAATATCTGAAAGACACAAAAACGAGAGCTGAGAAACGCGCAGAACAACCAAAAGACTTGGATAACCGAATCAGTAAGTGGGCGGCGATTGATGCGCGGAGAGAGGCTCTGGATCAAGAGGTTGAAAACTTTGTAACAAAACCAAAGGGCATGGAAAGAGTGAGGCGTGGAGCGGCAAAGCTGTGGAGTCGGATATTCGGATAAAAATACATATAAAGAAACCCCGCCCGCACGATCGTGCGGGCGGGGTTTTTTGAGTTGCGAGGAGCAGCGCAACTCCGCTGCAAGGAAGGAACAAGGGCTACTTCAGGAGCTGAACGAGGGCCACAGCCGCAAAGACAAGGCAGAGTAAGGCGGCAACAACACCCCAACGCTGATACCAAACGGGTGCGGTTCCGACAGAGACAAGAGTCTGTCCAGGACTGACCATCGTTGTCTCTTCAGCAGAGGGAGGTATCGCCGCAGCCGTTGTGCTTACCACCTTCAAAGAGGCGGCGTCCTTCGGAAATAAATACCCTGTGAGCACACGAACGGCTTCACGAGCATCTGGTCGTTCAGCTGGCTTCTTGGAGAGACAGAGCCGCAACAGCTCTGCCAGCGGCTCTGGAACATCCGTTCGATGATTCTCTAGGAGCTTCGGAGATTCGTTCCGGATGGCGAGCATGACATCATGAGGGTGAATACACCTGTCAATGCGGTATGGGTGTTCTCCTGCGAGCATCATGAAGAGAATGATCCCAAGCGCGTGGATATCAGCTTTCGGTCCGACAACACCACCCTGGAACAGCGCTTCTGGAGCCATGAAGGAAGGCGAGCCCGCCACGTTGGTGGCCTGTACACCAGAAGCAACAGAGTCGGTCGATTGAAGAGCGCTCGTCGCTAAGCCAAAATCACACAGGTAGACAGCCAGTTCATTGTCTACCAGGATATTAAGCGGCTTCACGTCCCCATGCGTGATTCCTTGCGCGTGACAGGCGGCAAGTGCTGATGCGATCTGCAGGGCGATTCGCACAGCCTGTTCTACGGACAAGCGCGTATGTCGCTGGATCAAATCACGAAGCGTCACACCAGCGATGTACTCCGTCACGATGCAGGGCGTGCCATGATGCGTGAAGTAGTTCGTCGGACTGAGCACATGGGGACTGTGCACCCGTCCTGCAAGCATCGCCTCGCGGCAAAAGAGGACTGCTGCCGCATCACCCAATCGCGAATGCAAAACCTCTGCCATCATTTTAATGGCGACCGGCCGCTCAAGTCGCCGATCAACCGCTCTCCAGACCTGCCCCATTCCCCCCTCTCCAAGGAGATCTATCAACAAGTATCGATCTTCGAGCGTATCTCCTTGTCGTGGAAGCCAAGAGAGTGCGTCAGTACGAACCGCTCTACCCACATTCATGTGGCATCCTTCCTCGGCCATAAGCCGTCTAATTGTCTAAGAACACCCACTTCACTTACTCTCTTTCCCCAATTTTGTCAATAATACTGTACTTTTCAAAATATTTTTTGTGCATGTAAAAAATTCCTAGATTTGGAAAAGCCCCGTCGTGTGCCGATCACGAGCGGGGCTTGGTGGGTAGGAGTCCGACTAGACGAGGAATAGGTGTCTGGCCGGACGAAGGTTCAGCGGCGGGCGGCAGAGCTGGCAGGGGTAGCGGTCTTGGCTTGCGGCGCAGGTGTAGCGGTCTGCACGGGAGATGGGGGTGAGGCGCCCGCCACCATCACGGTTGCAGGAGCGGGCGGAATGGTCTGGCTCCGAGGCTGCAACAGCGGCTTCAGGACCAATACGCCGAATATCGCGGTGATGATGACCGCTGCAACCACCGCCATTACCACGAGTACCCAGAGGGGCAAGCTCCGCGCCGAAGGCCCGATGTGAACGGTTGAAGGGTAGGGCACCTCCTGTATCGGCGGAGGCGCCCAGTGAGCAGGAAGAGCGGCTGCAGGAGCTGCAGGTGATGGAGGGGCAGTTGGACGGAGGGCGCGAGCGGGCTCCTCCTCTTCCGATTCGAGTTCCGGCGCCGCTACAGGAACTGCCGGAACGTCGAAGGAAAGCTCATGATCCCTGAGCAGAGCCCCGATCGTGCAAATGATCTCTGAGACATCGGTCCGTTTTTTCCAATCGTCCCTGAGACCTCCCTCTATCAACGCCTGAATCGCAGGATTGATATGCCCGATCGCGGAAGGCGCCCGCTTCCCCCCCCAAATGTTCATGACGATCCGCGTGTTGTCGTCCGTTCCACTTACATTATAGGGATGCTTGCCATCCGAAAAGAGCATGTAGGCCAGAACGGACAAGGAAAATGCGTCCCCCTGAGGCAGGCACGTCTCCGCGTTGGAGCGAATGTACTCGGGAGGCAGGTAGGCTTGGGAGCCCAGGATATTCCCCGTACCGCTCAAACGATCTGCCGCGCCGTGCTTGATGGGCAGCGCGATGCCACAATCAAGCAGCCAGGCCGTCACCTCGAGAGTGCGAGGATTGATGTAGACCATCACGTTCAGAGGCTTCACGTCTCGATGCATGTAGCCCGCGCCATGAACGGCTGCAAGCGCATCCGCGATGTGCAGGATGATGGTCAGCTTATCCCTCGTCGAGAGACCGGACAGAGAGTACGGGGTCGTCCCCTTGAGGATCGCATGCAGCGAATGCCCGGGGATCACCGGCATCACGATACACCCCACCCCACCAAATTCCTCGATGTTGAAGGCGTCGATGATGGGCACGAGATGGTCACTCGCCCAAGGAGCGCGCTTTCCAGGTTCATCAGGATCATGAGTGGCCGCATGCAGCACTTCAGCCTCGCGCCTGAACCGCTCTTCAGCACGCATCTCAGCTTGTTGCGCGGCGGTGTCGAGCATGAACTTCACCGCGACGAGCACCCCTCCTGGATTCGTTGCTGTCCAAACAGCGCCCATTCCCCCTTTTCCGACCGGCGCAATCAGCTCGTAACCGCAGAACGTCGTCCCTGTAGTGGGGACAAAGGATTTTTCTGCCATTTCCCTCCTCCTTCTCCAGCGATGCTTATCGCCAGTGTACGTTGTTGTAGTTGTCGATGAACTGAACCTTCCTTATCATTCTTTTTTCATTTTGTCAACCTGCCTAGTCAATTTATCTTGACGCAATGTGCATTTTATGATGAACTCAATCCTCGCGTTTTTTACGCGAGAACGGTAATCTATTCATTGCCATCGCAGGACCTTCAAGTTTAGCGCTTTATTTGGCTAATATTACACAAGGACTATTTCCTTTTGTTTTTGATATTACATCTTAAAATTTGAGCACTAAACCCGAAGGTCCCTGCCTCATCACCCGTCTAGTGAGTGGCAAAGGACCTTGACAAGTGAATGTTAGGAAACCCGCACGGCAAGGAGGTAACAAGCCATGCAAACGAATACACTGTCTTGGTGGGTGGGGACGATGATCGCCCTCATTCTGTCGATCTTCAACATCGCTCCGGCGTACGCGGATACGGATTGCAAGGGACAGCAGCTCTACGCTCCGGTGGTTTCCACCGATCCCAGCGTCATCAGGCTCAGGATCTTCTGTGGTAACCCCATCAAAGAGATCATGGAAGAGTACGGACCGCAGTACAAGGCGGTGACCGGAGACGAGCTGACCTACGAGAAGCTCGCCGAGATGAACAAGGCGGCGGGTGTCGACGATCATGGCAATCCCCGCTCGTCCGTCATCCCCCGCTGCCTGAAGCCCGCCAAGGGGTGGGCTGCAGGAACGGAGACGAACTACGTCTCCGTATACACGAAGTGCGAGTTCAAGTGGATGGTGACGATCCCTCATGTGTCGTCCCCCGTCGTCATCAACCTGACGGGGATCGTGACCGGTGGGATGCTCCAGGCCGACCTCGATCAGGACAGCCTGAACGTCGCCGCCACTGATTTCGCCAAGCACTGGGGTATCAAGCACAAGAACGAGGCGGAGACCAAGGCGCTCATCGCCAAGATCGCCGCCCCCGAAGGCTCTGCTCCCCACGGAAGCCCGAGCGCCGCCGACTGCTTCGCCGACGCGACCTGCAAGGCTGGCTTCATGGCCAAGCTCAACGAGAGCAGCCCCCCGAACCAGCCTGCTGCAAAGCCCGGCATCGATCCGACCGACGCGACCGCGCTCACGATGGCATGCAGCAGCAACGCAGGCTGCGCGGACAATCTCCGCGCTGGATACGTCATCGCTCCCCTGAACGAGGAACCCAAAGGGCAAAACACGCCCAGCAACCCAGTGGAGCAAGCCCAGCACACAGCCCAGACCTGCCTCGCAGATCCGCTCTGTCAGGACGAGCTGATGTCCTACGGCTACTACAGCCCGAGTACAGACCAACCGGAAGACCCGAAAGCCTCCCTCACTCCCGTTCAACTCGCGGCCAGCTGTCTCACCAGCCGAGAATGCATCGCCGCCTTCGTTGGGAGTCACCGACCGGAAATGAACGCGGGACAGCTAGCCTTCGCCTTCGTTGGCTACGGCCTGTTCGTCCTCGCATTTGTCTGGATCCTGTGGGAACGCAACCGCATCAGCAGGACCATCTATTCCATGGGTGGTTACGGAGTGGCAGAGCTGCTTGGTCGGAACATCGATCTACGCTCCATGCTCCTTAGCCTGGTAAGCGATTCCATCGTCACTGATGGCAATTCCGTGGCAGAGCTGCGTCTGCTATCCGTGCGCCTGCCTTCTGGTCTTGCGGCAGCGCTGAATGCACAAACCATCAGGCAAGCAGCAACACCTTCGACCGGCACTGCAGCGCAGACCCAGCCCAGCACCACGCACCTCAACGCGCAAGATCAAAATACGGCTCCGATCCAAGACATCGAAGCAGCGCTCATGACGGACAACGAACGTAGTAGCGATGCAGAAGAGGCGGCTCGAAGCTCCATTCTTCCACCTCTGAGCTCCTACATCCCCGCTCCCCTTCGGCACCTTGGACAGTGGCTGCGCCACACCGCTTCTGGATGGCTACGAAGGGCTCCGGCCAACGATGACAAAGTCGCGGTCGAGAGCGCCGAGCCCTCCCCGCCTGTCAGCGAAGCGGCAGCGCCCGCTGCGGAACAGCCCGATCGCCCTTCACGGCCAAGCTTCAGCATGAGCTCAAGAGCTGCTGACACTGGAACCGCTGGCCGAACGCCTTTGATCGGCGACAGCAGAAGAAGCTCCGCTCCCAGTGATCCTGGCCACCTCGAACAAGGCACCCCCTCCCAAGCTCAGATCGCACAAGCGGACTCCGGCAAGTCCGGAACCGCTAGTGTCGGCCAAGAAAAAAGCAGAGTGAGGCGCGTGCTTCCCGATTCCCTTCGGAATCCACCGCCACCGCAGTCCACCCCGCCCGCTTCAACGGGTCGTAGGAACAAAGGAAATTCCAAAGCGAAGGACGGGCCCACCATCGAGGTCACGGCGCAAGGCCAAGGCTCGACGGCGGAAGCTACACGGTGGATCGCCGACGAACCCACCATCGAAGTCGAAGCGCTGGAGCAACCCGCGGTCGCGGAACCGGCGGCGGCCCCGATTGCCGACGAAGCCACCAACGCCATCAAAGTCGCGGCGCACAGCGACGCCACGGGGAAGGCGGACGGCGGGAGCACCGACCAACCCACCAGCGGCATCGAAGT
>CAYRMN010000020.1:23877-26487 GCA_964425575.1 uncultured Gammaproteobacteria bacterium | reverse complement strand
TGGCACAGCCATGGGAAGCGATAGGGCTTTTTACGTGTAAAATATATTTTTTGAGGCGACCTTATGTCGATTCTGAAATGGTTGGATGTGAGAATCTTAGCGTGGATGATGGATCATAAAAGATCCGTTGTTTTCTGCACCAAACCTATATTGCAGTTTGGTGTACGTGTGCGTTTTGTTCGCCATGCGACAGACGATAGCGAAAGGCATAATGGGGAAACGGGAGATATCCACAAGGTGGTTTGGTTATTGCTAAACGGCGTAAATATCTATTGAATATCGCAGTAGGCGCATGTGTGCGATAAAATCCTTGACAGCCGTAGAATATTGCAGTAGACTCTATGCATGTCTAGAAACATGAAGCTAAAAGACGCGGTACAGATCATATCCGGATACACGTTCCGAACCGCTTTGCCAGAAGGTAAAAGCGGAAATATTGCCGTTGTTCAAGCAAAAAATATCGCTCCAGGTGTTCCAATCACTCGAGAAACCGTATTGCCCAAGGTCACTCTCGAGCAAAAGGCGTCGAACGCCACCATACAAGATGGCGACGTGCTGCTAGCTTCACGAGGGACGGCGGTTGGAGGATTTAAGGCCACGTTGGTTGCAGATCCAGGGTCGAGCACAATCGCAGCGTCTTCCGTCTACGTCCTTCGCCCTGATATCAAAATTATCTCCGCCGGATATTTGGTCGTATTCTTGAATTCCGAAATCGGCCAAGAGATGCTTCGTCGTCTCTCGACGGGTTCAAATATTCGAACGCTCCTTATAAAGGAATTGCAGGAAATGGAAATCCCTCGACCTTCGACCTCGGCGCAACATACTCTCGCATCGGTTTATGAAAACATCTCAAACCAAACGCGGCTGTTAAATAAACGCAAATCGCTTTTGCAAGACATCCTTGCCAGCACGATTAAATCCTCCATCCACGCCTAACCATATGACCAATAACACTGTTTTATTGAACGCCGTACGAACGGTCGGCATCATCAAACCGATATTCAATGCGGTGACTGTAAATTTTGAGCCGCCGAGATTGAATGTTTTCGGAACAGGATTCTGGCTCGATGGATATTTCGTTACGTGCGCGCACGTGGTGGGCGACATTTATGGCAAGGATCCTCAAGAGGTTGGCATCCTAGTCGTCGGTGGGAATGCAAAACCGTATCGAAAAGCAAAAACCATTATTATCGACGAGTTGCACGACATCGCCGTTCTCGAAATACAGCCATTAAATAGCGATGACCTAGGGGTTTTAAAGTCCGAGTCCGAGGCAGGGCTGACTTTGCATGCTGGCGCGCTGCAGGTTGGACAAGAAATAGCATACGCGGGTTTTCCTCTTGGGATGCAGCTTTTGAACGAGAAACATTCACCTTCTTACGCAGAGGGCGTGATCGGTAGTGAAGTGCTGGAGCAGAATCAGGGAAGAAAAACAGTTCAAATTTCCGGTCCTGTCATTGGCGGGTATAGCGGATCTCCGATTGTTTTACGAAGTGCACCAAATGAGGTGGTCAGTATCGTTTCACATTCGCCGTCCGTTGAAGCTGGGCAAGCCAGTATATTTCGTGGCATTCACGCAAAACACATCGGCCAAATTGTCGAACTCGCAAAATCATAACCATATGTCAAAATCCTACACGCAAGAAGATTTAAACCGCATCCTTTGGTCCGCAGCTGACTCCTCGCGTACGTCCGTTGATGCGGGAGTGTACAAGGACTACGTCTTGACGATGTTGTTCTTCAAATATTTGAGCGACCTGTCTAAGAAGCAGCACGAAAAATACAAAGAGCGCTTTGGTAATGACGAGACGCGCATTCAGGAGAAAATGAAGCTCGATCGCTTCTATCTTCCGCCGAAGGCGACATTTGATTACATCTACAGCATCCATGAACAGGACAATATCGGCGAAGAGTTAAATAAGGCGCTACATCTCATCGAGGATGCAAATCGTAGCAAGCTTGAAGGTGTGTTCAGCGTGGATTTTAACTCCGAGTCGGTGCTCGGCAAGCTCCAGCAGCGCAATAAGATGCTGCGCCATTTGATCCAAGACTTTCATGGTGTCGACCTTACCGAAATCAATGAGGATGTCATCGGTAATGCCTACATGTACATGATCGAGCGTTTCGGCGCTGATGCAGGAAAAAAAGCCGGCGAATTTTTCACGGTTAAGTCAGTGGCATCTTTGCTCGCGCGTCTCGCGCGTCCGAAAGATGGCGACCGTATTTGCGACCCAGCCATGGGTTCGGGCGGTCTTTTGCTCTTGGCTGGTGAGGAGATCGAAAAGCAAGGATCGAAAAATTATGCGCTGTATGGTCAGGAAAGTACCGGATCCACATATCAACTCGCGCGCATGAACATGTTTTTACACGGCAAGGACTCTGCGCGTCTCGAGTGGGGTGACACGCTCAACAACCCGCTCTTGGTTGAGAATGACAAGCTAATGAAGTTTGATGTGGTGATTGCGAATCCTCCATTTTCATTGAAGAAGTGGGGCGCGGAAAATGCAGAGGGTGATCGTTATCGTCGTTTCTTCCGTGGAATCCCGCCAAAAGATAAGGGTGATTATGCCTTCGTGTCACACATGATTGAAACGGCCAAGCCAAAGACCG
>CAYRMN010000020.1:0-23867 GCA_964425575.1 uncultured Gammaproteobacteria bacterium | reverse complement strand
AAAGACCGGCCGCGTTGCTGTTATTGTGCCGCATGGCGTCCTATTCCGTGGCGGAACCGAGGGACGCATCCGTCAATCACTGCTTGAAGAAAACTTGATCGACGCGGTGATTGGTCTGCCGGCGGGATTGTTCCAGACCACGGGTATCCCTGTCGCGATTCTGATCATGGATCGCTCGCGTGAAAAAGGCGGAGCGAATGAAAGCAAGAAAGACGTATTGTTTATCGAGGCGTCAAAGGAATTCAAATCCGCTAAGGCGCAGAATGTTTTGAGCCAAGAGAATGCGGATAAGATTTTTGACACGTATGCAAATTGGAAAGAGATTGAGAAATTCTCGCGCATTGTGAGCTCCAAAGAGGTTCAGGAAAATGACTACAACCTAAATATCACGCGCTACGTGGATACGTTTGAAGAAGAGGCGGCGGTTGATATCCATGCGACGCTGGAAGAGCTGGCTAAGATCGAGCCAGAGCTTCAAAAGTTGGAAAAGCAGATGGAGGGGTATCTGAAGGAGCTTGGAATCAAGTAAACAATCATTATGAGCAAAGAAAAATATTTTCAACCCAAGGCGCAAACAAAGGAATTTCATTGCCCTCATTGTGGTGTTTACGCAAAACAACGTTGGTCTCATATAGGAGCAATCGGGGACGGGTATACCCGCAAGTACTCAAATATTCGTGAATTGACTAATACAACCGGAATTTTGCCGGAAGAATGGATGATGTCTTTTTGTGAGCATTGCGATCGTTTTGTGATTTGGAATGACTCAATCATGATTTATCCAAAGAAAATAATTGTCTCTGAGCCAAATCCAGATCTTGAAGAGGAGATTAAATCCGATTATCGTGAGGCCGCTCTGATATTAAGTGATTCTCCCAGAGCTTCAGCCGCATTATTGAGACTCGCACTTCAGAAGTTATGTATACAGCTGGGAGGAAAGGGCGAGAATATCAACACTGATATTGGAGCACTTGTTCAAAAAGGTCTAAGTCAAGTAGTTCAGCAGTCGCTCGATGCGTTAAGAATCACGGGCAATAACGCAGTTCATCCTGGAGAGATTGACTTGGAAGAAGAGCCCGACCTCGTGGTTAAATTATTTGATTTGATAAATTTTATTGCTGAAAAATTGATAACTGAACCAAAAGCGATAAATGCGTTTTACTCTAGTCTGCCAAGTACCGCTTTAGAGCAAATTGAGAAACGTGACGCAACGTCCTAATATGAGTCTTAATTTGGCAAACCGTTATCCGCATGATTGGCGTCAGGTGAGACTTGGTGACGTGGTTGATGTCAATAAGGCCACCTTGAGTAATTCAACCTCAGCGGAGTATGAGTTTAGATATCTGGATTTGTCTTGCGTGGATAATGGCGTAGCGTCATTGTCACGGGAGTCTGTTAGATTCGGAAGTGCTCCTTCACGAGCTCGACGCATTATCGAACGTGGTGATGTACTGATGGCTACCGTTCGACCAAATTTGCTGGGACACTGCATCGCAGAATTCGACGTGAAAGATGTTATTTGCTCCACTGGCTTCGCGGTTCTTCATGGGAAGGACGGTGTGCTTGACAACTATTATCTCTATTTATATTTGTTTTCTCGCAAACTAAACAACGATATAAATAATTTATTGGTCGGCTCAAGCTATCCAGCTGTAAACTCTTCGCAGATTGCGAATTTGAAGTTAAATCTGCCACCTCTCCACGAACAACGCCGCATCGTCTCCATCCTTGAAACTTGGGATAAGGCGATTGATGAGGTGACTAATGAAATCTGTTTGAAAGAGCAAATTAAGGATGTAGTGACGCAGAAAACGTTGTTTGGCAAAAGTAATAAGTCGGCACAATTTCAAAAGAATAGATATTTAACCGTGCCGTCTAGCTGGAAGATTGTGAATATTGGAGAGGTTGCAAAATCAGTTTCAAAAAAGAATTCACAAAATAATCCGTTGCCCGTCTTGTCGTGCACCGTACATCGTGGATTGGTCGACTCGCTGTCATTCTTTAAAAAGCAGATCTTTTCAAAGAATCTAAGTACCTACAAGATTGTGCAGAGGTATCAATTCGTATACGCAACTAATCACATTGAGGAGGGTTCAATCGGGCTTCAGGATCTTTATGATGAAGGCCTTGTAAGCCCCATGTATACGGTCTTTGAGTGCGACGAAAAAATTCTGCCGGAATATTTGTACCCACTTTTGAAAACTGAACTATTTCGTCATGTCTTTGAGTCAGCGACCTCCTCATCAGTGAATAGACGCGGGAGTTTGCGCTGGTCAGCCTTCTCAAAAATAAAGATTCCTCTTCCGCCCTTAGCGGAGCAACGTCAGATAATTGAAATCATTAGTGCCACCAAAAAAGAAATAGAACTACTTGAAAAAAAACTTGGAAACTTAAGATCTCAACAATCCTACCTTCTTAACGCCTTGATGACAGGAATTATCCGAACGCCTGAGACGACGTCAGCTATAACTGAGCAAACGACAATATGAGCATCAACCAAATCAACGCCAACTTCGACGAAACGCGACAATCGCAATTGCCGTTTGTTGAGTTGCTCATCAATCTTGGTTATACCTATCTTCCGACGGAGCGCGTTCTTGCGGAGCGCCGCAATGATTTGAGCAAATTCATTTTGAAGGATATCGCATTTGCGAAACTCAAAGAGATCAACTCATACGAGCACAAGGGTCAGATCTACCAATTTGCCGACAAGGATATTTGGGATGCGATTGAAGAATTAGAAAATATTCCGCTCGAAGGTTTGATTGATACCTCGAAGAGTGTCTTCCATCTCATCATGCCCACCACGGGTGGTAAAGCGATCAAAGTTTTTCACGATGGAAAAGCCGAATCGAAGAATTTCCGCTTTATTGATTTTGCGAATCCAGAAAACAACTCCTTTCATGTGGCGGTTGAATTCGAAGCCTCGGGAAAGGGAAATATCCGTCCGGATATCGTTGTTTTTGTTAACGGTATTCCATTTTCCGTCATAGAGAATAAAAAATCTAGTGTTGAAATTGAGGAAGCCTTGAGCCAACAGAATCGAAATCAACGGACGGAATATTGTCCAAAGCTTTTCGTGTATCCGCAGTTGCTCGTTGGAACAAACGGTAAGGAGTTTCGTTATGGGGCGGCTGGCACGCCAAACAAGTTCTACGCGCAATGGAAAGAAAAGGGTGTTCCAGAAGCAGAGCAGGACAGCCGCGCGCGCCTTCTTATCTCAAAAACAATTGACGCGGATATCTATACGCAACTTTGCGCCGACTTGAATGGTCCTACGGTTGGTCATCGTCAAATTTTAGATCGTATTCCGACCGAGCAAGACCGATCTGTCATCGCCCTGTTCGAGCACGCCCGATTATTGGATTTGTCTAAAAACGCCGTCTTGTACGATGCTGGCATCAAGAAGATTTCGCGTTATCAGCAATATTTCGCCATTCGTAAGATGTTTGACCGTATTGAGGAGGATGACGCGGGTTCAGACGGGAAAAAGCGACGTGGCGGGCTTGTGTGGCATACGCAAGGATCCGGGAAGTCGCTCACGATGGTCATGTTTGTTCGTGCATTGATTGAGCATCCGCATATCAAGAATCCACGAATCATTCTCGTAACGGATCGCCGTGATCTTGATAAGCAAATTGGCGATACATTCCGCAATTGTGGTTTGAAGAAGGGCGTTATTCGTGCTACGAGTGGTGAGCATCTTCTTGAATTGATCAAAGAGAAAAAGTTGGACGTGATAACCACGCTTGTTCATAAGTTTGAGTCATCCTCAAAAAAGAAAGCCGGATTTGTCGATGAATCAAAAGACATCTTTGTGTTGATCGATGAGGCGCATCGTACCCAAGGCGGGATGGCTAACCTCGAGATGAATTTAATCATCCCGAACGCCTGTTATATCGGTTTCACTGGTACGCCGCTCATGAAAAAGGAGAAGTCGAGCTATGAAAAGTTTGGCGGGTATATCGATAAATACACAATTGATGATGCGTTGACGGATAAGATTATTCTGCCGTTGATCTACGAAGGGCGTTATGTCGAGCTCACACAAAACATCGATCAAATCGATCGCCATGTAGGTCGTCTAACAGAAGGCTTGAGCGATGACAAGAAACGAGATTTGCAGAAATACGTGGAGAAGAAAGTTATTAAAGACAATCCGAATCGGATTAAGGAAATAGCTCATGATGTTGAAGAGCATTTCATGGAATGGCTTCAGGGAACTGGATTGAAAGCTCAACTTGTTGCGCCTTCCAAATATTCTGCTGTTTTATTTCAGCGGTATTTTGAGGAACGCGGAAAAATTCGAACAGCGATTGTCATTTCTGATGAAAATGGATTAGTTGATGAAGAGGATACGCATAAAAAAGAGGTGGTTGATTATCTCGAAAAGATTAGCGCGAAATATCAAAGCCTGAAGTCATACGAAGACGACGTCATCGAAAGCTTCAAACACAACGATGACGGAATAGAGATTCTCATTGTGGTCGACAAGCTTTTGACGGGTTTTGACGCTCCTCGTAATACGGTTCTGTATCTCGCGAAAGATTTGAAGGATCATAACTTGCTGCAGGCTATCGCTCGCGTGAATCGTTTATTCGATAACGATTTCTATCCGAAAACAACCGGATTCATTATCGACTATTCTGAAAATGCCAAGAATCTTGATCGAGCCATGAAGCTGTTTGGCAACTTCGACGAGGATGATGTCAAAGGAACCTTGGTTGATGTTAAGGACAAGATTCAGGAGCTTCAGCAGCGCTACGACGCGGTTCACGAGCTCTTCAAGGATATTGGCAAGACAAAGGACGATGAGGCGTATCTAGCTCGACTCGCCGATGAACCTGACCGCCGAATGTTTTATGATGCGCTAAACGGATTCACGCGATCATTCAACGAGTGCCTGATGCTTAAGGATTTTGGTACGGAATTTAAGCACATTCATGTATACAAAAAGGAATTGAAAAAGTTGATTGAGCTTCGCAAGTCCGCAAGTCTCCGATACGCAGATCGCCTTGATCTTTCTGAATACAAGAATAGCCTCATCCGAATTCTTGATCAGTATGTCGATGCTCAAGGCGTCGAACTGCTCACTCAACCGATCAATATCACCGATACGGAGAAGTTTACGAAGGCGATCGAAGAGCTTGGGTCGAATAAATCTAAAGCGGAGGCCATCGCCGCCCAGACCGAACGTACGATCACTGAGAAGATGGATACCGATCCAGAATTGTACGTACGTTTCTCGGATAAGATTAAGAAACTCCTAGAGGAGATGCGTAATGGCAGGCTGGCGGATATTGAAGCTCTGGGCCAGATGAAGCTTATCCGTGACGAAGTTATTCAGAAAAAGGATGATGAACTTCCCTCTGATATCGTAGAAGTTAACGGAGCTCCGGTGTTTTATCGCAACCTAAAAAACTATCTGCAATCATACGAGCTCAATGACAAACAGTACGTAGAAATCGTCCTTGGTCTGCTGGGTATTCTTCGCGGAGAAACGATTGTTGACTGGCATCGCAATGCCGAGGTGAAGCGCATCATTAAGAATAAACTGGATGATTATCTTTACGATCATGTTAAGTCTGAGCTCGGCATTCCTTTGTCCGGCGAAGATATGAAATCGCTAGTCGATACATGCGTGCAGCTCGCCGAACATAATCTTGAAATATTCTCCGTATGACAAATCAACGCTTCGTCTACGGGAAATATCAATACGATTATTTCCTGATCCATGAAGCGCGTAAAACGTTTAGCTTAACAGTGAATCCAAAATCAGAAATTATCGTGAAATGTCCTCGTGGAACTCAACAAGACCGCGTAGAGGCATTTTTACGGAAGAAGTGGCTTTGGCTTAATAAACAGCTGAATTGTTTTCAGAAGTATTCAAAGCGTCTTTATCCAAGGGAATATGTTTCCGGTGAAGGTTTTTATTATCTGGGCAGGCAGTATCAGCTAGTCGTGATACGAGGCAGCAACGAGTCGGTTTCGTTGGTTCATGGGAAGCTTGTGATCACAACCAAAAAATCAGTTCTAGACGGCATTCATAACAAGAGACTCTTGAGCAAATGGTTACAGGAAAGAAGGGCTGTAATATTTCAAGAGCGACTCGCTGCGATGATAGAGAAGTTCGGGTATAAGAATCTGCCAAAGATCGTCATTCGGGAAATGCCGAAGCGTTGGGGAAGCTACTCAAGCCAAGAGAAGGTTATTCTGAATCCAAGGCTCATTCACACGCCAAAAGAGTGTATTGACTACGTGATTACTCACGAGCTTTGTCACTTTAAACATAAGAATCACGGAAAAAAATTCTTCGCCCTGCTAGATTCTAAATACCGTAACTGGGAAGCGATTAAAGAAAAATTAGAGTGCAAGTTTGGTTGATTATCAAAGAAAGGAGGTGAACATTGTGCCGAATAAAAAACAAACGAGCAGAAAAATCGCAACGACCGCATCGAAAGCATTACGCTCCGGCAGCACTTCATCGAAAACGAAGAAGATCGCCGGAAGCGCGCTTTCGCAAGCACGGGGCGGCCGTTCGAAGAAAAAGCGATAGCTGAAGCTGAATAGAATGAGTTGCCGTTATACCCGCGGCTCATTTTGTTTTACATCGTTGCTCAAATCCTAGGTTTAAAACCTAAAAACCCGAAACTTGGCTTAGTATAGCGGTGTCATTTTTTATCCACGGGCACTTTGACCAAAATGGTATTTTTAGGTATATTGATTATGGAATTGCCCCCAATCCGAACTGTGGCGTTTATCGCCGCGTTTCCTTCGGGAATAGGACTGGGGGTTTTCTATTTGTCTATTTCGGCCAGACTTGAACGAAAATTTCACGATGGGCAATGATTTTACGAAATCCGTCGGCCTTGTTCTTTTGCTGTTGAACAGATCGGTTGATTATGCTGGCGACGTAGTCGGCTAATTGGAGAAGGTTGTTTCTGGCAGAGTCCTGCATCTTTACTTTATTGATGAGTTTATTTTTCTGGTAGTTCATGTGCTTCTTGAGGTATGTCCGAAGCTGGTTACGAAAGTCCTCACTGCCGCTCTGGTCGAGAATAACGGTGGCATCATGCAGCTTTTCTTTAGCGTTTTCGAACACAAGCCGACAAGCGTATTTATAAAAAGATTCCTTATTTTTGAAACCCTCGCCGTACAGTTTTGCTTTGTTGATTACGATTCCGTAATAGAAGAAACTATATGGCTGGACAGCTTTTAAGAAAGCATCTCTGATCTTGTCCGAATTCCGATGAAAGTGAAACTCGCTACCCGGCTTCCAGCCAATCTCGCGACGCAATAGCTCAATACGCTGGTCGCAGGCCACGGCTTCATCAGCGTCTTCAAAAACAATAAGGGAGACGGTGAAATATGCGCTCGCACCTTGAGAGACCTTCAATCCAGGATCGCCGGATTCATCGATGAAAACTAGCATGATAAAACCTTATCATGCTGCGACGATCATGAAAACCATTCCAGAATGACAAAACCTCCGCTTTTGCAGAGGTTTTGCTGCCTTCCCAAACGTTGTCCACTGGTTGCCCATGTTAAATGTTTTAGAGATTTTTCCTGCTATTTTGCGAGTGTTTGGGTGAATATCTTGTCCGATCATGGTTGTCAGCTTTTCCGCACCGTTGAGCCTCTTTCCGCGCTAACGATACTTGGATTCGAATCCCTCCCTCTCCACCATCCACAAAAGCAGCCCATCGGGCTGCTTTTTGGATCTCGATCGTTCTTTGTGATTACTTCAACTTTGCATCGATGATCTGTTTGAACTGGGCGTAGGGGACGGCGCCAGAGACAAGCTCGCCATTGATGAATGTGGCAGGGGTTCCTGATACGCCTGCGACACCTCCCTCTTGTTCATCCTGAGCAATGTGAGCAGCTGTTTCGCTCGGGTCAAGACATTTGTCGAACTTGTTGCCATCAAGTTTGAGCGTTCGGGCGATTTCCTTCCATTTGGCCACAGACATGAGGTTGGCAGCATTGGCCTTGAAGATTTCGTCATGCATTTCCCAGAATTTTCCTTGCTTACCTGCGCACTCCGCGGCTTCAGCGGCCTTTTGTGCCTGTGGGTGGAAGGAGAGAGGAAAGTGGCGATACACGAGACGAACATCCTTTGGATAATCCTTTAATGTTTGTTCAACTGTGGCAATATGGCGCAGACAGAATGGACATTCAAAGTCAGAGTATTCGATCAAGGTAACTTTCGCGTTTTTTGGACCGCGAATGTGATCATTCTTTTCATCAACTGGCTTTACTGGGCCAGATGGGGGAGTTTGTCCCTGAGAAGGATCGGTTGGGGTTGGAGCGACGGCGACAGGGGCGGCTTGATTATTCGCCATCCAGGCTGTTGTTTTTCCTGTAAAGAGAAGAGTCACAACGAGGATTAAAACGACAATGGCGCTGCCTGCAATACCGAGAAAGAGTCCCATCAGGAACATGGCTTTGGGGCTGCCATTGAACATGCTGCCATTGGTAGGCTGATCTTGCATCATACGTAGACAAAGAATAATTTTTTTAGAATGCGCAATTAGGATACCGGATGAACAAGTCATCGTCGAGATCCGTTTGTCAAGAAGATAGGTATGGGCGTATTCTATGCAACATGAAGCGCCCCGTCGATCCTTTTTCTCAATTTCTTAAGCTTGCACGCAGGTCGATTCAGATTTGGCATCAGAGTCGTGCGGAGCAGGCTGGGGCCGCCATCTCTTTTTTTGCATTGTTTGCATTCACGCCGATTTGTTTTCTGGCATTTTCCACTGCTGGGTTCGTATTGCAGAAGCAACAGCTTGAGCCATTTTTGCTGAATGGCGTGTTGACGTTATTTGGACCATTGGCTGAAAAAGTTGTACAGGCTGCACTTGAGCCTGCATTTCTTCAAACGCCAAACATTCTCTATATTGTGAGTGGGAGTGTATTGGTGGTGGCTGGTGCGTCCGGAGGCGTGATTGAAATTCAACGCGCGCTTCAATTGATGATTGAGGGTGCGGTGCCAGAACCATCACGTACATGGCGACACATGCTTCTTCAGCGAGCTGCATCCGTTGTGTTGGTGTTTGGTACGGGACTTCTATTGGCCGCTTCCTTTGTTGTGAGTGTCGCGCTTGATGTGTTGCATCGTCACTTTGAACAATTTGGATCTGATTCTGTGTTCTTTTTTTATTTTTTGTACGGTGGCATTATTTGTGTGATCTTGATGTTCTTTTTTACGCTCCTGTATCGCTTCTTGCCTTCTAAAAAGCTCGCGTGGCCTCATTTGTTTCGGGGTGCGAGTATGGCGGCACTGCTCTTTTTATTGGGAAGATATGTTGTACGACTGTACGTAACTCATACAAGCCTTTCATCAATCTACGGAGCGGCAAGTGCATTTATGATCATGATGATTTGGGTGTACTACATGTCTCAGATTTTTTTGTTTGGTGCCGCCTGGGTTCGAGCAAGTTCAGAAATATTTTCTGAACCATCTGCATCATCCAAGAAAAAGTTGTCGTAGTTCTTCCATCTTGATCGGATCAAGCTTGGCTTTGAGGACACGAATTTGTAATCCAGGATCATCAAATCCATCGGTTAATACGATATCAATAAATTCCTCAAATGAGGTTTCTTGAAGTTTGATACGCTCAGCACCATCTAGGTGCTGTTCCGTTTGTTTTACGCAGTCCTTTGCGAGAAACGTATATACGGCCCAATCGACTTTATGATTTGGTTGAACAGCATCAAAGATGACCCATTTTGTTGACGCGTAGCCTGTTTCTTCGAGCAGCTCTCGCTTCGCTCCATGAAGGGCATCTTCATTGGGCTCAAGACGTCCACCAGGAAGACTGAGAAATGGTTGTCGACCGGGCTGTTGCTCATGAGCAATGAGAATCTTTCCTTCGGTCGTGATGGGAATAATGCAGGCCGTGTCCGGTCGTTTTAGTTTTTCAAACGTCCGCATGTTTCCATCATATCCTTCTTGTTGCCATTGATAGACATCAAAAATTTCTCCATGAAAGACGAGCTTGGCATCAGAGGGGATAGGTTGAACTGATTGAGGGCGCTGGATATCCATATATGCGAGAAGGTTTTTTATTTGTCGTCCTGAGCAGAGGCGTCCGGCGCCGCAGTCGAAGGATCTGCTCTGGGTTTAGAGAGTAGATCCTTCGACAAGCTCAGGACGACGGAATGTTACCGAGTGTAGCATTTATGAATCTATGGGGTATAATGCATCTCGCTTTATCATTCGTTTACTCTATCCACATGCCCGTGACTCTTCGCGAAATATTTGATCGGATTAAGAAGACAAAGAAAGATCGAAAGGAAATCAAAACGATTTACGCCGATGCCTTGCAGAATTCCAAGGCCTATCAAGATGCATTGGAGGAGTTAAAAACCGCGAAAGAGAAGAAAGAACGGATTGAGGCAACCATTCGAGCGGAGTTCATTAAAGAATTTGAGCAGCTTGATACGCTCAAAAAAGACATTGATTCCAATACGGAATTATTGAGCGACTTGGCTTTTAACAGTCTGGTCAAAGGCGAAACGGTGCAGATTGAGGATGATGATGGCACGAAATATGATCCAGTGTTTCAAGTGAGGTTTAAGAAGAACGGCTGATTGACGGCGGAGGTCGGAGTTGATCGTAGACGACATACGCTGCATAGATGAGCAGCTTGGGAATATGGTGGATCTTTAACACCACCCAGGCCAGACTTCTCTTTTTATCTTTACTATCGCAGAATTGATTCAAGAATGAGTGCTGTTCTGCGGCGATAATGTGATACATCGCATGAAAGGTTTGGTTGCGTTTCATAGCATCCCACACCCATCGATAGTGGACTTGTCGGCGATAGTAATCCATCAGATTTCCGTGTGAGTTTATACGTGCTCGAAATTGTCGAAGGACATCTTGTTCTGCATTCAGATAGCGGGGGATGAGCTTGGCCGCTTCTTTTCCGGAGATGACGGATCCTTTGATGCCGTCTGCCGCGAATGCTCCACAAAACCCTGCGGCATCGCCAATCAGAAGCACGTTTCGATCGTGAATCCGCTTGAGCGTGCCTCCAATCGGAATCATGCTCCCAAAAACATAATCAGGTTTCTGCGGATCTCCTTCAATGGTGATGATACGACGCTCGCAGAGTATTTGGATAAATTTCTCAATGAGTTGTTTCGCGTCTCCGCGATCTTTGAGGAGTTTTGCTAATCCGATGCGAAATGCCGGTTTTCCATTCACGGTTGTAGGTGATAACCAACCGCCATACCCCAGCGAGAATTCACCAAACCAAAAATGATAGATCGTTTCTTCTGGTTGAGGACCGAGATGGACGTTGCCAAAAAAGACCTGCTCGTAGCCAAACAGAAATTTTTTATTTTGATCGAGCGCCGGCGTTAGCGCAGCGACTTTTGAGCGTGATCCGTCTGCACCCACACAGAAGCGTGTGCGGACAACCTGAGTAGTTCCTGCGGAAAAAAGGGAGAGATTCAGATGTTCTCCATCACGTTCAAGGGCGGTGAGGGTGGTTGCGGGGAGGAACGTTACATGAGAAGGCAAGCGATCAGCCAGGGCACGCACGAGTCCTTTGGTATCGGTTTGATAGATCCAAGGATGCGTTGTTTTTGAGACAAAGTGATTCTCAAAGTCTGGAGCCATGACGCAGATCGAGGTAATCGGATTGGTGATAAACGTATCAATATCAAAAAAGCTCGCAAATTCATCGCGGGTTTTCTGTGTGATGAGTCCAGTCGATTCAACCGTGGCTCCAGCCGTGGGTTTGGAATCAATGACGAGCACACGCAGGGTATTGGGAAGATGGTGAGCGAGAGTCAGACCTGAGAAACTCGCCCCAACAATAATCACATCGTATGTATGTTCCATCGGATTACTGTAGCCGAAACATGTCGGATTTGGTAGGGGCGTGATTCATCACGCCCTAGGGTTTGATGGAATACGGTAGGGGCGTATGGCGCACGCCCTCAGATCGATCGTTTGGCATGTCGGAGGGCGTGCGCCGCACGCCCCTACACGGATGTGGATCATGCGAAGAATACTTGACATTTTGGCTGATTCTGTGTACAACCAATCTGCAAACACAAACCGTTTTGAGGAACGAAAGGAAGGCTCTCATGGATAGAACATCGATGACTCGGGAGAAGCTCGCGACGCTGAGGCTTCGGGATTTCGATGGAATCACTGGATGTCTGGACGTCAACCAGGGCATGACTGGCCCGTGTCTTCGAAAGGTCGAGCTTGGTCCTTGGTACATGAGCAGCATGTGCCTCTCGACCGAGGAGATCGGGCACATGGTGCGCCTCAGTGAAGGTGAAGATCTCGAGCGACGGCTGCACATCTACGGGCGTGGACGGTGCATGGGGGTCGTCGACTACAGCGGAGGTTTTCACTATCTCGCTGCCGACAGCCTCGAAGCGTGTCTGGGCTGGATGGTCGCGACCGACCCTTACTGTGGGGAGGTCGCGAACTTTGATCTCAAGCTGGCCTCGCGGAAATTCGAGGACGAGATCAGGGCCATCTTTCAAGGAGCTCCCAGCGAAGATGACCTGGCCGGCGCGTACCAAGAGCGCTGGATCAAGGCGATGGATGATTACCTCCCCGAGATCAGACGAGATAGCTGGGCTCACTATGCGCAGACAGCCTGGCAGGTCGCGGTGCGTGTCGTGCTGGGCCGTGAGCATCACGGATTCGACGGCATGGCGCTGCACCTCCACAACGAGCGCGTGCTTCAAGCTCAAGTCCAACGAGAAGCGGTAGCAGTCTCCTCCTCGGTCTAGCGCATTCCGTCGCGCACCCCCTCCCTCGCGTCGAAGAGAGTCGACGCCCTAGAGCCGCCTTGATCGTTCCTCGATCGGCGGCTCTTAAAATGTAACGATTCTATTTGTTCGAAAAAATATCTCGTATCACGTCCTCGAGCGGGCGGTCTTGGATGGAGAGATCGTGGATGGGCAGTGTATCGAGAGCGAGGCGGATGGCCTCGGTGGTGTCATCTTTGGGAATGGTGAAGGTGGCGATGTTTCCTTCGTAGGAGACTAATGAGCCAATCCGTTCGAGCGCTGATTTAGCGACGCGCTTTTGAAGTTGGATAACGACACGACGGCGCGAATCTGTTTGCAAGCGAAGATCATCCAATGATCCATCGTATCGAATAGTTCCTTGATCAATCACAACCGCGCGTTCACAAACCGCCTCAACATCTGCCATGGTATGGGACGTGAAGATGATGGTTGTGCCCTGTTCGGTATTCCATTGTTTTAAAAATCGGCGAACCGTATTGATGGAAACAACATCCAGTCCAATGGTCGGCTCATCAAGGTAGAGGAGTGCGGGGTTGTGGAGCAGTGCCCCGATCAGTTCGCATTTCATCCGTTCTCCAAGCGAGAGCTGGCGTACAGGGACATCGAGGAGATGATCAACAGTCAATGCTTCTGAAAGTGTTTGCAGTCGGGTTGTGTAGTCTGATGTTGGAATATCGTAGATTTCTTTGTTGAGGAGAAATGAATCGCGTGCAGGCAGGTCCCACCAGAGTTGGCGTTTTGATCCCATCACAATACCGAACTGGCGTTGGAACTCCGCCTGACGCTTCCAGGGAATGTATCCAAATACACGCACATCTCCAGATGTTGGCCACAAAATGCCAGAGAGTATTTTAAGGGTCGTGGTTTTGCCAGCTCCATTTGGACCAATGAACGCGACGATTTCGCCAGGTTCTATGGAAAAAGAAATGTCTTTGACGGCGCTCACCTGTTTTGTTTTTTGATGCATCAATGAACGAAGTGAACCAAGCATGCCAGGTTGCTTGATGTCGATGTCGTACACTTTTGTGAGATGTTGAATGTCGATGAGGGGCATAGAGGGGTGTATCACGTAAAGAGAAACTGTATTGTCGTCCTGAGCGAGTCTGCGAGTCGAAGGATCTGCCCTAGTCGCGAGAAGATCCTTCGACTGTGGCGCAGACGCCTTCGCTCAGGACGACGGTTGGTAGCGAGTTAGGAGCTTGCTGATGTGTAATGCTTTAGTCCTCGTTGCCAGATCCAGGCGGCGAAGGCGATCCAGATGAGGGTGATGATGATGGCTCCAAGTATCCAGAGGGGAGCGATCTGACCCATAAGGGCCTTGGCGGGAAAGCTGACGATGACAATGAAGGGGAGCGCGATCGTGAAAATAAACTGAATGGATCGTGGATAGATTTCGGGAGGAAAACGAGATACGTAGGCAAGGTCGCGATACAGCCAGTAGGCATTTTCGATACTCAGCGTCCAGAAGCACACGGCTGCGGTGACCACATTCATGGAAAAGCCAATCAGGAGTCCACATATAAGTAACCCGATACTTGTAAGAATCGCTGACAGTGCTGGCGTGTAGGGGAGTAGGTGAATGGCGTACCACAGCATCCAGAGTGCGGCAGGAACAGTGATGAAATCCATCAAGTCAAACATGCGACAGGCAGCCCAAAAGAATGCATTGACAGGTTTTGAAAGAGCGGCATCAAAATCTCCATTCCGAATGATTTGAGGAAACGCCATGAGGCCGCGAAAGAACAGTTGAAGGCTGAGATCAATAATGGTCATGACGGCAAAGAACAGGAGAACTTCTCCTTGGGCATAGCCAGCAACGGTTGATTGGCCGTTACACAATGTGAGCGCAAAGACGAAAAAAAATCCAAGACGGATGAGCTTAGCGGTGACATAGCTGACGAACTCTATGCGTGAGGTTATGGATGTGGCCATGTGCATAGACGCAAGGCGTTTCCAGATACGCGCATGTCGCATCCAGCGATGGGTTTTAGTTTCCATAGGCGGCATAGCGTTTGAGTCCTTGTCTCCAGAGAAGCACAACGAGGAGCGCGCAGCATCCAATCCACATCCATTGTATGCCGAAGGTTGGAGCAAGTTCAGTCCAGGTCGGATGGTTCACGGCAGCGCTCACAGGTGCGTACACGAGTGAAGGAAACGGTGTGAACGATAAGACATTTTGAACTGGAGTGGGCAAAAGTTGTAATGGAATGTAACTACCGGATAAAAAGGTCACAGCAATGGTGACAAACCAGCGAGGGCCATGACCGCGCGGGGTCCAGAAAGAAAGAAACGCTCCGATAAAATCAATTTCTTGAATGAGGATGAGCGAACCTATCAATAAGAGACTCGCTTTTTCGAGAGAAGACCAGGTGATCGTTTCAAGCAGAGCTTGTTTAGAAAAAAGCATCGTGAGGATAGTGAGACTCACGAGGCCACTCAGACCCGTTAAGAGGCGGGTTGCAAAAATACGTCCCGTCCAATAGCGAAAATATCCAATAGGACGAAGGAGGTAATTTGAGAGTTCACCCATCGCAATTTCTTCACCCATGGTGTGCATGCCATAGACAAAAATCGGAGCAGACACAAGGGCGCTGAGAAGTGTATAAGTGAGTAAATGTGATTGTGAGTATCCACCAATGCCTCGTGGAATAGCAGAGTACAAAAAGAGCAGAGACGCAAAGACGATGAATTCACGAATCCGGCCAACTAAAAAATTGATGCGATACATCATCTCCTGAGAAAGCGCCATGGAAAAACCTTTGCGAAATGTGCCGGAATAAGACATGAGGGAAAGTATGACATGGTTTGGGTGGTTTTTGAATGAGCCTGTCATTCCCGCAAAGGCGGGAATCTTGATCGATAGAATTTGCGTAAGGGCGTGTGCCACACGCCCTTCGATCGACGAGTCGACATGCCAGAGAGCGCATGGCATGCGCCCCTACATCTATGGGAATAGGAAAGATTAGTAAACTTGACATATGGTGGTTTTTTTGCTAGGTTTCCATCATCGTGGCACAACGCTGCGTTCAGGTTAACGCCTGTAGAATAGTGTTTGAAAACATAGGGAGGTGTTTATGGCTGCTGCTACTCATGCCGAGGCGGTTCAGAGTGTGGTTCGTGCTCGGCGTACTCGGCGTATGGAGGGTACCAAGAAGACGGCGCCGATCGAGAAGACGGGATTTCCCATCAAGCCCGACCTGGCGGCCGTTGCTCTGTCCGATCTCGAGCCGTTCGAGGTCGATGAAGGCGAAGACACAGGGATGCATCTGCGTGCTGGCGTCCACAACGAGGAAGGTGACGTGCCGGACGGTGTTGATCCTTTCAGGCGTCAGCCCCCGACCAAGCCAGCGCGCGAGCTGCGCGACGTGGAAGAGGGCGGTGGCGACTCGATGCTCGCGCGCTACTTCCGCGACATGGCCCTGCACCCGGTGATGGGGCCGGACGAGGAGCTCGAGACCGCGAAGGTCGTCGAGAAGAGCGAGCTGGATCACTGGATGGCTCTACTCGCCCACATCCCCGTCGCCAAGCACATCCTCGCTTTCGTGGAGGAACAGGTGCGCAAGGCCGGCGAGGAGGAGGTCAAGGCCCCGCAGATCGCGGAGATGCTCAAGCTCGTCCGCCTCGCGGACAAGCAGAAGGGCAAGCTCACCGACGGCCAGCAGAAGCAGTGGGACGCGCTCTCCTTCGAGCTCGCGACGGCGATCCGGCTCCCCGACTCCGATCGGATCTGGATGTCCAAGGCCAACCAGATCGCCCGCGACCTCGTGCGTGAACCGAGCTTCGAGGACGACACCAGCACTCCGGAGGAGGGCGCCGTCGCCCGCCCGACAATCGCGCTGACCCAGGACTACCAGCGCTACCTCGACAAGGTCGAGCGGACGTTCCAGGTTCAGCACGACGCGAAGAATCGCTTCGTCAAGCACAACCTCCGGTTGGTCGTGTCGATCGCCCGGCGCTATAACCGCGGCCGCATCCCGCTGATCGACCTGATTCAGGAGGGCAACATCGGCCTGATGAAGGCCGTGGAGCGCTTCGATCACAACCGGGGCTACCGCTTCTCGACCTACGCGTCGTGGTGGATCCGGCACGCGATCAGCCGCGCCCTCGCCGACAAGGGCCGGGCCGTGCGCATCCCGGTGCACATGCTCGACACCTACAACCGGGTGGCCCGCGCCACGCAGGCGATCATCGCCCGCACCGGGCACGAGCCGACCATCGAGGAGCTGGAGAAGGAGACCGGCGTCCCGCGCGAGAAGCTCGACAAGGTGAAGGATCTCTACATCGAGAGCCCCTTCTCGCTCGACAATCGCGTGAATGACGGTTCGGAGAACGTTGGTGCCGCAACGTACCTCGATCTGCAGGTGGATCCGAACGCCCTCTCGCCCTACGACCACCTCGCCAACAGCAAGTGGAACGCGGAGGTCCGTCGGCTGCTCACCACGCTGACGCCGATCGAGTCGCGGATCATCCGCTGGCGCTTCGGTCTGGACGACGAGGACGAGCTCACGCTGAAGGAGATCGGCGACAAGTACAACCTCTCGCGCGAGCGGATCCGCCAACTTCAGGAGCAGGCGCTCGGCAAGATCCGCAAGCAGATGCGCGACTACTGAACCGCGCATCATCCCCACCCTCAAGCGAAGCAGCGTTCCCCATGACGCACATTTCAATCCTACCGCTTCGCAACGACCCCGTCAGGCATTTCTTTGCCGGCGGGGTCTTCGTTATGCATGGAAAATACCTCCCCTAACCCCTCCTAGCCTAGGAGGGGGATTGAAACAGATCGGATTCCCCCCCTAAACTAGAAGGAGCTAGAGGGGGTACTTCGATTTCCCTAGCGTGCTATCATACGAAAACATCTATGAATACCATTTCTCAAGCCATGCAATGGCGCTTTGCTACACGCGTTTTCGATCCTCAAAAGAAAGTTTCTCAGGAAGATTTGATGACGATTTTAGAAAGCGGACGACTCGCTCCAAGCTCATTTGGGATTGAGCCTTGGAAGTTTTTTGTCATTGAAAATCCAGACATTCGAGCAAAGATCCGTGCGGTCGGTTTTGACCAACCAAAGATTACCGACGCTTCACATCTTGTCGTCATCGCTCGACGTACAGATGCGCGCGAACACATCGCAGACGAGCTGATTGAGCGTACGGCTGCCCAGCAGCATGTTGACGCATCAAATTTAGATGGACTGAAACAAATGGTTTCTGGCGCGGTTGCCGGACGTTCAGATGAGGAACTTGATGCATGGATTCGTTCGCAGGTGTACATCCCGCTTGGAATCATGGTTGAAACCGCGGCGTTGCTCGGAGTTGATGCAGGTCCAATGGAAGGATTTATGCCTCATAAGGTCGATGCAGTGCTCGGATTGACGGAGAATCATCTCACCGCAACAACCATGTTAGCACTTGGGTATCGTGGACAAGATTCTGGAGCTGAGCGGCCAAAGGTGCGCCGGGCGTTTGAGGAAGTGGTGGAGTTTGTTCGCTAATTTTTTGATCCGCTCAGGGGGTGTACTTTTTGCCAAATCGCAAAAGTACCAACCCCGCCGCTCGCGAGCAGCGGGGTGGGGGCGGCTGACCTTCCGCCTAAGGCGGACAGGCTGCTCAACGCTTGGATCAGCTGAAGCTGATCTGCGCTAGATCGCTCAAACAGGCAGGCGCCCCCAAGCCCCGGGAAGCCCGTCCCTTGGAAAGCTAAGGCTGAGTCCAGTCCGGTGAGTTATAGGGGTTTCTTAAAGATTCCGACAAGATGAGGTCTAAAAAGAGAGCCACCGTGTTGCGTGAGGCCTCGAGATACACGATAGGTGCTCTCATTGAATGACGTGTATGAAGGATCAGTGTTTTCAATCAGCGTTTCGATGGATAGATGCGTTTTTTCTGCTAAGGCTCTTAGATCATTGAGCGAATTGGCTCGGTAATACACTGGAAAAATGTCATCGTCCTCACGACCGTAGAGACGAGAAAGAATGAATGAGGCAAACCGTTTGTGTACAAGACGGCGTGCTCTAATGAGTGCGCTGTTTTTGTTTGGCGTCACGAAACAAAAGATGCCGCCTGGCTTTAAGATACGATCAATCTCTTGAAAGAGGAGTGTGGGATGTTGTATATGTTCCAGAACCCAGAGGGAAAGAACAAGGTCAAATTCCTGATCATGAAAGGGGAGCGACGGTGAGGTGTTGATGACGACATGATGAACGCTTGTATTTCCTGTTGTTGCAGCCCGATCTACGTCCAATCCAATTCGTTCTCCAAGCAGTGCGTTCAGCTCATCAATCACGAAGTTGCCATGCCCGCAGCCAATATCGAGGACACGTGGTTGGGGACAGGGAAGATGCCGCTGCACGAGATTGGTTAACAATATCATTGAGTCATTCCACTTTGGCGCATCTTGTTTGTACCGTCGTTTGTATGCAAGCTGTCGCAGTTCTTGTGATGTTAGGGGAGAATACTCACGTATATAGGGCATACAATCACGGTGTGAATAGGGTAGCATATTTTGCCATACCAAGATCTCCAGGGTATGCTCTCTCTTATAGATGAAAAAAGTTCTTTTTCTTGTAATTGCCGCACTCCTTCTTGGAGGGGTGCACTTTGTCATATCTCAAACAGGTATTGGAAAACCAGTCGTGCTCGACACTGCTCGTCCAAAGATTTCTGTGGTGGCAAGTATCTATCCCTTGGCCGATTTTGCCTCTCATGTCGGTGGCGAGCATGTTGATGTCGTAACGATTACGCCGTCTGGAGCTGAGCCGCATGATTACGAGCCGACGCCGCAAGATTTGGTAAAGGTGCATCGTGCAAATATCATCCTTAGCAATGGAAATGGTCTTGATGCGTGGGCTGATAAGCTGAAAGATGAATTGACCTCAAAAGGCATCCTTTTTCTGCGCATGAGTGATTATGTGGAGTCTGCATCAACGACCGTGGCTGATTCCGAAACCGGCCCGCTTGATCCGCATTTTTGGCTCGATCCGGTGCATGCAGGGCGTGAAGTTGAACTGATTGCGGAAGCGTTAATGCAGGCGGAGCCAGCCCATGCGCAGGCGTTCGCTCAGAATCGCGATATCTATCTTCAGCAACTCCATGCCCTCGATCAGCACTATCGAGATGGTTTAGCGCGGTGCGAACAGAAGGAAATTATTACGTCGCATAACGCCTTTCAGTACTTGAGTCATCGGTATGGGTTTTCATCGCGCTTTATTCAGGGACTATCGCCTGAAGACGATCCTTCACCGCAAAAAATGGCGGAGCTTATCAGGCTTGCAAAGAGCGATCATATCCAATATATATTTTTTGAAACATTGGTGCATCCAAAACTTGCACAAACGATTGCGAATGAGGTTGGCGCCAAGACGCTTGTCTTGAATCCCATTGAGGGACGTACGACGGACGAGATGCGTGCGGGAAAAGACTATATTCACTTGATGGAAGATAATTTAATCAATTTACGACGTGCATTGGTATGTCAATAAAACCACCGTTGATCGACGTCCATGATCTAAGCTTTGCCTATGAAGGACATCAGGTGTTAGAGCGCGTTTCATTCAAGATTGAGAAAGGAGATTATGTTGGGATTGTTGGACCAAATGGAGGAGGAAAAACCACGCTGCTAAAAATCCTTGTTGGCTTACTTCAGGCTCAGTCGGGTGCTGTAAAGATCGATGGTATTCCAATTGCGGATTGTAAGAAAAAGTTTGAGATTGGATATGTACCACAACGGATCGCTCAAGACAGCGTCGCGTTTCCAGCGACAGTATCTGAGGTGGTTGAAAGCGGATTAACGGCGAAGATCGGTATATTCCATCGACTCCACGCCTCAGATCAAGTCGCAATTCAGCAGGCGCTCGATATGGCGCATATTGGCGATCTCGCCGACCGATTGATGAGTGAGCTCTCGGGCGGCCAACGTCAGCGAGTGTATGTGGCACGTGCATTGGCGTGTCAGCCACGAATCTTGATTTTAGATGAACCGTTTGTCGGTATTGATGTGACTACACAAAAAGAGTTTTATTCTTTTCTGCGCGAACTCAATACGCATCATGCACTCACGATCCTGTTTGTTTCGCATGATGTTGATATCATTACTGATGAAGTGAAATCAATTTTGTGTTTAAACAAAGGCTTGATGTGCTTCGGAAAGCCATCGCTCCTGCATGAACCACATGTAATGGATGATTTATATGGTGGGCATATCACGCACCTGCACAAGACGACATAACATGTATGTTTGAGATTTTTCAGTACGACTTCATGCAACGGGCCTTTTTGGCCGGGACGCTTATCGGAATTATTGCTCCCATGATTGGGATTTTTCTTGTAGTGCGTCGATATTCATTGCTGGCCGATACACTCGCGCACGTGTCTTTGGTTGGCGTGGCGACGGCTGCTGTATTGGGGGTTCACCCGGTTATTGGGGCGTTGGCAGCTTCTGCAGTTGCCGCAATCAGCATGGAAAAATTGAGAGAGAAACGAAAATTATTTGGAGAATCTATCTTGGCGTTATTTTTATCTGGCAGTTTGGCGCTTGCGATTGTGATTTTGGGATTGTCGCATGGATTGAATGTGAATATTTTTTCGTTTTTGTTTGGAAGTATTACAACAGTTTCGTCAGCAGATCTGGTGTTAATTGGAGGATTTGGGATTGTGGTCATCGTGACCACATTGTTGCTGTTTAAGCAGTTCTTTTTGGCATCGTATGACGAAGATCTCGCCAAAGCGAACGGGTTGCCCATGTCATTTTTGAACACGACGCTCATGCTCTTAGCTGCTATGACCGTTTCGCTCAGCATGCGTATTGTCGGTATTTTGCTTGTCGGTGCGCTGATGGTTATTCCGGTGTTGACGGCCATGCAATTTGGAAAAAGTTTCTTTAAAACAGCAATGTATGCAGTGTTCTTTTCCGTTTTTGCGGTTGTGAGTGGGCTGGTCGTTTCTTTTTATTGGAATATTCCGAGCGGCGGAGCGATCGTCCTCATCGCACTTGCACTGTTTGCCGCTCGCTTTATGACGAAAAAAGGGGCGTAGCCCTTATCTGCTGAATAGCGCGTGAAAATTTTCGTTGAGTGCATCCAATGTCGCCATATCTGCTTGATTAATTTCAAAATCAAAGACGTTTTTATTTTCGATCATGCGTTCTTGATGTTGCGTTTTTGGGATAACGACGAGTCCATGTTGAAGTGACCATCGAATGAGCAATTGCGCAGTTGTTTTGTGATAGGATGCGGCAAGACTCTCAATAATAGGTTGATGGAGTTTTTTTCCGCGTGTCAGTGGACTGTATGCCTCAAGTTGGATTCCATGAGCTTGGCAGTACTGGAGCAATTCATTGCGAAAGCAGAACGGACTGAACTCAACTTGATTGACCGCAGGAACGATGATCGTGTGTTTGCGGAGCGTCTCCAGTTGCGCGACGGAGTAGTTGCTTACCCCAATGGCTCGTATGCGTTGTTCGGTATAGAGTCGCTCGAGCACCTTCCAGGCATGTCCTTTTCCGATCGAGGGCCAGTGGATGAGATAGAGATCAATACGATCGACTCCGAGTAACGTACGGCTTTTTTCAAAGGCTGCTTCGACACGCCAGAAATTCGTTGGCCACAGTTTGGTGGTGATGAAGATATCATTGCGCGGGATGCCACTTTTCGTGAGTGCTCTGCCCACATCCGCTTCATTGCCATAAAAAGAGGCTGTATCAATCAGCCGATAGCCTGCCTCTAAGGCCCAGAGAACTGCCTGCTCGGTTGTTGTTCCCTTGGGAATATCGTACACACCAAGGCCGAGTTTCGGCATAATGACTCCATTATTGAGTGGGACTGTGGTGAGGGAAGAGAATACAGGTGAGCTCATAGTGAATGTCAGCATAGCAGGGTTCAGAGGAAACCTCGATATAGAGAAAGACAACCAAAATTGATTCTTTCATATACGTTTGATATCGTCCATTTTATGACCTCATTTCGTTTTGAGAAAATCCCTGCACCAGCTGAATCAATGGTGCGTATGAAGTCAGACGCTTCACATGAGCATGAGGCGGCCCTGGAGCGTCGGGCGCGAACGCTGCTCGTATGCCCTGACAATGATGCGGAGGCGCACATGATTTTGTTATTAGCAGAAAAGATGGGCATGACAACTCTCCGCTCGCAGCAGATGCATGGAGCACGCCTTGAGCGCGAAAAAGATCTCGTTCATCTTTTAGCTGCGTCGCGTAAACACGAAGTATGGATTGTTGAGATGCCTGGGGAGAATGTTGAAAAGGCGCTTCGAGAGAGTGGTGTAGACGTTCACATCATCGATCATCATACCTACGGTCCTGTTGATCGTGTAACAGATCCCGTCACAAAACAACGCAAGCCAAGCTCTTTGGAGCAATTCTTATCTCACGCGGCGATTACGGACGAAGAGCTAGAACGGTGGGGATATGATCCAAAAACAGTGCGAGGGCTCGGTATTTTTGATGATCGTTTTGTACAGGGTCTTCGCGATGAGGGATATACAAAACCAGAAATCAACGCGGTACTGGATTTAAATGGGAAGTTTTCTCGCGCGATCAATCCTGTTTTTGATCAAATTGGAGTGGAAGCACGGAAGGCCTGGGAGGCGCGTCAAGAATGGCGCGGATACACCATCGTACAATCTGACTATGTGCGAGATATCCGAGGCGCGATCGGTCATATCACGATTCGTGAAGATCAAGATACAAAACCACTTATTGTATCTTCGAACGGTGGAAAGAAATTATTTGTCCATCACGTCTCTCCTGAGACCATCGCGCATTTACAGCAAGAACTACCACAGACCAACACCTTCACCTTTGGCTCCGGACGATGTTGGGGATATGACAGCGCGGGAGAAACGCCGAGGATCACGTTGGAACAGGTAAAAGAGGTATTGGGGAAGGTAGACAAGAATTTCGTTGAAGCGGCGTAAAAATATATACCTTTTGTTAAAAACAAAAATCCCCGTGTGGGGATCTTTGTATTGGTGACTCGGGTGGGGATTGAACCCACGACCGTTGGCTTAAAAGGCCACTGCTCTACCAACTGAGCTACCGAGCCATCATGTATTGTACGTTCTCATCTGGCG
>CAYRMN010000019.1:25509-26675 GCA_964425575.1 uncultured Gammaproteobacteria bacterium | reverse complement strand
TTCGCACGAAAAAATTGCACTCTTCCTTCTCCAAAATCATAGGGAGTCTCAAGAACAAACGTCACATCTTCTTGCCGCAGAACCAGCGATGTCTCTTCACGCAGCTCTCGGAGCGCGGTCATCGTCAGCGATTCATCAGCTTCCTCTTTTCCTCCTCCGAGCGGCTGTCAGCTATTCGGCAATTTTGCCGTTCGAACAAACAAAAAACGACCGTCTGCATCTTCAAGCAAGAGAACGCCAACTTCCCGAAAGGGGTGATTCTTTCGTTCCTGCTCTGCTGCGTGAGAATCGAGTAAATTTGAGGATTTGATCATATGACCAACATCATAGCAGTGACGCATGGCGAAAGGAATTTAGATCTGATATTAGGTATGGTACGATAAATTCGTATGACACCTACCTACTTTTCGATCGAGGAGTTACTCAGCAAAATTGACGAGCCGAACCGCTCTGGATGCAAGAAAATCCTAGAAGAACACCGTACACTTTTTCAGACGGTCCAAGGATCAACCAATAACCATCAAAATTGGCCGGGCGGATATTTCGATCATGTCCAAGAGATCATGAATATCGCCGTCGTACTCTATGCCGCGCTCAGCTCAGCACGTCCCCTGCCTTTTCAGTTATCTGATGCACTACCGGTTGTCTATCTTCATGATTTAGAAAAACCCTGGAAGTATGAACTTGGTTCAGATGGACAATTGCATGAGATTGCGTCGATGAAAGAGAAGGAAGCGCAAATTGAATTTCGATTTACTCAATTAGAAAAATACGGCATTGTTTTTACCCCGGAACAAGAAAATGCCATGCGTTACGTCGAAGGAGAAGGGAGGGATTATAGCAGTCGCCATAGAGTCGCCGGGCCGCTTGCAGCATTTTGTCACCTGTGTGACATGACGAGCGCTCGTATTTGGTTTGATTGCCCGAAAGAAAAAAATGATGCTTGGACTGGTGCGGGACGGGTACGAAATATCTAACGGAAAACCATCTCACGCTTCAAGCGTTGGCAGAAATGTTGTGTCCATCCAATAGTCTTTCGGATTTGAAGGATTGATATAGACGGTCACTTCCTTTTTTCCTTGCAGGGCTTGGGATGGATCAAACGTCATCGAGAAACTTTTATACACATGCATGACATTCGAGATTGTATCTAGCCATTGAGCGGT
>CAYRMN010000019.1:0-25499 GCA_964425575.1 uncultured Gammaproteobacteria bacterium | reverse complement strand
TGGCTCCCCATTTATAACCGCTCCTGTCGGGGCTACCTGTATAATTTGTGCTTGAATTGGTCGTCCAATTACACGAAGACGCTCTGATTTTTTTTTATGATGGAAACGAACCGCAAGAGGAAATAGAAATGCAAAAAGGGTACTAATAAGCCACCAATAATAAAAATGCCTGGAAAAAGGTACATGAAAAGGGCGTTTTTTATCACGGCTTGGTCTGGATGAACTGGATCATATAGTACAGTAACACTCTTCCCCATTGATGGTCGAAATGAGGTTGAAACCTGAGACGTAAACCTACGAACCTGTCCATTGGGAGCCGTAAATTCAACTTCCGGAGCATACATCGTACTCCCCTTACTTCCACGAGACGTTGCGATGCCGACAATACGACCTGTTGTTTCTTTTCCATTCCGAGAGATAACAACCGACTGCGTTAGCAGATATGCACCGATCCCAAAGAAAAGAAGGCAGACACACAAACCGACGATATTTGAACTCGTTTTGCTCATATGTACATCAAGTATAATCCCGCCTAGGATGATCAACTATGAGATTCACTATTCTCACAGGATTGATAGACGCTTCATTGCGTTATTGCGTCTCAGTTTCTACGCCGTCAATATCACTCAATAAAACCCTGGCGCCCAATGACTGACCTGTGAGATTGATGGTGACAGATTCTGGGCTGAGCACAGACACCCTCCCTCGCAGTGGCGGGTACGGTCCATCTTTTCGAGTTACCAGAACCATAGACTGTGAGTCATGCGCTTCTCGCAGCCTCTTTCGTATCTCTACAGAGCTCTCTGTTTCTGGTCTGGGGGTGTTTCTGGGTGGCATTTCGCTCATAACGTGAAGATCATAGCGCTCTAAAAAAAACGAAACAAGTCGTCAGCTTCCTGTCAGCCTCCTGCTTTGACGCTCTCTCTTCAGATCTGTATCTTGAACAGGATACTATGGAACACATATCTACTCCCCATCCATTTGATTGGAAAAGGTTAGTAACGCAATCTCTGTGTCCAGATGAGGCAACCTATCAACGATTTTTAAAACGGATAGAGCAAGGAGCTCTAACTCGGGATGAAAATCCCTTATCTCATTTTTGCGTATACTTTCTTCCCGTACACCGAGATAAAAAAGAAATTTTTATCGTGTACCATAAAAAATCTGGACTATGGCTTTCCCCGGGCGGCCATCTCGATCAGGGAGAAACACCCATCCAGGCAGTGAACCGAGAAATCACGGAAGAGCTTGGCGTTCCTGCCTTCTTTCAAGAAGCTCCGCAACCTTTTCTCTTTACAATCGTTGATATCATTGATCAAAAACATACTTGCAAAACCCATCATGATCTCTGGTACCGCATGCCGACGGATGGAACGGATTTCCATATCGATCCAACGGAATTTCATGAGACAAGATGGATAACGATCCCTGCCGCACGGGAACTTGTAACCGATCCGAGCAATCTACATGCATTCGATCGTATTGAGGCTGGCTTCTTGTCTTGAAAACAAGTGTCGTTCATCAACTCCTTTTATACCACCAATCATATGATGGCATAAAAGGAATTCCTGTCTGATCCGAAAACATTGGATCGAGAAGCCCGACAGGAGAGGCTTAGAGCTATGCAGCATCAGGAACGGCCCAGATACAACAGCCGGGCTCGACGAACACCTCATCGCCAAACCCCGGCATGAGATGACACCCCGCGCTACCTGCGTCCCGATATCGGCTTCCCGTAGGAAAATGGGGCTGACCATCGTTCTCAGCGAGGATGTGATGAAAGTCAGCATATCCCGCCGCCGCTGCAAGACGTGCAGGGAGGCCATCCGCCAAAATCGCAAGATGGAACAAAGGATCGAGAGAGGGCGGTACGACGACTTTCGTACCAGGCCGCTGAAATGCCACTTGGAGCAGACCATCAAGCTGTTCGAGCTCCTCGATCTGAACCTCTGGCTCGTCCAAGAGCTGTGCCCGTTGCACCAGAGGGCTCCAGCGGTCGAGCAGCTGTCGCAACTGCTGCATTTCATCTGTTGCCAATATCTGTTCCACCGCCGTTTGGGAATCCAACACATGGCAAAAAGTGAGAGAGTTCATCGCATTTTCTCCAGAAGAACATAACACGGTAGTCACTCTACCTATGCCCGTTCCTCAAAGAAGAGGATGCCACAATGTGTATCTATAGTGTTGTGTATGCGACAAACTGTACTGATTTTTTTACACTTTATTCGTCGCCTTGTTCACTTTTTCGTACATTGCCCGAAACAACTGTCGCTGAAAATCAGCAATGGCGGAATTTTGTATCAAAAAAGCAACTTCTTTCGTAAAATCAACGAATGCAATCGTATCTGCAAACATAAATTGCGTCACGCCTTGTTCGAATGGATCAATCGATACTGGAAGGACATGCGAAGCACAGGCGAGCTTTTTCTTAAAAAAAGCGTTGCGAAGAGACGCATTCGTGATCACAAAGCGATCGATTCTCTTCTTTTCCATGCATTCATAAAAATCTTTTGGCATATATGTCGTCGCGGACATCGTCGTCGGATACGCATCGTATCGATAGTATATTCCACCCCTGGGTACTGTCGTTAAAATTTTTTCCCACAACTGGGAAATATTTTTTCCTTGAAGAATTTGTATCTGTGATGATCCGATTGCTGAGGTTGGCTCTGCTGGGCCCTTCATTTTCCGCAGCATCTTCTGCTCCCAAAGATGCATCCACTTTTTCAGTGGCGCCTCTCCTCTAGACGAATAGAGGATCCGTTTGTGCTTCGTATGCGACGCTATAAGCTCCTTGCTGCGTAGTGAACGGATGCACGCATACACTGCGGGGCGATGAAGAAACGCCAGATCCGCAATATTTGAAATATTCAACGGGCCGCTCTTTGCCAAAATATCCAGTATAGCCGCCTCTCGAGAGGAGAGGCCAGGAATAACAAAATCCATTTTCATCGATATATCATAGTGATAATCTGTATTTTTTACAAAAATAATAGCTCTCATCTTACGCTTCTTCTATCAGAATCTTCATAGAATGAAGATATGACATTTCATTGCTCGATACCGATGGTTCAAACATGCCGTATTGGCTCTTACCGCTGAAAAACGGAGAACAGATCAAGACTTTGAATTTAAGAACCTATCTTAAGCGGTCCTGCCGGTTCATAGGTACCAAAAATTACTCCGGTCGTAGAAATATTCGAGTTCACAAGTTTCCATTGTTCGGCGTGAGATCCTTCGGCGAACAGCCGCTTGCCGTTGCCAAGAGTTATGGGATAAATCCAAAGATGCATCCGATCGATCAAATCATGTTTGAGCAATGTTTGGATAAGATTCCCGCTGCCCCACACCCACAAATCTGGACCATCCTCTTCTTTGAGTTTCTTAAGCTGTGCCACGACATCACCTGTAATACAGGCCGAGTTGTGCCACAAGGGCTCAAACGATTCATGCGACACGACGTATTTCTTTGTTGAATTAAATGGGTTTGCCACTTCAAGATCCGTTTTTGCATTGGGCCAGTACGAGGCAAAGATGTTGTAGGTGGTCTTGCCGAGGAGAAGCTCGAAGGGAGTATGCATAAATTCGGTCAACGTGGAGTTCATCATCTGGTCCGAAGGAAAAGATAATTGCCAGCCACCATAGGCAAATCCGCCCGTCTTGTCTTCTTCCGGACCTCCCGGCGCCTGCATGACGCCATCTAAGGTTACAAAAGTAGTTGTAATAATTTTTCTCATATAACCCTCATCCTATAACAAAACTCGAGTCCGTACGAGCTCGAGTTTTGTTGAGACGCATCATCAGGACAGACCCATAGCCCTCACTTTTTGGAATGAACATCTATTCCTTTAAGAATCTGCGCACCCAAGTCAGCTAGAGCTGCGTCAGAGATGCTGTCCGTAAATCCATTTTCAGGAGAAGGGGTTACACTCATCCCACGATCTGTAAAACGCAAAACAAACGTTTCGACATCGGTGTGCCCTTCAGGAATACCGCGCACAACGTACTCTTGGACGTTGTTTGGTACTTGATATTCACATTGAACTCTTCGAAAAACCTTCCCATTGGTTTTCGATGGTGGCTCTAAATCATAAAATGCTCCGTCCTCCATGTGTCGCCTTCCTGTCTCTCTACCGTTCTCTCTGGAAAATCTTTCAGACATATCTATTGTGTACTTTTCTAAGAATGAAATGGTTTGCGTGCAATAATTCGTTCCACAACGCTTGTCATGGGCATTCCATTTTCATGAAACTTTCCGATAAGTGGACCGCTGGCTGATGAATGCTCAACGATGTCCCAATCACGATAATATTCCTTCAACCAACCATCATGCGGGTAAAAACAGGTTGACTCCGAATCTTCTTCTACATCCAAACGCTGACGATCTCCAGAGGTGGTGAAGACATGGACCACGTTCACTCCTCCACATTTCGTGTGTTCCTTCATCTCCCGCATAAGACGCAGAGAACTCTGCTCACTGAGAAACTGAAAAAGGAGAACAATGACACATGCATCATATTCGGAATCGATAACATACGACGCAGCATCCGCAACTTCCGTTTGAACGACCAGCCCCGCTTCTTTTGCCAGTCGATTCAGTTTCGCAATTCCCGCTTCTGACAAGTCAACCGCTTTCACCTCAAATCCGTTTCGCGCAAGATATAATGCGTTTCGCCCATCACCAGCACCAAGATCAAGCACAGAACCGGGCGGCATGAGCTCCGCAAGACGCTCAACCGTTTTGACAGGTTCTCCAAAAGAAGACGCCTCTGTGTTGTTAAAAAAATTCGCAAGTCCTTCCTGAGAAAATTTCATGCTGCGTATACTACAGCAAATTTAAGCCTTGTTGAATTACGAAACGCTGGTATCACAAAAAGCTCAAACAACATCGCAACGAAAAAACAGAGATATCTACATATATACTGACAAAATAAGAAGGCAATATCTCACGTCGCTACGAGGCGACATCCTTCTATCTTTACACTTCAAGGGCCTCGAGTGCTTTATGAATCTCTTGAGATTCTTGTTCTTCGGTCAAATCTACCAAGGCCTTTTCAGAAATCGTCTGAACTATTTTTACGGCCTCGTGGAACGGGATATTTCTCTCTTGAGCGATTTTTCGTGCAATACCTTTAAGAGAAAAAAGAAGGGTTGAATCATGCCGATGCGTCGCTCGATCCTTCAGTTTTTCTGATGTTTCAACAAAGCCTTGTCGCAAAGCTTGTTCAATCATGATGTCAGTGACCGGCGTTATTTTTTCAGGAGTGTACCAAAGGCCCATAACAGCAGAAAATGCTTCCGTTACTCGTATGGTTGAAAGAATGTCTGGGGCAAGGGATATTCTTTCGATAGGAACGATACGCCCGCCATATGCTGTTGATGTTCTTTTGGTGTTCGCTTGCTGTTGTTCTTGTTCTTTTTTAATTCGCCTATGTTCAACCGTGAGGTTATGCGGCGTTGCATTAAGAATTTTTTTGCCAAAACCACGCTCACCTGGAAGAAGGGCGTATGCGGTCGCATGAGCATCCTTCTCGCTGAGCTCTCCATTCATCACACTGAATCCAAGAGCGACTCCGGCAGGAATCCCGACTTCGCGCAACATGTCACAAGCGAGAAGTGAATAATCAGTACAAATACCGGCATATTGAAAATTCGCGTGACCGCGTGTAGATGTCTTTAAAAGGAGTTCCTGTGCTCGCTGACGCATCAGGATGAGACGTTGGTCTAGAGGGGCTTTTTCCCAGGTATCACGAAACCTTCCACCTTCCATATCGTACAGACCATATTGGTGCAAAATGCGTTGCACGGCATTAAATCGCTCGTCTGGAGATGCGCCTTTTTTTGGCAGCATTTCGCGAAGCTGTGCATCTATGATATTTAATGGCTTTAGGCATGATGAAGAACGATCAAAATGATCGTGAACCCATTGGTCGTAATCCTGTGGAAATCTAACTTCTCTTTCTTGCCCATGAGGTACATGAAATTCAACAATTGCGATTGCATTCTCCCGAGTGGGCCTATCAAGGATATGTGACCCCGTTGTCATATCAAATGTGATGTGAGCGGATCCCGTAGAAGCAATTGTTACTGCCGAAGCCTCTGCTGGTAACGGGAGTGCACTGCGCCGTCCGAGCCAACGTGAATGAAACGTCGCTGTAATCATTTTTGTGCCTGTCTGTTGAGTTGGCTGTTCAAAGCCAAGAGGTTGCTTGCGCGATATGCCTTCCCATGAGGCTTTTTTTTCGTCATAACGTAAAAAAAATGCCGTTGGAAAAAACCCATGGAGCGGTTCACTAAAATGCGCGATCTCCCCAAGATTCTTTTGGGGATCGCCACCTCGAAATTCTGAACGTCTCGAATGGGATAATACTTGTTTGCTTTTATGGTTTGGTGAACCATGTAGCTTACGACCTTCTGTGATGGAGCGTCCTTCAATAGTGCATTTCAACGATTGAAAATGATCGTACATACCGGATACAACACCGTCTAAATAGGAATCTCCGGTTTTATCCTTTACATTGCAATACACGCTCAACCAAATCTTCGCCAAAATGACTCTAGGATCTGCGTTGGTGAGCGCGTCATGAATAACGCCGGCAATGTTCTCCTTCCCGCTTTCTACCTCCCGAGCAATCCTGTGAAGAGGTTTTAAAAAGAAATGGGGTTGTCCATGAATGTCTTCGATAAGTTGTGCGTTGGGTAAATATCTTCCTTCTTCTCCCGAGAGTTCATCAAGTTTTCTAATGTCTTTCGTCATCATTTCCCACTCTTCTTCCAGGCGTTGAAGCGCGAGCGTGCGTAACATTGGTGCGATGAGCGAGCCTCGTCCATCTTGCAAGAGACTGAGATACTCTACACCGAGTGTTAACCCATTCTTTCTATTCTCCGAGAAATGTCTCTTGATAAAAGCTGCATAAAACGATGTTTGTATGACAGATTCTGAATAGCGTAATGGAGCAATTGTTCGTGAAATAATACTTGCCAATCGAGCGATGTCATCGATGTCTTCGTCTGAGGCCACGAGCTTCATCGTCTGCATTCCTTGCTTCAAGAACGGTGATATTTTTCCTAAAAAAGAACGTTTCTTTTCAGGCCGTAACGGGGTTTGATATACCACACGTGCAAGCATTTGCTCCTGCTCTGCATCGAAAATATCATGTTTTTTATCCCAAATAAGCTCAGCCACCATTGGCTCGTCTTTGATGAGCCTTTGGAACAGGGCTTCAATTTTTTCAGGGTCGGCTGTTTCTAACAATTTTTTGATTCGCGTCATTAAAAGCGCAAACGCTTCATCAACGTGCTCAGCTCGTTCAACCTGCTCAGCGATTTTTTTACCGAAGTCCCCCTCTTTATCCATATGCATTATCAGTATACCCTGGCCAATATTTTCACGTTAGACAATCAATGACTCGAAACGTTCCCTACAAAAAAAGAGAATACACCTCAGTCAATAAACTTATCCTTCAACTCCGTTTTTTTATATTGATCAATATACGCAAAAATATGATGAAGGTTATCACTTATATATGCCACATCTGAAAAGATGATCTTCGAAAATGCTTTCGTGTGTATCTCGTCAAAAAATGACGATAAGGTATCGTAAAACCCTTGGTAATTCAGAATACCGATGGGTTTGTCATATATTTTATTCACTTTGCCGCCAACATAATCAATAAGCTCCTCTACGGTTCCATAGCCGCCAGGCAGCACGAGTATTGCATCGGCCAAGCCCATAATCTTCTCTTTACGTGCGCCCATGGTTTCTTCGATATACTGTGCATCCAACTGTGAGTATGCCTTATATCCCTTCGTAACGGCCATCAGGTCTTTTGCCATGACACCAATCAATTCTTTTCCTCCTGCGTCCCTATAAGACTGAGCAAGTTCCTGCATCATCCCGTACTCGGTCCCCCCGTAAATAATTGAATCTCCTCGCGCAGCGATCGTACGAGCAACGGCCCGAGTTAGATCAATGTATTCCTGGCCGACATGCATCGATGAAGTTAACGTGATAGCGATATTCATAGCAGGAAGGATAGCAAGCAGGCTCACGAAACAAAAATACCTCGATGTTACGAGGGATTTTCATGGGGTCACATCGTCGAGGGTGTTAGCACCGCTATAGAGAATCTGCCACCGTGTTCATTTATTCCTGATTATTTCTTACAGAGGTGAATTTGATTTATCGATTATTAAGTATATAAATCCTTCTTTTTCCAGTTTTGATATTTTGGTATACGGACATAAAGCTCACCCTTAAGTCGGATTCTCCTGCTCGTGGAGTAAGAGCCTCAGAAAGCCTCTGCGTTAAAGCCTCGGGAGAAGGGGAAAAAATTTGCACATCAAAAGGTTGCCCGCTATAAGAAGGTGTCGGTCGCACATTTTCTCCATCATAAGTTGTAATCAGTTTCCCACATCCCGAAGCAAGAGGAATCTCATAAACATCCCTAAGTGCCACTCCATCTTTATCTGATCTAATGATGTGTAAGGCGGCCGTATACTCATTGTTATTTTTGAATAGGAGACCCGTAATACGAGGCGTGTTATAGGAATCATTTTCATATGACCACGTACGCAAACTACTCTCCAGAACGCTCTTAGCAGATAGACCCTCTAATTGCAGGGTATCCGACTCAGTTTGACGCCCATTTCCAACAACGACATTATCTCTCACGAAATAGAAAGAGGTGTACTTCAATAGCTCCACATCTCCCTGAGCTAGCACAGCTTCATCTATCGCCTTAACCTCTATGGCGGATTCATCGGGAGTCAAAACATATTCCTTGGATTTACTTGATGGACTACGAGCAGTAACGCCATATGCAATAACAATATCGTCATCAGTCCTTCCAATAAGGATAAATCTTCCCGGATATTCCATTGTCTCCAACGGTCCAAAATTCTCTTTCATATTTGAAACGTACAATAACATTTAGCTCTAATTCTCGTTAGGGGTATACAAAATATCAGCTTCGCTCGAACTCATTAAAATCTCTCAACCAAAACAAAAATCGAACCGTTTCTGGTTCGATTCCTGTTGGGGTGGCTAGAGAGGTTCGAACTCTCACTAAAGGCTTCACAGGCCTCTGTGCTAACCATTACACTATAGCCACCATGGTTCTTTGATTGTACCAAAGTGCACGGAGAATATCGTTATTTGCTCTATTTGGCAAGACCATCTTGAGAAGAGCGCTGAGCAAGATGAACGCACGGAAATGGCATGTCCTTTAGTCTATGCCTCGGTCGTTCATTATTCATACGCCTGCTCTTTCATTAGCAAGACATCATTTCGTGCGGAATGAGCAACTATTGGTCCCGCATTTCTTCTCGGGGTACTCAATTCGAAGCATTATTTGTTTTTACACAATCTTTACATCGCTCATCTCTCCCACCACGCTTGTTAATACTTTGCGACGGATATCAGTGGCATTGAATGATCCCTGCGCCAAGATCCACATGAGTTTTACTTCCGTCATAACATCCGTTAAGTCCCCTCCAGGAATCGCGCCTGCCTCAATCGCTAAGAGCGCACACTCGTCATTTACTTCTTTATACGAATTTCCGCCAAGGAACTTGGTCGAGACAACGACGGGAATTTTATACTGCTGCACGGTTTTTTGAATGAACGGCAAAAAGGAGTATTCACCCTCGGTCGGCACTGAACCAGCGCCATGAGATTTTAAAATAACGCCTTTGCACTTTCCGGATAGCACCAAGGCTTCCATCAAACTCGGATGCTGACCTGGAGTGAGGTCAATGCTTATAATATTCGTATGAAAATGCGGACTTATTTCAAACGGAATAGCCGCATTTGCACGCTGCACCCACGGAGTAAAATGAATGCCCGTTGAAGTAATGCGTCCGAGTTCTGGAAAAGCTGGAGAGCTAAAGGCATGGAATGATGATTCACTGACCTTCACACTGCGACAGCCGCGTAGCACCAAATCATCAAATACGATCATGACTTCCGCAATCCCCTGTCCAGCAGCCACGACCGCTGTTTTGACTGCATTTTCAAAATTAAATCGGGCGTCGTTTCCATAGACCGTAAGTGGAAGCTGCGAACCGGTGAGCACAACTGGCTTTTTTAACCCAAGTCCGAGCGCCAACGTTAAAGCCGAGGCCGTATACGCCATGGTGTTCGTTCCATGCGTAATCACAAATCCATCATATTCGTCGTGCTTGCCATGAATGTACATGGCCAGTCGGGTCCAATCATCCGGCGTGACATTTGTGCTGTCTTTATTTGAGAGCATCTCAAGGGTCACATCCGCCATCTCACTTAAGTTCGGTAAAAGCGCCGTGATCTCTTCCAGCCGCTGAGCCGGCACCACGGCTTTTCGCACAGGATCAACCACCATTACGATCGTCCCTCCGTAACCGATAATGAGGATTTTCTTTTTGGATGACATATCGTCGAGTATTGAAGCATCGCGGAGAGCGGAGAGCAAAACTCAGCGAATTCTCTTCACGTCTTATGTTATATCCCTCCTCTTAAGATAAGAGGAGGTTGGGAGGAGTTATGATCTTTTTAAGAGGGAGAATGGGAAATATCCTCACTGAATAAACGGTTCTGCGCTTTTCCAGGCCATTTCAAATAAAGCCTTGGTCGTCTGCGTAATCATGGGATCTTCAATACGAACTACAAACAAATTATTTTCGTGCAAACGAAACAGTGCCACCACATTTCCATAAATAGCGTTGTCGTTTTGAATCCCCTCCACCGTGGCAATGCGCGAAGAGTAGCTGCGCCCGGCCACCACCGCATACCGTTTTGAACTTCGGCGCGCGCCCGGCGTATTCGGAATAATTTCGCGCGTGCGAATCTGCCGTTGATTGATCGCTTCGCTTAGAGCATGAAAGGCATTTTGAAATTGTCGTTCGAACAATTCAAGATTCGACCAAAAACAAATACTATTAGCTTGCTCTATCTCGCTATACACCTGACGCAAACCCTTTTCACCTTCAAGAATCGAAATATTCGGTCGTCCCTGTAACGCTGCACGCATTCCTTCAAGTTCAGGCATAACACCTTTGATCGTTCGCAGTGCCTGCTCAGCTCGTTCCTCAAGGATATGCGGATCTGTGGCGCGAAAATAATCCCGTTTCCCGAGTGGTACTCGTTCCAACAATCCTTCTTTTAAAAGTTCCTCGATATATCCATAGGCTGTCGGACGCTTCAAACCAGCTTTATTCGCCAAATCCTGCACAGAAGCGACACCAAGTGACAGAGCGGCTAAATAAATCTGCGCCGCCTTCTCTTCTAAACCAAGGCCGGTAAGGCTATCGATATTCATGAAAATATGATGTCTTATTTTCTCTATTTTGTCAATGTATCTGACAATATTACATATATTTTTTATATATAAGCTTGTATTTTAGCCAAATACAAAAATATATATTGTCTCATTACTGACTAAATTTAAACAATAATCTATATTTATTTCAGAACCTTCTCTGATCCATTACTGAAAGGCGGTAGTTAAAATGTTGATGTTTAAAGACAATGTTGGCAACTTCGACAAAGCCCTTACGCTTGTACGATATTTTCTGCAGGCGAACCCAGAAGAACGAGGCGGCTTCACGCTCTCCGCACCTGATTACAGCGGAACGCTACATGAGGCCCTCAATCTTCTGCACAATACGGGCCTCAGATCCGATTGGCTGTACCAGGCCCATGTGCTCTGGATGGAAGGCGCATTGACGGCTTGGGAAGATCGTCTGAGCCAAGCCGATAAAATGAAGTGGTCGGTATATAAAAGCGCTTCAGACTGGTATAACTTCCGCGCTAGAGGAATGGGCTTCAACATGATGGACAGGATGTTCATCAATCCCAAGCGGCTTGGTCGAGCGTATGCTCGAATCCACGATCGCTGGCTCGACGTCCTATTCCGTATGTATCGCGGAACTGAAGATTCTTCATTCCGTGAACATCTCATCCGAGAAATCGCCCGTCGGAGCGACTGTGAAGTGAAGGAGGAGTTCACCGACACCACCTTCCTCGAGCTGCTACTCGCCAAATACGGCATCACGCTCGAAGATGCTCTACCACTGCTGAAGTAGCCCTCACCCTCGATGGTCGTCCTTGCACAGGACTTCCTTCGGGGGTCTTGTGTATTATTTCCCCGCCAGCTTTTCAAACGTCTTATAGATCTCAAGCGGCAGTGTAAACACAACCGTGTTTGATTTGTCACTCGAAATATCATTAATGGAGTTCAGTGTACGCAGATGAACAGAGATAGGATTCTGGGCGAGGATAGAGGCAGCCTTGTTCAAATTTTCAGCAGCAATCACCTCTCCTTCGGAATTGATGATGACCGCACGCTTTTCTCGTTCAGCTTCCGCTTGCTTCCCGATCGTGCGGACCATGTCTTCCGGCAACTGGATATCCTTGAGTTCCACGCCTTGAACCTGAATACCCCAGCTAGCTGTATGCGCAGCGATCAGTTGTGAGATCCGCGTCGAGGCCTGATCACGCTCTGACAGAAGCTCGTCCAAATTCAATTCACCGCACACATTGCGCATGGTCGTCTGCGCGAGCTGTGAGGCAGCATTCCAGACATTCTCTACTTCGATAATCGATCGCGCCGCATCCACTATGCGGTAATAAATAACCGCGTTAATTTTACATGAGACATTATCGCGTGTAATCGCCTCCTGGTGCGGCACCTCAACCGCCTTCGTACGCACATCGACTTTCTTTAAACTCTGAATAAATGGAAACAAAAATCTCCACCCCGGATTAACGGTTGCGGTGTATTTTCCAAAACTAAACTTCACACCCCGCTCATACTGCTCAACCTGACGGATGCAGGACATGAGTAAAAACAAACCAACGATAATCAAGGGAAGAAAAAGAAACATATGCAAATACGTTACGACCGATCAAAAAAACGGTCAACTCTCGGATTTTCAATTCAATTATTTCTTTGCGTAAAACACGTCAAGCTGTGGCTTCCATTTTTCAATAATCAATTTTTTAATAGCCTTATTAAACTTTTCATCTTGGAACTTGTCTGCAATAGCCGCACATAACCAGTCTCCAAAATCCCGTCTCCCTTCTGTTGACCGTCCGTTTTCCTCAGACGCCGATTGAATCTCTCTAAAAAAATGATCGTAACTGGCGGCATCCAAAATTGCCTCTTTATCGCGTCTAACGGTTTTCGTGATAAACTCTCGAATTTTTTCGTCGGTAATATTGCCAGGCGGAGTATGCAAGGTATGCCATCGGTTCCAAAAAATCGTTCCGCGACCCTGTAGGGTGTATTTTTTTGTTAGTGCATCGATATCTATACCGTGCTTCCTGCAATCACTCCGTACCTCATTGGCCTGCTCATCGCTGATGGAAGTTCTTTTCAAGGTAAAAATTTCAGGATCTATCACCCCCACGCTCATTAAAACATACTCTGACACGGAATTCAGAAACGCATTATGAAGCTGCTCAGGCGCAGTTCCTTCTTTCACGCGTATGAATGAAGCCAGAAAACGCTTTTGCAAGCGCTCTGACACAAGCGGATCCCATATCCCCAGTAGCGCATATTCTTGTAAGAACTCCGCTAACGGAGCCATTCCCGCCTTATCCTTCACAGTAAGAGCATATTGCAAACCCGTACTGATCGTCATCATCGCTTCATCAAGATAGGGCTTGAGGAATAGGGCTTCTTGAAATTCGTCGAGTTGTTGTTGGGTACCTCGTGTATCAACATTTTTTCTATCACGTAACTGGCCCAGAAGAACCTCCACCTCTCTGCGCGCAGCAGCCTCATCTACAAAGACGCTGTCGAAAATAAACTTGGGAACCGTAACGATACGAGCATCCTTTTGGGAGTCTCCTTCCGGATTTTCGATACGAAAAGTCCCGTGATGAGCAGTAAAGAGATAGCTTCTCGTAAACGCTTCAACGCCCTTTTTTGTTGGATTCGCCAAAGAAGTGGCTGAGACAATTAACTCGCGTCTGAGCACAGGGTCAGACAGCAGCATTTTAACTGGCTCGACATGATCCGGATTTGGAATTTGTTCAAGCAGATAGTCTATCACTTCTTCAATCGTTTGCTCTGGTGCCCCCCCAATTTCCTCATCATACCGCAGAGCGCTCATTCCTAATGCAAGCTTCATTTTCTGCTCCAATCGAAGCTCTCTTGAAAGCTTCTGCTCCAATTTTGTGTCCAGCTTTTGCTGCAAAGCAGGTACCAATCTCATTTCCATACCCATATGCAAGGCAGTATGAAAGAGAATGGTTCAAAAAGCAACTAGTCCTTCGTATCGCAAAAAATCGCTTTTAAAAAATCTACCGTCTGTTCAACAGCTCTGCAAAAAATCTCCTCTCCGTTTTGATGGTGAATCATCTCTTGCGATACGGCCCAGGCGAACTGATTCGCATGTTCCACATCCGCTTCGCCATGGATGAGCAGGTAGCGGAGATTGGTCGAGCCGAGTTCCTTGGCCACTTTTTCCATCCAGGGAACAAAGATAGCTGACGTATTTTCAATCGTTGCCATGAGGGTGAGGCATTCCAAGCCGGAGAGACGCGATACCATCTGACGTATCCGACCTACAGCTTTGAAGATGGACGCATAATCGCAGGCATCTGGTTCACAGGCCATTGACCGGGCGAATTCGCGTAGCATGCCTGGATGATCATCACGAACTTCAACTATGAGATTTTCCGAAGCTGCATACCGACCTTGGAGCGATCGAGTCGAGACGATGGCCGCAGCCATCCAGACCACAAAGTTTCCTTCAAAGGCAGCTACGTAGCGCTTCATGATCTTTCTTTCTTGTTCCTGACTGAGCTGAGTCAGGTCCGGCAAACATGCGGCTACATTCTGACAAGCGGCTTGCAGCTCGCGTGTAACCAGAGGATCAATGGCTTGTTTCATATACACGGACTACATCATTTTACTTCTATCCATTCAATGCTCGCCGACTCAATCTATTCACTTTTTTGCTTCTTTAAGCTAAAATATTAACTATGAATTAAATTGTCGTCTTTTTTCGACACTCTATGAAACAACAGAATATTCTCAAAAATCTCGGTTTGACCGATCCGGAAACAACCGTCTATCTTTCTCTGCTGAAATTAGGAAATGCGGAGGCGGGCATAGTCGCCAAGGACACGGGCATCAAACGAACCACGATGTACGATATTTTGTCGTCACTTACAAAAAAAGGATTCGCGACGGTCTACTTCAAGAAAAATAAACGCACTTTTTATCCGCAAAAACCTCAGCGCATCATCTCGCTCTTTGAGAAAAAACTTGAGGCGTTTCAAAATATCGTTCCCCAACTCCAGATGTTTGATAAAAAACAAACCCAGGCTCTGGGTCTACGCCTCATCCAAACCAAGGCAGAACTGGAACAATTTTACTTGGGTGTTCTATCGGAATATAAAAATGGAACGTACTGCGATATTGGTAATGCCGTGGCCTGGGAAGTGCTCGCTCCAGATTTCTTTCACGCCTTCCGCAAAGATCGCGCGAAGCACAATATCCATACGCGCCTGCTTCTGACACATGACTCACAACCCTATAATCCTACCGAGGCGTCCTTGCTCCGCTCGTACCGCTATCTGCCAGACACGCTCCACTTCAACAGTATGATTGATATTTTTCCGGATAAGATCCTGATCGTGAATCCCTATCTGGCAACCCTCGGTGTCGTCATCGCGATCCCAGCCATGGTAGACATCTTTCAATCCATCTTTGATTTCTTATGGGAATTGGTGGAAAATGAAAAAATATCCAGATAAATAAAATTTATTTTTTGTATAAGACATATGAGTTTTGATATACCCAATGGGAAAAACCTACAGATTGAAACGCTCATTTTAGATCTGAATGGAACATTAACCATTGACGGTAAAATCATACAAGGGGTCAAGATGCGCATAAAGAAATTAAAAGACTTGGGTCTCAACGTCGTTTTGTGTTCAGGGGATACGCTCGGAACAGCAGAAAAAATTGCAAAAGAATTATCGATAGCATTTGTTAAGGCTGCTCATGGAAAAGAAAAATTACAACAGGCGAAAAAGTTTCATCTCAAAAACTGCGCCGCAATCGGTAACGGTCTCATTGATTACGAAAAAATAAGGGCGGTGGAATTAGGCATCGTCGTCCTACAAAAAGAGGGAGTCCATACAAAAACACTGGCGGTTGCGGATATTGTCGTGCCATCTATTCTTGATGCATTGGATCTATTTTTAAAACCGAAGCGGCTCATCGCAACACTCAGGAAATAGCTTATGGATGTCGAAAATATCATCCCGACGAAAGCAAATGAAAAAACATCCTGATTGGATGTTTTTTCATTTGCCCCCGGGTGGAGTCGAACCACCATCCCACGGCTTAGAAGTCCGGTGCACGATCCATTGTGCTACAGGGGCATGGAGCACCCAGAGATTAGCCTGTTTTTTGATATTACTCAACCTCATAGCCGTACCAACTACCCTTTCGTCGTCCTGAGCTTGTCGAAGGATCTACTCTGTTTTCAATTGCCCTGCAGAGAGAGGATCCTTCGACTCGCGGACTCGCTCAGGACGACGAAAAAATCACTCCGTTTCTCCTCCCTCCATCCTCCTGGCATGAAAGGCCTGATGCACTTCTTGTAACTGCTGATTGGTGACATGCGTATAGATCTGCGTTGTCGTAATTGAGGCGTGGCCAAGTAGCGCCTGTACGCTGCGAATGTCTGCGCCATTGGTCAGCAGATCCGTAGCAAACGAATGGCGTAGGGTGTGTGGTGACACTTTTTTTGGAATACCAGCCACAGCGGAATAGTGATGAACGAGCCGTTCCATCGAGCGAGGTGTGAGAGGACCGATTTCAACCTGTCCGTGCTTCGCTCGATCATGTCTGACGAAAAGATAGGGTGCTTGATCAGTCCGTAAATCCAAATACTGTTTGAGCCAATGACGTGCTTGATGTGATAAAAACACGACGCGCACCTTGTCCCCCTTCCCGCGTACAGAGAATTCATTTCGATCGAGTTTCACTTGATCCTTCTTCAGACTTGCCAGCTCTGAAACGCGCATACCAGTTGAAAAAAATAGTTCCAAGATGGCACGATCGCGCGTTTTTAAAATCGTAGGCGCATCGCCCAGCGTTGGGGCATCAAGCAAACGCTGCAGGTCAGTTGAATCCAAAAAGGCGGGTTCACGAGATCCTTGTTTGGCTAATTCAATTTTTTCAGGCGCCAAACTTTCCACATCATGACGCGTGAGATATTTCAAAAATGAGCGCAGGGCAATTAAATGATAATTCTGCGTGCTCTTTTTAAGCGGGCCGCGCCCTGGAATTTCCAGTCGATGTAAATATAAACGAAATTGTCGCACCATTTCCGTATCTACTGCATCTGCTAATGGTTCTTTCGCCCAATCAAAAAAACGCTGCAAGTAAAACTGATAATTTCGCACTGTAAGCGCTGAACGTCCCTTCTCAATTTCCAGATATTCTAAAAAAGGACGGAGATACGAAGATATTTTTTTACCAGACATGTCTCAATATTCCCATGGCGTCGTAAAATGAGCAATCTATGACAAATCATACAAACAGGTCTATGCTGGCTGTATATGAACAAATCCAAAACTCTCGTCATTGCTAGTTTGCTGGGCCTTGCCTTACTCGTAGGAGCTGGGTGTTCTTCATCCTCAACTCTTCAAACGAATGTGAATTCTCCAGCTAGCAACACTCAACTCACCAAAGGAACCATCAGCGGCGAAGCAACCTATCCAGCCGATAAGATACCTCATCTTAAAATATGCGTTGAAGATGCGACCACAAAAATAACCGGTACCTGTACTGAAAACAATCCTCCATCTGGCGAGTTTAGCCTCATGGTTCCTGCAGGAACCTATTATGTCTACGCCATGCTGGCCTCAGATGCGGCTCTAAAAATACCTACCGCGGCCAATATCAAAGCGTACTATTCTGAATTCGTCACCTGTGGCATGCAAGCAAGCTGTCCTTCGCATGCTCCGATCAAGGTTACCGTGCAAGTAGGCGGTGAGATCCAAAATGTAAACCCAGGAGATTGGTATTCAAACTGAAGAATCCCATACTTCTGTTTGTCATTCCCGTGAAAACGGGAATCTTCGCCGATCGGATGGAAGAAGATTCACGTATATTCCTCGGCCTGCTTCCACAGCAATTCAAAATGTTCGATATAGGCTTTCGCAATAGCCTGATTACGGATTTGAATGATGGTCACATCGCGTTCAGAAATATAAATTTCGATCGAAATCATCTCAGGCGTCATACGCGTGTAGGTGGGTGATGTGAGACCAATGGACATCAGCCTCAAAACATTTCCCTCTTCCATGGCGAATTTTTTCTTAAAATCCTCAGCGTAGCTCTCTGGAGCAATGAGCATTTTTCTCACATGCGCACGTTTGGTGAGCGCAAGATAGTCGCGATATGAATTACCCAACGCATCATAAAAGTCGCTCCCCTTGCCTCCGCCGATAATGCGCATCACATGATCCGTACGTTCGGCTGATTCAACCACATCTTTTAAGTTGCTCATGAATCCTTTATCACCGTAGAGAGTTTGCACTTCAACCGCATCGAGCGCATGCGTCTGTAGCGCGACTAGTTCCGGAATAAGCAATTTCGCCTGTTCCGTTTTTTCCTCAAGAGCTCTACCAATCATCGTTGGCGAAGCCGCTTGAACATGCTTGCGATTATTTTTGGTAACTGACGAAACATAGCCACGTTGTTCTAAGGCGTTCAGACACTCATAGACCAACTGACGATGCAGCCCAGTTTTGTTTACGAGCGGCCCAACGTTGGTCAGACCCAGCTCCAACAAAGCCACATAGGTGATGGCCTCATTTTTCGTAAAATCAAACTGCTCAAGTGCCTGGGTGTAATTCATAAAAAAATAGAGGAGGAAGAGTGACAACAAACTCACTAAGTCATTTTCTTCTCTACATTAGGAAGAGAACCGTCATATATTATTGTCATAAATATGACGACGTTTGTCAATATATGACATTTTTATGCTAAAATACGGTATTTTATACTTGACAAAAACCGCATTTTAACCTATTCTTTAATGTCGTCATAAAATTGACGACAGAATGAGAGACTAACGTGGAGTCAACTAGTGCCCTTTACACCAACTGCATCCGCACCGTCTCAAGCGATAAGCTCTATTGGATCGTGCAGCTTATCCTGAATCAACTGAACTGTTCCTGGCAGGAGCGACGCGATCTTCCACCAGCGCTGGCGCGCATCTTCCAAGACGAGACCGACGAGATGCACGCTGCTGAACAAGTCTCGGCGTTACTCTCCGTCCATCAAGACGTCATCCATGAACGCTTGGCTGATCGGGCGAGCGTCATCATGGCTCAAATTCGAGCCCACGTTCTTGGATCCAAGGTCTTGGACTTCGCCAGCGGTGATGGTCAGGTGAGCCAATTGCTGACACAGGCAGGCTACAACCTCACTCTGTTCGACATAGCGGATTATCGCATACCAGAAGTCCGAGGCCTGCCCTTTCATCAAGAGTGGAAAGACTGTCCGGCCGAAATCGATACCGCCCTCGCGATCGCGGCCTTTCATCACTGCAACGATCCGGATATAGCGATCGAACGTCTGAGTCACATCACCAAGCGGCTCATTGTCATCGAATCTGTGGTGGATGACATGGTTATGCCCTACGACTGTCAGGCATTCGTCGACTGGCTCTACAATCGGGGCCTCCATCCAGGAGCTGCAATCCCTGTCCCAGGAAACTTCCGTACGACCGCCGCCTGGCGCGAGACGTTCGATCGCTACGGTTTCCACGTCACCCACGAAGAAGACCTTGGCATCGATCTTCCGATCGTCCCCGAACATCACATCCTGTTCGTGGCCGATCGCGCATGATCCGTCCGTCCGACCTTCGCTTGCCGGTCTTCGCATCAGACCGGCTGCCTCCCTTCCATTCCATCACTGATGAAATTGAGAGGAGGAATATGCGAAACATGCTACAAGATATACTTACAGCTTCCGTCAAAAAACTGATTGATGGTTTGCCGGCCATCGAGACACTATCTTCAGAACAACAACGAAGACTCATCGGTCGCTATGCCGCCGTGCTCGAAGGTAACTTCATCGCCTGGATGACGGCTGCCTATCTTTCATCACATAGCGAAATCGCGCGACAGATTATCCGAGATAATCTTGAAGAAGAAATCAGAGACAACCATCCCGGCATGCTCAGAGTATTTGCCCAGGCTGCGAACGCCCTTCCGAACGAAGTGGATTATCTTGCTGTCTCTCAGGAGTTAAAAAATGTCCGTCAATTCATTAGTAAATTTTCTGGAGTAAAAATCCTCGTAATGATGGCTTTCTTTGAGCAGTTTATTTCTCAGTTCATGCTGTATCTTGCCGAGCTCGCTGAAAGACAGGGCTCACAAGAAATGACCTACACCACCGTTCATGGAGCCGTCGACGTCATCCATAGCGCAGCTCTCTATAATGCTATTAACGCCGAACGAGCTGAATCAAAAAACTCCATCACGAACGGCGAAGAGTTGAGGGAAGGAATTGAGATTCTCCGAGCATTATTGCTACGTATTATTGGTGGCTTTTAAGAGACCCTTAGGACTATTGACGAAAATCCTACTCTTCTTCATTGTGTTGATGCGAAAGGAGGCACAATGCCGATTCTTCAAGGAGTCCGTGCGCTGCTCACCCGGCCACTTCACGTAGCTTCTCTACTACTGACGAAAAAAGGAGGGTCTGACGTCTACATCACTCAACGAGGTAAAGAACGAGTGATCTGGCCCGTAAGATGCAGGGCCGATGAACTCTATCGCAATCACTGGAGAATGCCCTGGGCGACCTACATAGGGCATGCTCTCCAGAACGGAGAAGACACGAAAGCGCATCTGGCCATGCTCGAAGAGATGGATTTTACCGTCACGTGGCTCGACCCGAATGGGATGCCGATCTCCGCCCCTTCCCTCTCCCTCTGAGGCACCGCGACCGGACGCGGGCTTTTTCTTTTACAAAAAAATCAAAAATTCGCGGTGATCGTATAATATACTTGCTGAGAATAATTGGTGGCAGCTGTGGTATGAGAGATGGCAGCCTTATAAATCAATCCTACACGATCACCATCAGCAAAACTCGCACTCTGCTGAATGGCACGCGTTGAAGTCGCGAGTGCAAAATCACTCCCCGTGCTTGTAGCAGTTGCTCCGAGTGTACTGGCGCCATATTCTTCCGAACTGGCTGATACTGCTCCGTCTCCAACATTCGCGATAAACGACCCTCCGCTGCGTAAATTTCCATCTGTATTCACATACACCGTATAACCCGTCGGGACATTCGAAATTACATTCGTTCTGGTCAATGACGTGGCAACACCGTTGGTGGACAAATTTCCCAGCTGTGCCGCAGCGCCCTGTAAACGATAGACAAAATCATCTCCTCCGGCCGGAGAAGCACTGATCGAAGCCTGATCGCCCGTCCACGCATCAACCGTCAGGACAGTTCCTACAATCGATGTTATTTTTCCTATTGCAACACGTTCTGCCGCACCAGTATTTTCTATGACGCCAATAAAATTCCCGACCGAAAAATCTACTGCCGTAGTAACCGTAACTGTTTTGCCAGCATTATTAAACGCAGAGTACGCGACTCTCGTCCCGTTTTCCTGTGTGCCGATCTCAAACGATAAAATGGTCGCGTCCGTATCTCCAAAGCGATATCCAGCCTGAAGCGTGTAGCTGGCGCTGGTACTTGATCCGGTCGCCTGTTCTCCCGCAGTATCAATAAGCTGATAGTTGGTTGATGAGCTCTCATCCCTGCCTCCGCTATTCAGCGAATCCCAGTTAATAGCATAATTAGCACTACCCATAGCAAATACAGACCATCCACCAAAAAGCAAAGCATATACCGTAAAAATCCCAAACATCTGTTTCAAAACAATCATACCAATAGTATACACCGCTCTCTAACAAGCCTTCATCTTTAACGCTTATTCCGATCTACCCACCATGTGCTATCCGGATCTGCATACCAATGATCGGAGGCCGTTCGGAGAATATGCATCGTGAGCATTTTCCCCTCTTCCGTCTTTAATCGCTTCACAGCATGTCTCATCCATTCCTCTGCTCGCGCATTCCCATTATCCGCTTGTTCTCTTAACGATAAAAGCCACTCGATATTATCCGCATCTTTAGCAAGCAATGACTCCTTCGAGTCTCGTTGATGATAGGCGTCAAGAATCGCTTTCATGCCATGACCAAATGGCAGTTTTTGAGTCATGTCTTCAAGAACCTGTCTCTCATCAGCATGAACATATTTTTGATTGACGTAGTTCAGATCGCCTGTCCGTCCTTCGGCCATATCATGAAAGAGACACATGAGAACCGTTTGCCCAACATCTGCATCTCCAGCCAGCGAAGCTAGTACATATCCCACATAGGCGGTCCGGCAAAGATGCTCAGCTACACTCTGATGACCTGAGCCAAGAAACTGAAAACCACTTCGAGGCGTTTTTGCCAACATGCCGATCTCAAACAGAAAATCTACAATATTTTGCATATTATTACTCCGTCGTTGTGGTTACATAGCGCTGAAAATAAAAAGTAAGAATGAACACCGACCAAGAGCCGATCATGCCGAACACAAAACTCGCAACAATGGTCCAATCCATTCTAACAAAACCATAGATCGTCCAGATCAGCGTTCCAACCGCAAAGAGGAGCGTCGATGCCAGTGAAATCTCATCTGCCTTCTTCGTGCGCCACAGTTTATATGCTTGAGGAAAATAACCAAACGACATAGCAATACCAGCGCAGGTGGTGAGTGATTCGATGATCATATACGGACAGTATAGAAGAAATAAAAAAGAAGCTCAGTTTTCTGGATAACGTTTCATGTCTCCCCCGCTTTTCGCTATAGTTAAAAGAAAAAATTGTTGTCCTGTATCAACAACTCATCTCAGCAATGTCCGATCATACGTTTCCGCCAGCGACCATAGAATCTCAAAAATTGATTTCATCATCTTACTGATCATCACACTCTCAATAACCACAGCCACGTTTTTTTCATCAAATGAATAGAGAATCGTTTTCGTTCCATACACATCAAAACCACCAACGATATTCATCGCCTCCGGAAAAAGATGAATGCGTGTGAGCTCATGCTTCTTGCTCTGGGAGTTTCGTAGTTTCTTGAGAGACGCAATCGCTTCTGACGTTCCACGCAAAATCACTCGAGCCTTAATCCCCCTGTCTGCACGCTTCAGAGAATACCTTTCTGTCCAACCTGGAATAGCGCGTTTAAATGCATCTCCATCCCCAAAGATGCAGACTTCTTTTGTTTCTTCCAAAATCATTTTTAGTACATTCTTCAGCCCCTCCTCTCCTTCAGAGAATTTTACGCCTGGTTCTTTCTGAGCAACCCGAAACAGATCATTCAACTCTTCTATACTCTGTTCTAAAGAGACTAACTGTTCTTTCTGTTTTTCTAAAAATCTCCAAGGCTCAATTGGTTCGATGACATTCTTTCCGCCTTTTTTCACCGCGCTCACCAAACCACGAGATTTTAAATGATCAAACACGGCATACGATGAACTACGATTCAAACCTGCTTTGCTTGCTATTTTTCGTACCGAGGCTCTCCCCAATTGAACTGCAGCCAGATAAAATGCCGCTTCGCTCTCCGATAATCCTGCGAGCGCGAGTTGATGTAATACATTGTCATGTTTCTTCTTGATGATCATGACAATCTTGTACAATAAACGTTGATTTGAATCAACTGTATGACAGCGCCTGATCTGAATTATTAAAAATCGCGTAAAACAATACGAGACCCGTAAGGATCTCGTATTGCAGGAAAAGAGAGCGTTGCGTTACTTCATGCCCGCAACCATACGCATCATATTTCCATCAATAGCTCCACAACGATGTGTCACGACAATTGTATGTATCTTTTTTGCTCTCTTCACTTCAACCGCAACAGACTGCTGTTCACACATGCCCAATGGATGTGAAATAAGGGCAATCTTTTTTCCATTCAATGTCATTCGCTCGTCGATAACACCCTCCGCATCCCCTTCATGGGGCTTCGCAAAACGCTGCGCAATTGTTTTATTCGTCGCAATTTCTAAAATGTATTTACGATATAAGCCACATCCATCCCCTCCCTGAAAAGGCCCAACCTCGTAGGAGGTGTCACTCTTCTTTTCAAACCAAGGAATCTGTTTTCCAACGAGTCTCCACATTGGAGACCATGGCATGCGAAGCACTACTCCGTTCGGAAGATTGAGATTCTTCCAGGTAGGGAGATCACTCATATTTCCCTGCGTGTTCAAAGCAAAATCCACAAGCTTACATCCATCATTTTGACGCTGTGCATCAATTGTTAAGCGCTGAATATCATCCGCCGTTACCACGCTCGCTTGCGCAACGACTGGCATAAAACTCATCAGAGCAACGACTGCAATAAATACTTTTTGCATACTATTCCCTAATATAAATGAAAGAATTAATAAATAAACGATAGCATTTTTTATGAGATTTGTCAAGTTTAATTAACATTCTCTCTTTTTTTATTGAAATCTCATTTCTTCACAATATTTTACTCGTAGTTTCCATAAACTGCCGACTAAGAGTCGTAAAATATTTATTATATTCCCTATACAGTGTTTCACGTGAAACATTATTAATCATACTAACTTCTGATATATTCAAAATACAGTGCAGTATGTATTTTAACAAAGAATTTATCAACAATTTATAAACATATTAAAAATTTACGTTTTCTGAATATGTTTCACGTGAAACATTCATTAAAAATGTCTTCTGTTTTTACGAAAAACTCTTCTTCATTGGTTACATTTCACCTTTTATAAGATGGGTTCATAGTCATTATAAATTAAATTCATGAAGTTTTTAAGCCGTAAATGCATAATGCATAGAGCCGTAATGCGCATTGGTCTGTCAAAATGATCGAAGAATATAATGAATTACGCTACTTACAAAAAAATGTTTCACGTGAAACATTTCTATATCTCTACATATTTCCATTTTTTTCCTCAGCTCGTTTAGATTCATTCAGTTGAGATCTAAAAAAGGTTTTGAGTAAAAAAACGGTTAGCAATCGCCGGTAAATCTTAGATTCTTTATTAATGTTTCACGTGAAACACTTTTTAACATCTCGTTTCATTCTAGAATATAAGCAAAAAACCTGCTCGTCAGTTAATATTAATGAACCGAGCTAATTTTATAATTGTTATCAACTACATCTGATGGATTATTTTGAATCGTAGTAGAAGATCGATCCATCACACCCTCGAAATGTCAGTCAATATAGATAGGATGGTAGATCGAGGGTGTGATAAATCACATTCCTATAAAAATGTTTCACGTGAAACATTTAAATAAACAAATTCACTTCACAAAACAATATCCCTATTGGCTGCGCTACGTAACCGCACCAAAAAGCAAAACCACACCCATGAAGGTGTGGTTTTACGTGGTGGACCGATGGAGAATCGAACTC
>CAYRMN010000018.1:0-28221 GCA_964425575.1 uncultured Gammaproteobacteria bacterium | reverse complement strand
CGGGGGCGCTCCGGTTACTGGAGGCGGGGCGAGCGCAGCTTCGATGCCCTTCAAAGTCGTACCTACCTCTGCATCCACTGCTTTGACCAAAGCGTGGGCCGCGCCCTCTTTGACGAGAGCGTTGCCGAGCGCCTCAATTCCAGCAGCTGGACCGAGCTTGACCAAGTCCGCCAATCCGTGAGGATCGGCAGGCTTGGGCACCGGCGGCTTATCGATCGCCCGCTGCACCGCACGAACCATAGCCGCGCAGTTCAGAAGCTCCGGAGTTGTCAGCTCCGCTCTCCAAGGCTCGGGAAAGCTGTCCGGCGTTTCACCGACGCGAGCATTGATTCCGAGGTAGCGCTGGAGACTACGTGCCTCGAGGATGGTTTCCCGAACTGCGAGCCAGATCACGTAGAGCGTGGGTGCTCCTCGCTGCATGAGCTCTTCGCGCTCGTTCAGCGTGATCCAAACGAGATCAGGAAGCTGCCTACGAGCGTCGAGATGGGTTTGAGCAAAGGCTCCGCGTTCACGTGCCCCCTTCTCCATCCCCAACTTACCACTCAAATACTCGCGGGCCCCTTGCAAGCCCTTCTCGCGGAGAGCGAGTCGAAGATTGTCACCCGCCGCATCCAAAGCCTCCTGCAGGAACGTGCGCAGCGTCGCGTTGGGCACGACAGCATCAATAGCCGTTCCAACAAGAGACTCTCCGGCCGCCGTCATCGCCAGGCACGCCATGACCTGCCGCCTCTCTTCGGGAGAAACACGAAGGCCGGTTTTGCGTTCAAACAACGGCTCGATAATGGTCTCTGCGAGGGCATTTTGTGCGAGATCTGTTCCCAGATCCCACATCTTGGTGGGTTTTGCCATTGTCTTTGCCCTCCTTGGGCCAAAGTATTCCCCTGTTGAACTTGTCTTAGTTGTCAGGGTACGAATTTTTGTCCAGCCGGGGACCATCCCCTGCCGATTTCTCAGGCGGCAATGCATACATGCAATGCCAGCTGGAACAAAACAACATACCACAAAAACCAAGAATTGTCAAGATGGGTTGGCACGCTTCGAAATCCTCCACAAACCTTGTAAAAACCCGTAACCATCGCGAAAAATACTGATTGTACTCCGTCGATTAGGGTCGCGATGTTCGATCCATTGAACGGGAATTTCCTGTATCACAATCCTCTGATGCTTTGCTTGCGCAATTAATTCCGTATCAAACATCCAGCCAGTTTCGCTACATAACGGCAATAGTTTTTGAGCCGCCTGAGTCGATATGGCCTTAAACCCACATTGCGCGTCTAAAACAGGTAGCTGTAAAAATAAGCGTTGCAACCATCGATATATGCGCGACGCAATCTCACGTCGCAATCTGCGCTGTCGCTTGGCGCCAGCCACGAATCGTGAACCACATACGAACTCGGCACGTGTGTCTATAATCGGACGAATCAAATATGGCAAAGCAGAAAGGTCGGCGGCGAGATCCGCATCCATAAACACCAGTACATCCTGATCATGGATATGGCGCTCCCAGGAACGACGGATCGCCAATCCCTTGCCACGTTCATGTAATTCAAACAGTTGCACACCGCCAACATCTCGCACGCAGGCCCGCGTTGCGTCAGTACTGCCATTATCCGCAATCTCAATCGTCACGTCATGCTCAGATAAAAACGTTGCCACTGCTGTCTTGAGTATCTCAAGACTATGCTGAATGATATGTTCTTCGTTCCAAGTAGGGATGGTGATTAAGATACGCATGATCTAATTTGATAGCACGGCGTAGGGGCGCATGCCATGCGCCCTCTGGCATGTCGACCGATTGATCCGACATACTGATACGCCAGTCGGAGGGCGCATGGCATGCGCCCCTACAATGATAAAATTATTGAACACCATAAATCAAAATGTATTTTTTACCTCAAACGTCACAGAATCAGACGCGTCCTGCAAGAGCTGATATCGTGAATCGCTTTTGATTATCTGCAACAACTGTTCATGATTTTTCTTTTTATCAAAAAACACAAACCGAGCGTGCAATTGATGATGAATCAAATCCCAGGCGAGTTCTGGTGTCGTTGTTGTTTGACCCCAAGTGAGATTACGATAGGCGTCAGACAATGTTGATGAGGCTTCGTACAAAAATGTCGGATCAAGACCGGCCACATAGCGCAAACGATCATCCAAACGGAATAATACCGGAAATTCGTCCCAATCTGAATGAAACACTCGATCACCTGGACTGGCGCGCTCGCTCACTGCAGTCATAGATGCTTGATATGCGTCGTTCGGAAATGATGGTGTATGCAGATCCTGCCACGTCGAGACAAGACCACGAAGGATAGGAAACATAAAAACACAGACGAATAAAATGGTCATCCCGACACTTCTTCTTGTGTCATTCCCGCGTAGGCGGCCTTCAACTAGTTCAGGCTCTGAGCTTGTCGAAGAGGAATCTTGCTTCACCAACGTTATGAATAATTTCTTAGGCTCAATCAGCATCCATAACCATGGAACCCAAAGAAATAAAGCCATAGCCAGATACTCCACATTACGCTGGCTCTTAAATGTTAACGCGATGCATGCAGCTAGGGGGAAAGAAAACGCGATCAGCGCACGCGCGACATTTCGTTCAAGCGGCTCACGACGCGCGACAACAAGCCCATACCCAGACAAAAGGATCAGCATCCACCATGGTGCAAAACGTGCAAGCAAACTCGTAACTGACAACGGCAGCCACTCACTCCCAAGGACCACATGCGCATACGGTGTACCTAAGCCAATCTTCACAATCTGCACCCACAAAAAAGAAATGTTTTGTGGAAAATTTGGGTGCACGATTATTCCAATAATAGCCCCTGCAATTCCAGCCAAACTCTCTCGCCACAACGAAGACTGAAAAGCTAATCTCCAAGGCTGCTCATCAACGATCCGACGAAATAAGACATCGCCCGTCATGAGCAATCCGATAGATCCAACCAAAAAAACCCAGCCGCCATGTGATAAAGCGAACAGTGCGGCGATCAAAACCACAAGCCATGACTTCCGTTTCCATGCAGCCGTAAGTCCTACGATAAACCACATCAATGCGAGCGGTGTTGCTTTCATGAGAAGTAGACGAAACAAGAGCGGTGAAGTACACATCAACAAAACCGACCACGCCTTAACGTAGCGGATTCCAAGCCACCGCAAACACAGAAGACATATGCTCATCAGCGCAGCACATAAAAGAATAGCCACAACTCGCGCCCCCATCATTTCACCGATCCACGCGACAAAAAGAGACTCAAAGACATGAAACAAAAAATGATGGTCAGCAAATGACGTACCAAGCGTTGTGAGATTCAACCATGGAAATATGTGTATCGGTCCATCCTGCCATATCAACTTCGCAAGGTGTGCATGATAAAACGCATCTGGATCTGGAAAGGAATGCCAGGGAATAAAAAAAGAAAACCCAATGAGGCTAAAAAAAAATAGCATAATTGGTGACCTCCCCTTCCCCCTTCTTGTCAAGAAGAGCTTAGAAGCTCCCCCTACCAAGGAGCGTAAAGCCCCGTGGGGCCACGCCCCTTTACGGGGGGAGTTGAGGGGGTCACCAATCTTTAACATGCCAACAGCGTATCAATAAAAACCAAAAACCTCTACATAGAGAGGTTTTTGATCGCGCGCGACGGGCGATTTTGGAGTTTGTTTAAACGGGATGAGATGCGCTGGGCTGGAACGAGGAAAAACCGGAGGCGTATGTAATCATACGATGAGGATTTTTCTGAGTGAAGCTCAAGCAGATCGCCTGTTTAAACAAACGACCTTAGCCTGTTGTGGCGTTTACGAGTGAGCCGAGTACGAAGCTAGAAATGGCAAAGGCAGCGACGATGATAATCAAGCCGATAATGGCGTTCTTAATCATGGTTGCAGCTGCATCAGCCTTCTTGCTATCACCACCCGAGGTCATCCAGAGGAAGCCGGCGTACAAAAGGTAGGCCAACAACAAGATACCAAGAAATCCCAAGGCAATGTTGAGGATCTGTCCTACAATTTGCGTGAGCGGCTTTGGCTGACCAAGTCCGGCGTTTGATCCAACTTCTCCAGCCAAGTTACCGGCCTGCTGAAATGGATTCTGTTGCTGCGCAAGAGCGATGGCAGGAAAGGTTGCCAAGGCGGTTGCCACAACTCCTGAAATTTTATATGAGAGATGCTTCATAAATAGAATTTAACAACCTGAAATATTTTATGTCCCACCAACAACCGTGCTGAGCTTTTCAATGACAAACAGCGATCCTGCATACGCAAGCGTAATGATGATCAGGCCAATGACTGCATTTTTTATTTGAGCCGTGGCTAAATCAACTTTTTTAGAATCACCGCCTGCCGTCATCCACAAGAAACCTCCGTAGAGAAAATAAAACAGCAGCACAACCCCCAAAAGTCCAATCGCAGCTCGAATAATATTCGCTACTGCTATGTTCAAATTGGGTTGGCCCTTGAGTTCAGTCGGTGCCGCTTGATTTAACCCTCCTTCAAGAGCGCCCTTAAAGGTTGTTGGCGTAGGTTGGTTAGGATCGTCAGCAGCTCGTACGGGCGTCATCTGCAACGCCAATACGCACGCGAGACCAAGCACAGCGGCAATCTTACGAATTCGAGACGTAGTTGTCATAACAGAGGATTACTCCTGAGTCGCGGTTAAGAGACGAGTGATAACGAAGCTGGTAATGGCCCAGGCGGACAGAATAATTGCGAGACCGATAATACCAGAGACGATCATTTTGCGAGCTTCGTCTGTCTTTTTCTCGTTGCCTCCGGAGACCATATATTTGAATCCTCCCAGAAGAACGATTACGACGGCGATAATTCCCAAAAAGCCGAGGGCTACGTTGATAATACTGCCGGCGGTCGTACGAATGTCACCCGATCCGAGTTTAATGGAGGATTGGACGGCACCGACGCCCAAATCGTTCGCGTTCAGATCATCCGCGGCCAAAGCCACAGCTGGAACGATCGTCGCGAGGGTGAGTCCCACCGTGGTCGCGAAACGAGCAAATGTCTTTGAAGAAAGCGTCATGTCATGCGTCACCTCCTTTCAAGACAAACCTTCGGGAAGGTTTCATAGATGGAAACAGGATAACAGAAATTCCAGTAACCGTCGAGAAGGACTTCTGAGCGCTCTGGTGCATTCTGAGAGACTGTCCCATTTGGATGATATTCGGGATGCTGGAGCTCAGAAAAACCGCAGGCGGTATGGGAATAGCGGTGAGGATTTTTGTGAGCGAAGCGCCCGAAGATCGCCAAATAGGACAGTCTACTAGCTGCCAGATCCGACGCCAGCACTGAGTAATCCAATAATATTTACAACGAGAATATACGACGTCGCCAAAATAATCATACCGATCACCGCATTTTTTAATGTCTTCTGTGCGGCTTCAACTTTCTTTGCTTCACCGCCTGCCGTCATCCAGGTAAACCCACCCCACAAAAACATCACAAAAAAAATAGTGCCAGCCAAAGACAAGGCTACGTAGATCAATCGATTCACAATCAATGGAACAGGCGCGCAAATCGGGTCAGGAAAACCGTAGGGACCGGCACAAGCAGCTGAAGCAGCAACTGGTCCGAAAAGAAAAATGACGGACATCGCAAGAAGTTTTTGAACAGGAAACGATAAAGAGAGGCTTTTCATACAAAAATCTCACTGAGTAAACTGCGTCGCTTCCACGGGCGCAGTAGCATTGGTCTTCACTTCTATTGGACTCGTCAGCGAGGTCAGGAAAAGGGTCGTGATCGTGTACGAAAAGGCGATCAGCGCCAAACCCATTACCGCATATTTCATGGCATCCTGAGCTTTTTGAATCCGATCGGATGATCCGGCGGTCATCCAGGTAATACCCGCATACACAAACACTGCTAAGGCGAATGCGCCAACCATGCCCAAAAATGCTTTCACAACACGATTGATCAGGGAAAAAATTGTGGTTCCCGCTCCAAGTGGATTCACTAAAACAGATGATGATCCTTTGGCAGCTGCAGCTGTTTTTGGCGTAGGTGTTGCTGGTGCATCTGCAGCCCAAACGTTCGTCATGGGAAACATCAGACTTCCAAGTAACAAGCTCATCAACATGCTCCTGCGCAGTACAGTGCTCATAGATTATTCATTTTTCTTACAACAAATAACATTATTTCCACCAGGGCACAAACCCGTTACGCATGTGAGGTTTTTTTGCTGTGCGTCGGTCATAGCCGCATCAGCCGTATCGCCTGTCAACTGCGTGCACGCATATCCTTCTCCTTGAGATTCACAACTCCCCCCAGTCGGAGTCACTCCGAGCTGTTCTTTGCCAGTAATGCTCTGCACAAGCGTTCGCACAATCGTCCAAGCTCCGAGAACCAGAACCATACCAATTGCAGCTCCAGTCATGGCTTTGGTACCAGCTTCAACCCAGCTCTTTCGACCGAAGGAAAGCAGATAGCGACCGCCGCCGTAAATAAAGGCCACAAAAAAGAGCGCGGCAGAAAGTTTCATGATAAAGCTCGCGAAATTAACCCCTTGCGTGACGATATTATCCAAAGAGCAATCACCCGTTTTCGTGCAAGGCACCAATTCCAACCCACCTCCAATCGCTGGAGGAGCATTCGATGGGGCTGCAGTATCCGTTGGGGTCGCTTCCGGTTTTGGAGCCGGTACGCAACAAACATCTGCCACACCTCCTGTTAAACCACAATCTTGATACCCAGTGCTAACGTCATCCCCCTGGCAGTTCGTTGGCGTACACATTCCTCCTTTTGAGGCACATCCTGTTCCTGGACCTCCCTGCTTACAACAAATACCTCCAGTGCAGTTATTGGCTGGAATCTCCGTTTCATTTCCATTACAGACCGTAATAACCTGGGCGTCGCTAGAATTATAAATACAATGCCCTCCTTGATCATAGCAGCCCTGAGAGGCATCAGCGGATACAGGCTGAGGAGCGGCAAAAAGGAGCAGACCTGCAGCTACGATCAGTGTTGATACGAACCCAATAGATCGAGGGCTATTCATGGTCAATAGAATAGCACAAATAAAAAAATTGGTGACCTCCCCTTCCCCCTCCCCTAAAGAGACGTGGTCCTTATGGGGCTTTACGTCCTTATCAGGAGGGGTTTATGAGGCGGCCACCGCAATTAAAACGTCTGCTGCACTTTTGATTGCGCGTTTCGCACTGCTGTTGGGATTTCCTCGAGTCCGTTCACAACGTTTTCGATCATCACCTTTAGCGTATCTTCCATAGCGCGAGGATCCTTTCCTTCGTACCATGACTTGGCGGTTAGGACCTGCGAGGCAAACACTCCGACATTTTCATCATTGAGCTGATCCGTCAAAAGGGTTTTATTGGCCGCTGGTCGTTTAGCGGCGGTAAGATATTTTTTAGCCTCTTCAGGCTGAATCATGAAATTCAAGAAATTCCAAGCCACATCTACATTTTTCGTTTTCTTTGAAACGGTCCAATTCCAGTAATTCGCAAAATTGATGACGGGGTTACCTTGAATCTGAGGAATGCCAGCAATGCCGAGATTCAGCTTCGGTGCACGTGCGCGGATAGTTGGGAGGTGATAACTATATCCAAAGAAAAAGGCGGATTTTCCTTGTACAAACGTATCCAATGAATTCGGCTGCTTGCTATTCCAGGTATAGACAGACTTCCCTGGATTCGCAAAATCAGTATAAAAAGACAACGCTTGAAAGGCCGGCGGCTCATCTCTGGTATCACTCAGCGCTGGAGGAATTGAGCTAAATGATGGCACTCCATTACTCGTGCTCATCTCTGCCCCATTCTGCATCATAAGCAACGCGATAATATCCGGTGAGCGCTCCACATTATTGCCCGTACCAAGGGCGGCGGCGGCCTGAAGGATTGTCCCTTTGTCATCTTGTTTTACCAACTTTGGCACGTCATTTTGAAACACATCCCATGTTTCTGGCAGGGTTGGAATACCAGCTACATTCAACAAATCCTTGTTCACGAACATTCCCAACGTATCAACAGACAACGGAACGGCCACGATCTTTTGCTCTGATTGCGTGCTACCCGGCTTGGTTGTCACAGTTACCGTACGAATCGTATCTTTCGCCACCGCATCTGGATAATCATTTTTGTATTTACGAAGCGTGACAGTCGGTTGATCTTGAAGGACATACACGGTTTCTTTTTTAATTGTTCCCTGAACCTGCTGAATGGCGACCTTGGTACTGGCCGGCATCGGCGCGATCTTTGGAAGGTATTTGCCGATCCAGGTGTTATGCACCATAAAAATATCTGGTCCACGATCTTCAGCGAGCGCATTCAACAGTGTGTCTTCATACTCTTCAAGCCGCAGACGCCGATAGGAAATCGAAACATTTGGATGGAGCGCACGATAATCTTTAATGATGGCGTCATACACATCCTCATCATCAACCACCCCCCAAATGGTGAGATCCATGCGCTTTGAGGCAGCGGCCGTTGCTGCATCTGGACCCTTGGTACAGCCAGCTCCAAACAAGCACAGCGAAGCGATTGAGAGGATAGCGGGGATACGAAAAAAAAGAGGACGCTTCATAGCGCCTCCTATTCTACCGCTTCGACAACTTTTTCACGAGAGCCCGAGCGGCGTCCGCCATATCTGGCCGTTCAAGTGCCATCTCAACATTCGCTTTCAACCAGCCGATCTTTGAACCAGTATCATAATAGGTTCCCTGAATTTCACAGGCATATACAGGGCGATGCTTCATCAAGCGCTGGATCGCATCGAGCGTCACGTATTCACCACCATGCCCTGGTTTCAATTTTCTAATTTCTTCAAAAATATCAGGCGTCAGAATATATCCTGCATTGGCCGCAAGACGCGATGGAGCCTTTTCTGGTCCTGGTTTCTCAACAACACTTTTCAGCTGATAGACATGTGGCTCAACCTTGGCGCCAGGATCAATAATACCGTATCGCTTCGTGTCTTCTGCCTCTACCTGCACTACACCGACCACTGGATCATGATATTTTTCATAGACATCAATCATCTGACGAAGGCGCGGAATCTTCCCGGCATACACATCATCACCAAACACCATGGCAAACGGCTCATCTCCAATCAAATGGCGACAGTTTAAGACTGGTGTCGCATTCCCATATGGCCCTTTCTGACGAACATAAATAAAATTCGCCGATCGTCCGATTCCGCGAATAACTTCGAGTTGGGCATGTTTCTTGGTCTTTTTGAGCCATGCTTCAAGCTCATGATTTTCATCAAAATGATCTTCTACCGCCCGCTTCGTCCATGACGTCACCAAAATAATATCCGTAATGCCAGATGCGATTGCTTCTTCAACCACATATTGAATAATTGGCTTATCAATAATCGGTAGCATCTCTTTCGGCATCGCTTTCGTCGCTGGCAAAAACCGCGTGCCATAACCCGCCACTGGAATAATCACCTTTCGAACAGTTTGGGACATAGTTAGCCGATTATAGACTCAAAGTAAAAAAGAAAAAACCATGCCGGCCCTGAATGTCGTCCTGAGCGAAGGCGTCTGCGCTGTAGTCGAAGGATCTACTCTGTGTCAGTAGAGAAGATCCTTCGACTCGCAGACTCGCTCAGGACGACGCAGCGCCTCTGATCGACCCATCTCATCCAACTCTAAAATAACACACATCTCCATCCTGCATCACATAATCCTTGCCTTCAATGCGCACCAGCCCTTTTTCTCGACAGCCTGCTTCACCTTTATACTCCACGAAATCTTTCCAGTTCGTCACTTCTACTCGAATAAAATTCTTTTCAAAATCGCTATGAATCACCCCAGCAGCCTGTGGCGCCTTTGATCCTTTCACAATCGTCCAAGCTCGCGTTTCCATTTCACCAGAGGTTAAGTACGTGATAAGGCCAAGGACATCGTAGGCTTCAACGATCAAACGATCTAAGCCCGATTGTTCCTGTCCCATAGCCGCCAGATATTCTTTGCAGTCGGCGGGCTCCATCGATGATAGTTCAACTTCCATTTTCACACAGACCGGGATAAATCGACGCGCCGAACTTTCAAGCAATCCGCCCATCACTGACTTCCACGATCCATCCTGTAATTGCGTTTCGCTCACATTCACCACGTACAACATTGGCTTCAAGGTCAAACAAGATAGACTCTTAATCATTTTCCGCTCCTCATCTGTCCACTCGAGTTCGCGCAAATGCGTACCCTGCTCCAACGCAACCTTCGCCTTTTCAACGGCTGCTAATTCAGCTTCAATTTCCTTTGTTTTTCCAGATTTGAGCTGTCGCTCAATATTTTGATGACGCTTCGTCACCGTTTCCAAATCAGCCAAAGCCAACTCAAGGCCGATCGTTTCTGCATCTCGGACTGGGTCAACGGAGCCATCAACGTGAATGATGTCCGAATCTGGAAACGCACGCACCACCTGTGCAATCGCATCACACTCGCGAATATGAGACAAAAAAGCATTCCCTCTCCCCTTCTTCTCTTCGGCTGCTCCTCGTACTAAGCCAGCAATATCAACGAACTCAATCGTGGTTGGCACGATCTTCTTGGCATGGGAAATCTCCGCAAGCTTCGTCAGGCGTTCATCCGGAACTTCAACAACCCCCACATTCGGATCAATGGTACAAAACGGAAAATTCGCACAATCAACCGCTTTCTTTGTAATCGCCGAAAACAACGTCGACTTGCCGACATTCGGTAATCCCACAATTCCAATTTGGAGTGACATATCGGGCCGAGGATATCGGAGAGGGGTCAAACGGTCAACGCCTCATGCAACATTTCTGAATATACCAGAGATCCGACTGATAAACTCAGAAATGAAGGGGGGCATCAGAGAATAGATATGAAGAATAATGCCCCAGGACCTAGCTCATTGTGACACAGAAAGACCCTTGGCGAGTTCCGCGTATTTTTCAAGCATCGCATCAACAATCGCTATTCCTTTATCTTTTGGGTATGTTAGATAAAAGAAAGCCTGCGGACGCTCTTGCCCAAACGCGAATAACCATGGCTCATCCATATTCTCTGATTCAACATGAGCGGACGCTGCTTCGAAATGAATCTGCACATCGCTACCTGTCTGATGAGTTGGAGTAAATGCAAGCGCCACCCCAGCATGCACAGGTCCATCTGACGGCATGCTCACATACAGGCTCATGCGAATAGAAGGTAAGCCTGACCGCCGAATCTCCGTGGAGAATCCAGCTTGGCTGTGAAGGGGCTCTCCGTGCTGCTTTAGTTTCGCGAGTAATAGATTGTACATTCCGATCGCTTCAAGAATAACAGCCAACGCAGGGTGCGTATACTCCGTAGGAGCGCACAGGGAAAGATCGAATTCAGACATGACGGCCTCCTTGGACTCACTGGTCTGGAAAAAATGGATGTACGATGTTCCTATCATTTTTTAAAAAGAATGGCAACCCTTTGCGCTTCGATATATACAAAAATTGAAGATCCGTATATTGACGCCGTGCGAATAAACAGGTACACTTCCGCTCATCAAAGATACATTTTATGGGCCGTTAGCTTAGTTGGTAGAGCGCCGCCTTTGCAAGGCGGAGGTCGTCGGTTCGACTCCGACACGGTCCACCAGTAAGAGTCTCTCTGAAAAGAGAGATTTTTATTTTTATACGAAATGTGCATTTTTTACTCTATGAGTTAGCGGTTTTGCTAGTAGGGATACAATTCGAACTATAAGAAGACCGTTTAGCCTGTTGGAAGAAATCGCGACGAAAAGGTGGTGTAGAATAAAGATAAAATACCGTTTGATTCGAGATTCGAATACTATACTTAATTTTTGGATTTGGCGTCTCGTAAAAGACGCTCAACGCAATATAACCAAGTATTACCCCACCCAGTTATGATTACTGAACAAGAAAAATTAGAGATTGAAAGGATGCGATTCGTTTCAGAAATCCAGTCGGAGATCGCTTCTTTGGATTTTCAGCGAGATAGAATAATGCAACTCCAAAATTCTCAGGGTACCAGGGTGAAACCGACTTACGACGCCGACTTTTATATGGTTTTGTTGAGAAGACTTTATCGTCACATAGAAGCAGCTCAACATGATTCAAGAGTGGCAAATTTGAAAGGTAAGTTTTCAGGTTTACACAAGAAAATAAAAATTCGAGACCATTTTGAGCATAAAGTTGATTTGGATAATTTTCCTCAGTACACTCCGGGTATAGTCATTGTAGGTGGCTTAGTAATCAATGGCGATCAATCACACATTGTGTCTGGCGATAGGAAATGGTTTTTGTTTGCAGACCATGATCAATTTAAGAAACTTCTTGCCGATTTTGCGAACTTCTATCCTTTTGCAGTAAAGGTGGAGAAGCAGCAAAATTTTTGGCACAAATTTTTAAAAAAATCGCAAATAACCTAACATCTATTATGTTATGATGAAAAAAATAACCGAAGCAAAGATAAAAACCAAGAGCTGTTCAAAATTCATCGATGAAAACGGTTGTAAAGATTTCAAATGGATTTGAGGTCACCTTAGATGCACCGATTTAATAACACGGGTGTTTTTGCTAAAAATCAGGATCAATCCTTCTATCATCAGAACCGCTTCTAGCGTAATTTTAAAAATACGTTATAGTACTCAGCGTTCCAAAACTACAACCTAGGAGGAACTATGGTCCACGCTCGTTCACCGAAGAAGCCCCTTCCTCTTTTCCAACCCAATCCCAAACCACCAACGCCGCCGCCTCCGCTCCAACCGCGTCCGCCTATCATCCACCCCATCCGTCGTCCCGACATTGACGCACCTCGCTGGGAACCGCCCTACGGTCCTGTCTGTGGACCACGCCTGTCCGTCGCTCCCCCGCCCACGCGCCGCGCTCTCCGCGGCCGTGGGCCATTTTCATTTCAAGAAGACTCATCAAAGCGTCTATACAAACCTGCTATACTCTTGTCATCTTTCTATGAAACCCTTCATCTACGTCACTCGACGTTTTGCCGATTCCGGCATCAAAGCCCTCAAAGCTAAAGGCTATCGCGTTGTTATCTATCCAGATGACCAGATCATTCCTCGAAAAACACTCTTGCAGAACGTCAAAGGAGCCTCTGCTATTCTCCCCCTTCTCACCGATCGTATTGATGGAGATGTTATGGATGCCGCTGGTTCACAACTCAAAATCATTGCAAATTATGCCGTAGGCTTCGATAACATTGATCTCGAAGCAGCAAAAAAAAGAGGCATTGCTGTCACGAACACGCCAAGCGAAGAGGTGAATGAGTCTGTTGCTGAACATGCATTCGCACTGATGATTGGTCTCGCGCATCGCATTGCGGAAGCAGACACGTTTGCCAAAGCAAAAAAATACGCGGGCTGGTCTCCGACACTGCTCACTGGCTCAAAACTCTCAGGAAAAACTCTTGGGATTGTGGGAGCGGGGCGCATTGGGTGCGCGCTCGCAGAACGCGCAGCCCATGGATTTGGCATGAACGTCGTCTATACCAATACCCATCGTAATCCGGAAATTGAAAAAAGCGTTGGCGCAAAAACTCTTCCGCTCGAAAAACTCTTGGAGCAATCAGATTTCATTTCATTACATGTTCCTCTATTGCCTTCAACGCGACATCTCATTTCAACAGCTGAATTTTCTCTCATGAAAAAAACCGCCTTCCTGATCAATACGGCGCGCGGTTCAGTGGTAGATGAAAAAGCACTTTTACGAGCACTTAAAACCAAGCGCATCGCTGGTGCTGGTCTAGACGTGTTTGAATGCGAGCCAGCTATCGACTGTGATCTTACCGATACCCTAGAACTAAAATCGTTCCCAAATGTGATTCTCACGCCTCATATTGCCAGCGCGACCATTGAAGCACGCGAGGATATGAGCATGATTGCCGCTCAAAACATCATTGCCGTGCTGGAAGGGAAAAAGGCATTGAATCCAGCTGTTTAAACAGAGATTCGTGTTTGATTGCTCTGTATCAATAAGGGTTAAGAGGATAAAAAAACCTTTGATTAAGCTATTTTTTAAATATTTCATGAAGGAATATTGAGATCTTTTTTTCACAAAAAGACAATTATGGAATAGCAAAAATACTTGACAATTTTGTCAAAAATTGCTATGTTTGGCCCATAACCAATCAATCTTTATCCTAACCATGCATATGAACATTTCCATGCGCTTCATCGGCTTTATTGCCGCGATGGGGCTTCTCCTGCCAGCCTCTTCAGTTTTAGCGGCTTCAAACGTATCAGCTTTGCAATCTAGCCTCCTCGTCAGCAGCTCAAGCGTGGAAGCGAACTATAACGCTTCTACCATTGTCTCAGTATACGTTCGTGACACGAACGGCTTTGCGTTGCCTGGCAAAAAAGTCCAGCTATCTAGCCCCCAAATCGCTATCTTTCCTCAACCGTTCGAGGTTTTCTCGAATGCACAAGGTCTTGCGCAATTCAATCTCAAATCTTCTCAAGTGGGTAACGCCACGATTCGAGCCACGGCGGACGATGTACTAATTAATCAAACACAGAACGTAAGCTTTTTTTATGCTGGTCCGGCTGTATCAGCGTTACAGTCTCAGGTCACCGTCACAAAAAATGTCGCTTCAAGCAACGGGGTTGATCAAATTATCGGCACCGCCACGATTCGTGATGCATATGGCAATCCTCTTTCCAACAAAGGAGTTGCGTTTTTCATCAAATATCAGTCTTCTGGCGGACTTACCTTGATTGAAACGACGACGGATGCGAATGGCAAATCCACATTTGCCGCCACATCTGCAATCACAGATACCCAAACAATTACGACCAAAGCTGGCGGGGTTGATCTGAATACCGTCGTTCTGCAGTTTGGTTCATCGAATGTGTCTGGAGCAAAATCATCATTTGATGCATCGCCTTCCAGCATCATCGCTAACGGCACGAACTATGTATACATCACGGCTGTCGTGCGCGATACAAATGGCAATCCACTTCCAAACAAAACAATAAGTGTCTCAACCTTGCTAAATGGTCAAACAACAACCCAGCAATTTGTCACTGACAATCAAGGAAAAGCGACCTATGCCATCCAACCCTACACGATTGGAACAGCCTATCTCACCGCCAGTGCTGACGGTGTGATTTTTGGGCAAACCACCCTGCAGTATCTATCTCCACAAAATGATCAGACGGTTTCCATGTATCAATCATCTGTTCTCGCTTCTCCAAGTGTCATCACGCTCGATGGAACATCGGTGATTAGCTTGGATGTCTATGCTCGCAGTCAAGGAGGTCAGACCGTCGCGGGCAAGCCAATTCAGATTCTTTCAAATAATATTGGCTTCGTGATTGATCCGCCCATGGCCAATACAAATTCATCCGGAAATGCGCATTTCACCCTTCGTCCACTTCAAACTGGTACGACCAACTTGATGATCAAGGTTGATGTAGTTTTGCTTGCACAACAGCCAATCATTACCGTCAACGGACTTTCCTGCGCGTATGTGCCAGGAACGCTCTTCAAACTGCCAAATGATGGCGATCCAAACACGCAAGCAGATAGTGCGGTCTACTATTACGGCCGTGATTGTAAGCGCCACGCGTTTCCGAATGCACAGGCCTACTTCACCTGGTTTGAAAATTTTTCCAACATTCAAATCTGGAATGCGAATGTCGTTGCGTCAATTGCGCTTGGAAAAAATGTCACCTATCGCCCTGGTGCAAAAATGATCCGCTTTGCCACGATCAATAAAAACTACATGGTCTCAAAAGGCGGTATCCTTCGTTGGATCAGTTCAGATAATCTCGCTCAGCAGTTTTGGGGAGCGGATTGGGCAAATAAAATTGAAACTGTCCCAGATGCCTTCTTTACCAATTACACAGTTGGACCGGATCTCTGGTACACCTGGGATTACAACATCGGTAACGAATACACCGCAGCCGATATAAACGCATAACAACCTCTCAACACGAGATCATAAAACCTGCACACAAGCAGGTTTTATGATTACTGTCTTCAAAAGGAATATCCGAGCTGAAACGATGTTATTGAAGCTGCGTATCGGTGCTTGAAGTTGCATCTTCTTGATGGCTCAACTGCTGAGCCAAAAAGTCTTTAATGAACTTCACCAAATCAATGGAAGTCTGCGGCAATTCAATAGGTTTTGCTGCCTGCTGCTGAATAAAGCTCACCCCTCCCGTAATCTTGGCCGTATCGATCATATTCGCAGTACATGAATGACTTGATTGCATAAGCGCACGACAGAGAGCAGGCGTGAATCGAACCGTCCCACCGATTTCCATGCGTTCAAGACGACCAGCCGTCTGATCAACAACCGCGATCACGGTAAAACTTCTGAGGATCTGCCGAAACGCTGCCTGTCGTTGTCGTATCTGATTTCTGTAGCTCAGACTGGAACCAATACGTCTCGCCGCTGCAAGCTCGCTCTGTTCTTGCTTTAATAACACAGCGGGATTCACCTCGATACGGTACCGCGCAATCTGATGCGCATCGCTACGAACCTCTTTTTTTATCAAGCGTACAACACGTAGCGGATTCCCCTTGAGAGACAAGCTTGGTGATGCGATTCCTGCAGTTGCTGCAGGAAATAGGGCGCGTGATACATCATCCGGAACATCAATTCGTACCCACTGGCCTAGTAGCTGTCCAACTTCAGGTCCCACGAGGTCAGTAATGTCTTTTGGAAGCTGGGTTGTGATACGAATATAGGCCGATGTTCCAATGGTTTTCCACTCAATCGATAGAGGTTCAGCCAAAACATCGATTGGGGAAATGGTTATTGTCGAACCCGTAACCGCCGAACCGCTCATTGTCAGGCGTCCTTCCATGTCGCGCCGCGTATCTCCTTGAGGCAAAAAACGATTCACGATACGATATGTTAACAACGTATCTGGCGAAGATGGAACGGAGCGAGAGCGGCCTTTATGGAGACGTACCTCTATATTTCCATTAATCGCCCACGCCCCTTTGTCGGTAAATGTAGACAGAAATGAGGAATTGAAAATCTGCTGCGGAGTTGCTGCATATGAAACGGCTGGAACCATGAGGGACATGATAAAACAGCTACCGGCAACAACCCGAAAAAAAGAAGTGATCATAGATTTGTATTATAGACTGTATCCCATCATCTATGCCACTGCCAACTTACCCCTGTTTTCGGGAGTGTATAAAGAATCCTTCTAAAACGAACATCTACTTATATTTTTCGTATGCCTACCTTTTGTAAGTCTTTTTCTGTGGGATATTGAGATAAAATTCCGGCTTTTGCACCCATATGAGTAATGACTCCAAAAGAATTTAACATACCGGCGCGTAACCCAATTTCAAGATTTCCACTGACGATCGTAGCGGCGACAATAGCACTCCCAAAGGCGTCACCCGCTCCCGTCGTATTTACGCGTTTTCCCATTAGCGCTGGCGCATACCACAACGTACCGCGCGCATGAACATATGCGCCATGTTCGCCATCTGTCACAATGAGCGCCTGACGGGGAAAGGTCGATAATCGATGAAGAATCGCCTCAAGATGACGCGGAGCGACGCCAGCCAGCTCAGCCGCCTCCTGACGATTTAAAATAAGAATATCGGTCTGCATCAACCAAGGCGTAAGAGCTTGTAAACCCAATTGTAGCTCGGCATTGCCCGGATTCCAAGCACAATGAATCTTCCGCTTTGTTATCTGAGCAAAGGTCTGCTTCAAAAAAAGCTGATTGCCAGCCACAGAGGTGAGATACACCCAATCTGGGTGGATCGCCTTCCAATCAATCCGTTTCGCTTCTAAAAAACGAGCCGCTCCTCGAAAGGTTAAAATAGACCGATACCCCGCACCGGAGAGCAAAATGATCGAATACCCGGTTTTTTCTTTCGGATCAAATTGAATTGGGGTTGTCTCAATACCCTCTTGAACCAAACGCTCAAGAATATCGCGGCCGTTCAAGTCGTGACCGATGCGCGAAACACAACTCGTATGAAGACCGAATCGAGAGAATGTTACAGCTGCATTGGTTGCGCCACCACCAGTTTCGATCAGCACATCATCCAGAGCGATCTTCGCGCCTAATGCAAAACAGACATCAAGTCCATCTGCAGCCTTTGTGTCTTTATGTAAATCAAACTGCTCGCTTTTCACGAATACATCAGTGACTGCTGCACCGATCGTGAGAACCCGCGAACGATGATGAGAACCAGATAAGGGCATGGGCATAGTGTAGCGCTTTTTACATCACGTGTCTCTCGTGTCATTCTCGCGCAGGCGGGAATCTTTTTTGATCGGAGGGGGTAAGACTCCCTCCTTCGAGGGAATGACAGAACCTGCTACGCTATACATGGCCTATGAAACGCCTCCTCTGCTTTTTCAGCTTCATCTTGGGACTATCCCTACCTTTTACTGTTTCCGCCCAGGAAATCATCCATGATTTCTCGGTATCTGCCGTTCTTCAGGCACCACATACCCTACGTATCGTCGAACGGATAACCTATGACTTTGGCCCTACACCGCGACATGGCATCATCCGCACTATTCCAACCACCTATGAACGACAGGGCGCGACGTTCAAGTTGCATCTGAATCATATTCAGGTATTTATGGATGAGCATGCCGTCGCATGGACCGCATCCGAATCCGGAGGAAAGACGACTCTCAAAATAGGCGATAGTGCCTCCACGATCACTGGATCACATGTATTTTCAATACAATATGAGACGGATCGCGCCATCAACTTTTTCGATGATCACAGCGAACTCTACTGGAATGTCACTGGCAATGAATGGGAGGTGCCAATTGAATCAGCTTCCTTTGATTACTCAGCGGCTGGCGAAATTCCCATTACGAAATCAGACTGTTTTGTAGGCCCATTCGGCTCGACAGAACGCAGCTGCGACATCGTTGCGCGGGGCGCCCGTATTTCCACTACTCGCCTGCTTTTACCCGAAGAAGGCCTGACGGTAGCGATCGCCTTTTCACTTAGTGCTCTCACCCCGCCATCACGACTTGAACAGATCGCGATGATCCTAAGAGATAACGGTATTCTGGCCATTCCGCTTCTCATAGGGCTCATCATGTTTGGCCTTTGGTGGAAACTCGGACGCGATCCAAAACTTTCTACGATCATCCCCATCTACGAACCCCCTGAGCGACTTAATCCAGGGGAGCTATCAGCCATTGTTGATGAAGGCGGCCTTCCCACGCGCGGTCTCACAGCCATGATCATCAAGCTGGCCAAAGATGGGTATCTCCATATTCAATATGGAGAAGAAACAGGAATATTTCAGAAAAAACAAACCTTTACGTTGATTCGCACGTCCCGACCCGCTCATAATCTACATGAAACGGATACGATCCTTCTTAATGGACTGTTCTCGCAGACGAATGAAATTTCCATTGCAGATTTACAAAAACAACAATTTTATACGCACGTCGCTTCCATCAAAACTGCGCTTTGGAAACACATTCAGGCTCTAGATCTTTTTGTCGCTCGACCGAGTATGATCCGCGGCACGTATACCGCCATAGCCGCCATAATATGCTGGGTACTGCTCGCATTTTTTTCTCGTTCTCCGTTAGGAACCATTGTTGCGATCATGAGTGGAGCTATTATCGCCGTTGGTGGATGGTTCATGCCACGACGAACACAAAAAGGAACTGCACTACTTGCTGAAATCAAAGGTTTTGAGTGGTTCTTGCGGGTTACGGAAAAAGATCGCTTGGCGTTTCATAATGCACCAGAACGAACACCGGAACAATTTCAGGAACTCCTTCCGTACGCAATTGCGCTTGGAGTTGAAAAAGAGTGGGCAAAACAATTTGAACATATCAATCTCACGCAGCCAGAGTGGCTTGATGGAACAACGGGATCATCCTTCAACTCACTCATGTTCGTTTCAACGCTCGAGAATTTTCACTCCCAAGCCGCAGCATCAAGCTATAGCGCTCCCTCTTCTGCCGGTAGTGGGGGTTCAGGATTTTCTGGCGGAGGGTCGGGGGGCGGAGGCGGAGGTGGGGGTGGAGGGAGTTGGTAGGCTATACTCTCCCCGCACTCCCAAATAGCTTCATTTTCCGCATCGCCACCTCACGCATCAGATAAAACGAAGGTTCGAGGAGTTTACGCGGATCGATAACGTGTGGGAGCGTATCAACCGCTTCACGAATACCGGCGGTGAAGGCAAGACGGAGATCGGTATCGATATTTACCTTGGCCACACCGTGCTTGATCGCGAGTTTAATATCTTGGTCCAGCACGCCTCTCGCTTCTCCAAGTTTAGCGCCATGATGTTCCGCTATTTTTTGCACGTCCTCACGCACCCCTGAAGCGCCATGAAGCACAATCGGTACCTTTACCAATGCAGCAATACGCTTTAAACGTTCAATATCCAAATGGGTTTTTTGCTTAAATTTGTAGGCACCGTGCGAGGTTCCAATCGCCACTGCCAAGGAATCACAGCCTGTTTCTTTGGAAAATCGAGCCGCTTCTTCCGGAGATGTAAGTCTCGCATCTTTTGCCTCTACATCCAAATCATCTTCAATGCCTTGTAGCGCTCCAATCTCTGCTTCAACCGAAGCCCCTTTTACATGCGCGAGCCGAATAACCTGCTTTGTCAGTGAAACATTCTTTGCATATGGCAAAGCTGATCCATCGAACATGATAGAAGTATACCCATGAGCCAATGCCTTTTTTATGAATGACATCTCTGTGCCGTGATCAAGATGCATAACCACCGGAATCTTTCCAGAAGCCGCTACGCGAATCATCGCCGTCAGATACTCAATCCCTGCATACTCAATTGCACCTTGTGAGGTCTGGAGAATCACCGGTGACCGCATCTTTTCTGCGGCGGACATGACCGCTTTCAAAACTTCCAAGTTATTGATATTAAACGCCGGCACCGCGTATTTTTTTGCACGCGCTGGAACCAACAATTTTTTTGCAGTAACAAGCATAATATGAATTTTATGTAGGAACGTGCGCCACACGCCCTCCGACTAAATAACGAGAGTGGGTTTTACCTTAGAAAATTTCTTGAGCACGCGCTGCATGACTGCCGTTGACAAAAGACCGGCCTGTGGCCCTACCTGCTGCACGACACTCCAACTATTGGCCGCACCCCAACGTAGAGCCTCTGACAACGCTTCGCCTTTAAGGAGCGCGGCGGTCATACTACTTGCAAAACTATCCCCTGCACCGGTGCGCTCTACTACCTTGCCATCAAAGATCGGCATATGCCAATGGTCATGTCCATCAAACGCGTCAGCGCCATTGTGTCCATCGGTCACAACGACCATCTTTGCACCCATACGATGAAACGTTTCAAGGACATTTAAAAGAGTGCGATCGCCATCTTCAAGTAAACGGTGGGCCTCTTCTTTATTTAAAATAAACAAATCGCTACGAGCAATCAGCGGCTTCAGCAGCATCAAACCCTGACGAATATGCGTTGTGCCTGGTTGGAATGCAAAGAAAATATCTGCGTTCCGTTTGAGTTCCTTCCCAAGCGCCCGATCAAAAGCCGCGGTCTTATCTCCCATGGCTGAATAATACATTCCCCGTGTGGTCGCCAACTTTGGGAAAGAATACACACGCGGTTGAAAGCACAATAACTGAGTTTTTTCGCCTTGATAGTTAAGAATTGTTGACTCATTGGTTTGATGCTTGAAATCCGTGATGAGATATCGATAATCAACCTTCTCCCGACGCAATGCCTCTCGAATATGCTCACCATTTCGATCATTCCCCACCCAACTCACCAGCGCGGTCTTTAATCCAAGACGCGCCGCGCTCACCGCTGCATTACTCGAATTCCCAGCTGCAGGAACCTTAATGACTTCTTTGACGGGAATCTTCTCTGCATATTCCAAACACAGCAAACAGTGCTCTTTATGCAGCTGACACTGCACCGTGGCTTCATCAATCATGTAAAACACATCCCGCAGCGACTCCCCAATTGCAATCAGATCGAATTGTTTTTTAGCAGGCATAGACCCACAGGATAGCAACCGAGGGGATGGGAGACAAAACCGCTACCTCTTTCTTGTCTTTACTCTCGTATGCAGCTCCGTTCCCCACAGGAGAGTCTGTGCTGTCTTTTTTCCTTGAAAATCAAATTCCGCTACCTCGCCATTTGAATCAAATGGAGCATCCGTTTCAATCACAAAACGATCTTTTGTCATTCTTCGCAACAGCATTCCGTCTTTTAATGGAGAGTTTGATGTTGGATTAAAGGCCATGAAATTTTTACCGTAGCTCACAATGAGCTTATCATCCCAACGAGAACGATAGAGACCCTCATAGTGGCTATCGTTCTCTAGCGGGGTAGTCTGCGATCGTGTTGAGACCGCTTCATCGAACGATTGATAGATCATTTGAAAAATGCCCGTTACCAATGGCTGTACCCAGCAGTCATGCGTATTCGCTAACACGACTACGCCGATATCGCGTTTCTGCTCTAAGCCAACATATGCAGCAAAGCCAGCAAAGGCGCCCACATGTCCGATGATTTTCCCCTTTCCAACCTTTACCATCTCAACGCCCAGCCCATAAGACGCGTCCTCTTTTATCCTCTCTGTTTGGATGGAAGACAGAAAGCGTTTTGATCTCGGAGATAATAGTGCTGATTCAGAGAATGATAGAGCTGATAGATACGCTAATAAGTCGGACACGTTTGAAATATAACCCGTTGCTGACGCGTAAGCTCTTGTAGGAATTGCGGAGACAGATTGTCGATCTTCGTTAGAAAAAAATCTCTCATACCCAAGCGCTAAATGACCAATCTCATTCTCTTGGACATCCGAGGCCGTATTCTTCAAATTCAAAACATCAATAATTGATCTGCGTACGTATTCATCATAGGAAACGCCGCTCACACATTGAATCGCTTCGCCTAAGAGCGCGAATCCAAAATTTGAGTATTTAAACTTCTCTCCAGGAGAAAAAATGATCGAGTCATTCTTTACAGACTCCTGAAGCTCCTGAATTGTCGGGAAATCATCACTAATCCAGTGATCAGTAGCGCCGTCTCTGAGCAAACCGGAGGTATGTGAAAGAAGCTGGCGGAGAGTGATATTCTTTGAGCTTCCATGTTTATTCTTGATACGAAACCAGGGTACGTACCGCTCGATGTTGTCATCTAATTGAATTTTCCCTTGCTCAACAAGCTGTAATATGGCGACGGCCGTAAACGTCTTTGAAATTGACGCGATACGGTAACGTGTTTCCGATGTGGCTCTTATTTTCTTCTCTACATCCGCGAAACCAAAGCCAGTCTGATAGAGCAATTTTCCTTGATATTCAATACCTACAGATAATCCGGGAATATTTTCAGCCAGAATTTTCCATGGCAACCACACATCCAATATTCTTCCTGTTTGCAGGATGGCTAAGGTTACACGATCCGGATGCCATTTCATATTTGCATTCATAAAAATTGATATCATTCTAATTTTTTATGCTCTCGGCCTATCTGAAATGTAGAAAAATCTTTCATAAGGATTTCTCTACATCCCCGCTCTTCGCGAAGGGCGGGGGTTGGTCGAAATGACAAAAATTTTTATCTCTTTTTCTTCCTCCCAATCACTTTCTTTACGGCCTTCACGATATTTGCAGCTTTCATCCCGTATTTCGTTAGGAGTTCATCCGGCTCTCCAGATTCTCCAAAAGTATTTAGCATGCCAATAGCTTCAACCGGAACAGGAAAATTGCGAGCGAGAGTCTCACAGACTACACCGTGTAGACCACCAATGATTTGATGTTCCTCGACCGTAACACAGCATTTTGTCTTTTTTACGGATTCAATCAGCGTTTTTTCGTCAAATGGTTTGAGGGTGTGACAGTTGATGACCTCTGCCTCAATCCCCTGTTTAGACAGTTTCTCAGCTGCTAATAGTGCCTCATGCAAAAGAGGACCGCAGGCAGCAATGGTCACATGCTTTCCGGTTTTACAGATGTATGATTTCCCAATTTTGAAGGGTGTATCCTTGCTCGTCATGACAGCAGTCTTCTCGCGGGCAAACCGAAAATACACAGGTCCAATATACGCAGCGGCTGCCAGCGTACACTTGCGCGTTTCTTCCGCATCACACGGAACGACAACGATGAGATCTGGAATCACGCGAGTTATCGCAATGTCCTCCAGTGCTTGATGGGTCGCACCATCGGGACCAACGGAAATACCGGTATGTGCGCCGGCTATTTTTACATTCGCCCGTCCATAACACACCGACACGCGCAGCTGATCCCAATTACGGCCGGGTGAAAATGTTCCGTAGGAAGATACGAATGGAATTTTACCTGCTAATGCCAACCCTGCCGCCACACTCATCATATTCTGTTCTGCAACCCCGCATTCAATAAAGCGCTCAGGAAACTTTTTTTGAAATTCATTTGCACGCGTTGATTCGGATAGATCGCCCGTTAGCACAACAATGTCAGGATTTTTCTCACCTAATTCCACCAACGCAGCACCATAGCCATTGCGAGTAGGAATCTTCTCTACCGTCGAAAAAAAGAGATGTGGATTGAGATGCGCGTTAGGATGCAGCATATTATTCATGTTCGCTCGAAATATGACCGATAAACGTTCTCAACTCGGCTAACGCAACCGCAGCTTCTTTTGCGTTTGGTGGTTTCCCATGCCACTCAAAGCGATTTTCCATAAAATCCACACCTTTTCCCGGAATCGTGTGGCAGATAATGGCCGTTGGATTCTCGTATGTTGCTCGCGCCTGATCTGCCGCAGTCTTAATCTCTTGAATATTATGACCATCAACCTCAAGCACACTCCAATTGAACGCCCGCAGCCTATCCGCTAACGGTTCAAGCGGCATGATATCTTCTGTGTACCCGTCGATTTGAATGTTATTACGATCAATAAACACCGTAAGTTCACGAAGATTTTGCTTCCCAGCCAACATAAAGGCCTCCCAACACTGCCCCTCATTCAACTCACCATCACCCGTGAGGCACCAGGTGTGCCATTCTGGCAGACGTGATGATCCTGATGGTAACTGCATTTCATTGCGGATGTGATTCAAACGCGACGCAAGCGCCATGCCTACGGCTTGAGACAGCCCCTGCCCAAGCGGGCCTCCTGATGTTTCAATTGGAAGGTCTGGCTGAAAATGATTATTCGAATGACCTTGCAAGCGTGAACCAAGTTTACGTAATGTTTTTAATTCTGCGCGTGGGAAATACCCTCGATTTGCAAGAGTCGCATACAACACCGGACAAATATGCGCATTCGATAAAACGATTCGATCGCGTGAAGGCTCTGCTCTAGTTTCTGGCCTAATGTTCGCGATTCCAAAATACAATGCCGTAAATACATCGGCCATTCCAAGCGGACCCGCTGAATGACCCGATCCTGCAGCCAGTAATGCATCAATAATATCTTTCCGAATACGATACGCCATCTTTTCAAGCTCTTGGGCTGACCATTTTTTCTTGGAAGACAACAGATGACGAAGCATAATTAGGGACAGTGTAGCATGTTATTAACAAAAAATACCCCGCCTTTCACGAAGAGCGAGGTATTTTTATATTATTTTCTGTACACACATTCTGTTTAAACGGGATGAGATGCGCTGGGCTGTCCTCCCTAGGTGGATCCGCCTTGGGCGGAGAGCGAGGAAAAACCGGAGGCGCCTCGCTGCTCGCGAGCGGCGGGGCGGTGAGGATTTTTTTTGAGTGAAGCCCAAGCGGATCGCCTGTTTAAACAAAATATTACGGAACGACGTTGATTGCTCCTTGCATGGTCGGATGAATTGAACAGCGATACTCAAATGAGCCGACTTGAGAGAACTTATGCGTGTAGCTCTTTCCTGGTTGAATCAGGCCAGAATCAAAACCAGTGCCCGTTACGGAGTGTGGAACACTGTCGTTGTTCGTCCAAGTCACGGTCGTCCCGGCTTTGATTGTCGTAGATGCTGGCACGAATCCAATATTCGATTGAGCGATGGCAACATTCAACATGGTTTCATCGAACTGCTTGTCGATAGAAATCGTTGGTGTACCCGTCATCACATTGGCAGGATTGTATTCATTGGCTGTTTCTAAAGGGGCGCCGACGCGATAATTTACAAAGAAAGAATCCGGTACGTCATCAATGCGGTTCTTCCAGTTGAGCCCAAACAGCGTCTCCGCGAGCTGCTGTGTCTTCACCCACCGCAAAACCCCACCCTGATCAACGGCATAGACCTTTGGATCAGTCGTGATTTTCACCATCTTATATCCTGGCTTATACGTCACATTGGAACGACCGAGGGGCATGGCACCGAGCTGGCCATCCGTGATGAACTTTACCTTAGAAAAATCCTGATACCAGGTAAAGTACGTCTTCTCATTTGGAAACACATAGCGACGGCCATCTGGACCGAAATAATACACTGTATTCGTCGTGGTGCCACGGATAAGGTCTCCTGGAGAGAATTCTCCCTTCACTGCTGCCTGAGTGGCCATCGGAGCAACAAGTGTTGCGAAACTCGCAACAAGAACCGCTGACGACATTACTTTCTTCAAGAACATAGAGCAATGTAAGCTTGATGAATAAAAAAATCCTGTGTGTATAGTGTGCTCCTTGAATACAAGAGCGTCAACCTTCTATTCAATTGTAAGAATTGCTGGGGAGCTTGATGCGCTAACCCCAAAGGCATCAATTGCCTGGCCTGAAAAGATAACTGATCCGGCATGCGACCAAGGACCGGCATTAAACATACAGGATAGTGCGCCAGTACACGTCTTTACAACGACTCCATCCTGAAGAACGTTTATTGTAGCTACCCCTTCATCATCGCTCGCCGTAATAAGCACATCAATTTTTTCATTCAATGCAACATTGTTCTTTGGAAGCGATGCAGAAATGATCGGACTGTCATGATTTCCAATTGCAATTTTTTGATGCACCGATTCATACAAACGTCCTAAATTATCCGTTACACTTCCATATACATCATACGTGTCACCAACGACTCCAGAAATATAGTCCGTCCATTTGCATTTTTTTACAGTAGCGGCACATGCTTTTACAGAAATCCCATTAACATAAATATCCGTCCGCTGAACCGAAATAGACGCATCGGCGTTTACAATAACCTCAACTACCTGTGCGGGAGTGATAACAGAACGAGTTACAGATACGTTCACAAGACCGTCTGTGCTTGTTGAGGTAAGCAGCATAAATGTTTTTACACCGCTTTCCCCTGTAATAGTACTCGCAACTGCTTTGACGGTATATACAGATTTTGTTCCCGATACAGGGATGACCGTTTCTCCAGAACAGATTGAGCTATTGCAGCTTTGTATAAGTAAATCATCCAAAAACAATTTTAAAGAGGAGATTCCTTGAAGACTGCTTGCGCTCGCCATAACCGTCTCAATATCTCCTGGACGAACAGGGGATTTTGAAACAGATAGCATAACGTCAATAGTACTGCTTGGAACAACAGCAGTTGATGTTGGCTGAATCAACACGGGCGGCTCAATCGGAACAGCAGGTGGTAGTATTCCTTTATCACTCGAGATAGTGCTACTCCCTCCTATTGCTTGTACTGGTTGATAATCAGATTCTGAAAGGATTGGCTGACCAAACGTATATGTCGCAAAAAAAGCATCTGGAAGATCATCCACAAATGTCATCCAATTTTTTCCGTAGAGCGCAGAGGCAATCGCCTCCGTTGTCACCCATCGAAGGACACCTCCTTTGGCGACGGCATACACTTTCGGATCTGTGGTCAGTTTCACCAAGCGAACTCCAGGACGATACGTGACCGCTCCTTTAAGTGGAATCGCTGCGAGTTCTTGCGCAGTAATGATCTTTACCAGCGAAAAATCTGAATACCACGACGAATACGTCTTACTATTAGGAAAGACATACCGATGGTTATCGGTTCCATAATAATAGACATCGGCTTGCGCTGCAGATCGAACCAGGTCACCCCAAGAGAAACTCGCTGCGTGAAGAGGTACGAGATGAACAAAAAACGAATACACCAAGAAAAATACAAAAAAAGAAAAAAATCGTTTCATAGATATAAAAACAATACCAAATAATCAACATCCCCGCCATGTATGTCTGACGGGGATGTTACAGCTGTATTAATCTCTAAAAATGTTCTTCCATCTCTCAAGACCCTGTAAAAAGGATGAGATGCGATGGTCTGGAGCAAGGAGTTCGTGAGGCGTAGTAATCTACGGTGAGTGAACGACGACGCGAAGATCAAGTAGATCGCCTTTTTACGGGGTCTTCCCCTACATCCCCAAACTCTCACTCGGCAGCTTCACACTTGCCTTGAGTGCACTTGGA
>CAYRMN010000017.1:0-29210 GCA_964425575.1 uncultured Gammaproteobacteria bacterium | reverse complement strand
TCCATACGCATAATTCACTCCATTTGGATCTGTATATCCAACATACAAGATATCATCTCCATCTTCTCCAAGAAGAACGTTTGTACCTCCTAAGCCATACACTTTATCATTTCCGACGCCACCAAACAGAAAATCATTACCCGCGTCACCCATCAAAACATCATCACCCCCATTTCCATACATCACATCAGATCCTCCACCACCTACCATCTTATCGGCACCTAATGTACCAACAATCTTATTATTCTTTGCATCACCTTGCATGATGCCGTTCTTTCCATATGTGATCGTACTATCAATTTTTACGGTCTCAGGGTCTGGTGCGGTAACGGCTGCACGAACGATCGTTGGCAAACATAGCCCTGAAACTGTATTGCCTAATAAACTAACGATCAGCAATAGACTTGATGTACTTTTTTTGACATCAAACCCTAAAAAAGTGTTGGTAAACATATATAATATAAATCATACGACATCTAGACGTATCTGTCTATTAAAAACCGCCGACCGTTTATTAATGAGATATTATATAAACGCTTACTTGAGCGGCGCTGCGCACAAACATTGACGTGCTATACTGACAGTATGAAATCTTCTACCGAACGTAATGACTGGGGAATTTGGATTGTCGTACTTCCCTGCATCCTCATTGTAATGTGCATCATTGGAGTGCTGGCCTGGCAAATGTATCCACGAGTAACCGGCCGTTTGAACGCTGATACATCGGGGCTATCGACCTGGACGTTTACCCCCAATACTTGCCGAATTGCGCTTGAAAATGGAGCCATTGGCATTACCCTCACCTCGTCCCATACATCAGGCCGCATACGCATTCATGATGGAACATTTGATACCAGCTCCTCAAGCCATGCAATCGTCTTCCAAAAGGAGAGCAGTCGTTCTTCAACGCTCAATCCTAAAAATTGTGAGACATTTGAGCTAAAAACAGAATGGCGGGCTGGATCACTCTATAGTGATAGCATTAATGCCGTCACAGGACGCCTTCGTCTCAATTGTACAGATACGGAATTAGGACATCTTGCCGGAACCATCAATTTTGTTTCGTGTCCCTTAGAAGAAGGAACAACAATCATGTAAGGCGCTAAAAAGTCCGTGAAGAAAGACTGCTCTAAAAAATGAATTTTTAATTGAAATTCACTGCAAAGTGATACATCCCCATTGTACAGATTCCTTTGAAGATAGATCCGACTGGCTGAGGAGGAATCTCAATAGACGTCACGCCGGACGGCGGAAGATTGGTACGATAGCCTAGGCTGGGAATTGAAAGGCTGGAGGAACAATCATATGTTCCGTTCGTCTTTACATTCAGAGTGGTTGGCATGTTCGCCTTTGCAAGCGTATTTCGAGGAGCGTAACCACCCTTAGCATTAATCTGAATGATCTGCTTCCCATCTACAACCGAGATATTGGATTGTTCACGTGCAACCGCAGCTGTATTCGTACCGCTATTCTGTAAAAGGAGAACGATTCCTACAAGGGAGCCGACTGTCAGTAGTATGGAGAGAATGAAGACTTTTTTCATAACATGTTTAAGGATCAAAAATTGAAGACGGGCTGAATCCAACCGATGGCCACAAGGCTGTTCAGGATATTGAACATCGCAAACATGATAATAATGAGACCCGCTGTTTTGAAGAAGATGCCGGACTTGGATCTATTCTTGATACTCAATGAACTAAAACTCACCAATGCTAAAACAGGGAACGTTCCAAGCGCAAACGCCAACATGGTCAATCCGCCATTCAGGAAACTCCCCGTCGATAGTGCATATATCTGCATCGACTGGGTAAAGCCACAAGGAAGAAAAAACGTTGCGATGCCGACAAGCGCAGGAGTAAACGTGTGATTAAGCTTCGAAATGCGAATCGCTCGTTGTGACAGGAATGCTGGCATTGAGGGTTGAAGACGCTTCGTCCAATAAACGACATCGAGAAGATTCATCCCGAGGACGAGCATCACCAAGCCGATGATGAGCCCCACAATGAATGTCCCAATCGCCCCTAGTTGAAATGCAGCACCTACCGCTCCAATCACACCACCAAGAATAAAAAATGAAGCGATTCGGCCAATATGGAACAACATTTGTGGACGCATGCTGTCCCCCTCACGGGCAAATGTTGCGGACATTGAGAGCACGAGCCCTCCCACGACCGCCATGCAGGTAGAGAGTGACGCAATGATGCCAATAGCAAAGGCCGTGCCATATGTAACGCTGCCTGTATTGACGAGATTGACAATACCAAGCTTCTGTAACAGCACGAATAAAAGCGCAAAAGCCAAAGCAATCGGAATAGCAATCGCAAACTCTCCCCAATTCACAACCTCGGGCACTTTTTCGATTGAAAGGGAATGTTGAGAAAGCAATCCTGACAGTTTCTTAGCCACGTCTGCTGGCGACATATCCCCAAAGTCTCCACTGACGTCGACGGATCGTGTTTCAAGATGAGATATGGCCGAGGATACGTTTGGATCTTCTTTTAGCTCGCTCTCCGTAAGAAGCACGCAGGCATTGCAATGCATCCCTTTCACGTAGAACGTATACGTTTTTTGATTGGGGGTCATAGTTTTTTTGTCTTCAATCGAAGTGAGTTACTCACGACAGATACGCTTGAAAAAGCCATGGCGATGCCTGCAAAGATCGGATTCAAAAGCCAACCAAACAATGGATAAAACAATCCGCTCGCAAGAGGAATACCAATCATGTTGTAAATGAAGGCCCAAAAGAGGTTTTGCTTAATCATGCTTATGGTGAGCTTGGAAAGATGGATTGCTTTTGCGAGTTTCGAAATGTCACCGTTCAACAGTGTAATCCCCGCGGATTCAATCGCGACGTCCGTCCCAGTCGCCATTGCGATGCCGACGTCTGCTTGGGCGAGCGCAGGCGCATCATTCACACCATCCCCTGCCATCGCTACCACCTCCCCTTTCGCTTGCAATGCCTTCACCTTATTCATCTTATCTTGTGGCAGGACTTCCGCCACAACCTCGTCAATGCTTACTTGGTCGGCAATAGCCTGAGCTGTATGTCTGTCATCACCTGTCAGCATGATGACTTTGATTCCGAGCTTATGAAGATCTTGCACAGCTTGTTTTGCCTCTGGCTTTAACGCATCAGCCACCATCACAATCCCAACGATCGCTTTTTTCGTTGCGATAAAAATTGGCGTTTTTCCTTGTTTTGTCTGTGACTCAATCCCCTGCTGATCATAGGCCAACCCAAGATCCATCATCATGGATGCGTTCCCAGCAAAATACGCTATCCCCCGTATCTCTCCTTTTACTCCTTTCCCCTGGATCATCTCAAATCCTTGCACCTGTTCAAGAGCAAGATCATGTTCTTTTGCATATGACAAAATTGCATGCGCAATGGGATGCTCGCTAAACGCTTCGAGCGAGGCTAACAGTTCGATGACTCCTTTTTCATCCACGTCTCCGCATCTTTCCGTTGAAATGAGTTCTGGTTTTCCTTTTGTCATCGTTCCTGTTTTATCAACAATCACCGTTGTCACCGTATGAAGCTTCTCAAGCGTAGCTGCATCTTTAATAAGAATCCCCGCTTTTGCTCCTTTTCCAACACCAACAATAATAGCCGTAGGGGTTGCAAGACCAAGTGCGCACGGACAGGCGATGATGAGCACACTGACAAACGAAAGGATTCCGTGCGATAGTGCCTGAGAAAATGGCATAAACTGGCTCCCAACAAGTAACCAGATACTCAACGAAAGAAGCGCAAGGAGAAGAACAATTGGGACAAATTTTCCAGAAATCATATCGGCCAGAGCCTCGATCGGTGCCTTGCTCCCCTGGGCTTCTTGTACCATTGTAATGATTTGAGACAGAAGCGTTTCCTTGCCTACTTTTGTAGCCTTAAAAATAAACGAGCCATTTGTATTGATCGTTCCGGCGATCACAGTATCGCCTTTCTTTTTTTCTACAGGAATAGGCTCACCTGTAACCATAGATTCGTCAACAAATGACCCGCCTTCAATGATACATCCATCCACAGGAATCTTACTGCCGGGTTTCACAACAATCTCATCACCATGCACGACGTCATCGATAGAAACATCGCTCTCTACACCATGACGAATAACACGCGCAGTCTTGACTTGAAGACCTAACAATTTTTCTATCGCGTCTCCTGTCTTCTTTTTCGATCTCGCTTCCAGATATTTTCCGAAGGTAATAAACCCAATCACCACGATCGTGACATCAAAATACGTATATTCAGGGAGTCCAAGTATCCTGCCGATAAAGGGAAATAACGTGATAAACAAACTATAGACATACGCAACGAGCGTACCGATACCAATAAGTGTATCCATATTGGCAGCCCCATAACGGGCAAATCTAATCACTCCAAGTACATAGGGCCTCCCAATCCAAAACAACACCACCGTTGCAAGCATGAGGAGTATGATATTCAAAAGATCCATGGGGATAGACAGGCTTGGCATCCATAGGGTCGATTTTGCCAAAATATCCCATATCATCAGCGAAAACACGCCGAGCGCAATAGGAAGGACAAATTCCGTCTTCTGTCGTTGATCGCGTAATTCATCCTCTTTCATGGACCCACTATCATCACTGCCCGTTTCACGCTTTTCAGATGAAATAAGTGAATATCCAAGCGTTTCAATGGCTCGATTCATCTCATCAATAGATATGTTCTCATGCTCAAAATCGATCTTAACGCTTTCAGTTCCATAATTAACTGACGCGGAATGAACATGTTCTAACGCCGAGAGCTTCTTGGTAATGATCGATGCGCAGCTTGCGCAGTGCATGCCTTTGATTTTTAGAATTTGCGTCGCCATACACGTTAGATGTTATACCAATTGCTTCTAAGCTCTTTCAATGTTTTTAATCCATTCGTTAAAAAAGCTTCAACCGCATCAGCATTATTGAGGATCTGTGCCCGAGTCGATTTTTGCCGTACTTCTTTTGTCATCACAATACCCGCCTCATGATGCGCAATGATGGCGTTGAGGAAACGAAGATCAAATGTTTCATCTGCTGACCCAAGCTGCGCCACAATCGGATCACGAACAGTTTTCGTATCTCCGTACCAATCCTTTTTCCAGGTATATAGCTCAGCGATCGCCTTCGGCTCATCATTTAAAATTGCTTGTGCCAATGTCTTCATCTCTGGTCTTGACGTATTTTTCGCAAGTTGATCCGCTAATAGCATGGCCCCGCGATGATGACGTATCATGGCATTCATATATCTCAAATCCAACAGTTTATCTGCTACGCCAAGACTCATGGTCGTTTTTTCATACATAGAGCCTTGATATTCAGGTGTGAGATAATACCCAAAACTAACTCCACCTATCGCACTCACAATCATCAATCCCAACGCCAAATAGATTGATATCTTCATATTATTTTCGTTTTAACTGATACACTTTTAAAATTTCCCCAATCGCCTTCTTCTCGTTGCCGCTTTTAATTTGATTCAAGGCACAATGCGAGAGATGACTCTCAAGCAACACATCTTCAATATTAGAGAGCGCTTGCTTCACGGCTGAGGTCTGCGTAATGACATTGATACAGTATGTGTCTTTCAAGATCATGTCTTGTAGACCCCGAACTTGGCCTTCAATAATCTTCAACCGACGAATGAGTTTATGGTTGTCTTGATGCATACAAAAACTATAATACCCCCTAGGGGGTATATATGCAACATCATTCTCTACGAATCAGAGTACATTGCTTCTCTTCCTTGATAAAAGGAAAATTATACGACGTTGAGCGAAATAATGAGCTTCCTACATCTCACTATCTTTTCTCGCATTTTCTCATCTTTCTCTATTTCATGGACAACAGGTGGCCAATCCATCCAAAATCAGATCAAAAAACTACCCTATAAACTCATCCCCATAAAGTCTAGTCCTGTGCTTAATACAACAAAAATCTCCGAGGGTTTCTCGGAGATTAATGTTGGTGCTCAGGAGAGGACTCGAACCGAGGAACAGACACATCAAATATGAAGCTAAGATAAGCAAAATTCAGCAGTGTTGAGAGAAATAGTGCGATTCTTATTCTTCACTATCTTTTCTCACATTTTCCTACCTTTCTCTATTTCGTGGACAACAGGCGGCCAACGCTTGGGAGATAGAGAGGATCACAAAAACAGGGCAACTATAGAGCCCTGTTTTTGATTTGAACGATGGAAATGCACGATTCAAAAAACTCTGCGTGAGCTCATATCTTGAGATTTGCCACACAATCTGTCATATGCTATCATTTGATATCATATGCCTATAGAATATTTGACGGATGATGAAAAACAAAGGTGGCTTTCCCTTGAGGAGGCGGCAAAGTATGTTGGTAGCGGCAAGACCATCGTGTACGGATTAGCCAGAGAAGGGCGTATTCCAGCCAGTAAAATCGGTAAAAAATGGCTGTTTGAGAAAGCCCAGTTAGATGCTTGGCTTCGAGCAAATCAGCCAATAGAGATGTTTTTTCTGAACCTCGATGCGAACATCGAGATGAATATGAGCTTGCGTGAGCCGCAACGCGAAGCGTACCTTCGGGTTTTCGAGTTTTTTCGTGCTGGCAAGAACAAGGCTATCATACAAATTCCTGTGGGTTGCGGTAAGTCAGGTCTAGCTGCAATCCTCCCATTAGGAGTATCGCAGGGGCGAGTTTTGGTGATCGCTCCAAACATCACGATCAAAGATGGGCTCTACGAGGCAATGGACATTACGAATCGACCAAAATGCTTTTGGCGTAAAGCAAGGGTCCTCTCGGATATTCAAATGATGTTCGGCCCTCTCGCTTGCACTTTGGATACTGGAAACTTGACCGTGGCTACCAAGTGTCATGTCGTAATTACAAACATCCAGCAGTTAGCCACAAATGTTGAAAAATGGCTCCACCAATTCCCAGTGGATTTTTTTGACATGATCATTATTGATGAAGCTCATCATAGCGCCGCAGACAGTTGGAAAAAAGTTCTTGAGCATTTCCCATCGGCGAAAATAGTTCACATGACCGCAACTCCTTTTCGGAGTGACAGGCAAGAAATAGATGGGGAGCTCGTGTATCGCTATTCGTTTCGTAGTGCAACCTTAAAAGGGTATATCAAGCGCCTTAAAGCTAGCTACGTTGCTCCAACAGAAATTGAACTCAGCTATAAGGATGATGGGGGGCGTAAGTACACTCAAGATGAAATTGAGAAAATGAAAGAGGAGGATTGGTTCAGCCGGGGTGTCGCACTCGCTCCTCTTTGTAATAAGCATATCGTCGATGCGAGCCTTGCGAAGCTGGAAGAGCTCCGACAGACTGGAACAAAGCATCAATTGATTGCAGTCGCTTGTTCGATTAATCATGCCCGAGATATCCGTTCTCTATACTCAGAGCGTGGTTACACGGCGGAGATTATTCACAGCAAGCAGAAAGAGGAGGATCAGGAGAAAGTTATTGCCGATCTAAAAAACGGTACTCTCGACTGCATTATTCAGGTTCAGATGTTGGGAGAGGGATTTGATCACCCGCATCTTAGTGTTGCCGCAATTTTTCGACCATTTCGTACCTTATCGCCGTACATTCAGTTCATTGGCCGTATTATGCGTGTGATCGTACAAAATGATCCTACGCATCCAGATAACATGGGACATATTGTTACACACTATGGAATGAATCTGGATGTTCGTTTGAAAGAATTTAAACAGTTCGAGAAAGATGATGAAGCATTTTGGGAGGATGTGATCGGGGGTGCTGATCCTGAATTACCCACTCGTGTGTTAAGCGGTGAAACACGTCTTTCCAGTAGAGAGAACCGAGTGGTAGTAAGCGGCGAAATTGTAGATAGTCTCTGGGAGGAAGATTTCACCTCTATTGATGATCAGCACATCATCGCTGATCTTCAGGATCGAATGAAGCTCCTTGGTTTAGATCCGTCTAAGGCTGAGGAACTCGTTCGACAATCCAAGCCCGGCGCTATGAGACGTAAGCCAGCCGCTGAAAACGCGCCTGTTCAACCTCAGAGAGAACTCGAAGAGTTGCGTAAGCGTATTAATGAACACGGCAGTCGTATAGCCAAGATTCTTCTTAATAACGTTGGCCTTCAACCGATAGGTCGAGAGATTCCATATAAATGGACGTCTCTTGGTCTTACTGGGCGAAACAACCTCATTGCAGCCATCACAATGGTGAATCACGAGATTAATAAGCGTCTTGGTAAAGAACGCGATACGTGTTCATCGGAAGAGTTTAAGTCGGTCATTGATTCTCTTGAAGAGATAACTCAACTGCTTGTTCGCCGTCTTCATGCTGCGAAGAATGAATATGAAAAATCCCAATCCTAAAGGAAAGACACCTTCTCTTATCGGCTCTACAAATGGCCGCCCAAAGAAAGTTCTAGTCGAAAAGAAAAGTTCTTGTAACCGATGTAACGATGATATTTTTATTGGCCAAGATTGTTTTGGTATTCCTAAGTTGGGCGGCGCTTTCAGCTCGGTTAAGAGATACTGTAAGGAGTGTTTCGATAAAATCATAGAACAAACTTATGCAGATCTTGATGAGGCAAAGAAGCTTTAGTGGGTAAGATCATTTTATATGACTCGAAACATCGATCAAGGTTTTGAAAGATTCCTAGGCAGACTCACTCCTACCGATGAGGAGTCTGAACTCGCTAAAAGTCATCGTAGCTCTATCAGTTCTCGTTTAAAGACTAGTTTTGGACTAAGAAGATTTGCACGAATTGGTTCCTTCGGAAACGGAACAAGTATCTCGGGCTACAGCGACGTGGATTATCTTGCCTCCCTATCTAGAGATACATTGACTAATAATTCTACGTATTCGCTTGCAAAAATCAGAGCTGATCTGGCTGCGCGTTTTACCACTTCAAATGTGCATGTAGACTGCCCGGCAATTGTAATTCCTTTTGGAACAAAAAAATCGGAGACAACAGAGATCGTTCCTGCGGATTATGTAGGGGAAGAAACCGGATTTTATGTCTATGATATAGCCGATGGTCAAGGCGGTTGGATGCGAGCTTGCCCCGATGCGCATATTGATTATGTAGCTAGAATCGACAAACGTTTAGGCGGAAAACTAAAACCTTTAATTCGCTTTATAAAAGCTTGGAAGTACTATCAAAATGTTCCAATATCTTCTTTCTACTTAGAGCTTAAAATAACGAAATACGCAGAGTATGAAAAAAGTATTGTTTATGGAATAGACTTGAAAAGTGTTTTGTCGCTTTTACTGAGTAATGATTTGGCGGCTATTCAAGATCCTGTTGGAATATCTGGCTATATCTCCCCATGTAAAACAAGCGCACTTAAAATTGATGCCCTGTCTAAGCTTGCAACTGCCTCGACTCGAGCTGATAAGGCTTGGGAGGCTAAAGAGAAAGGGAATGTCTCTGATGCATTCGCTTGGTATAGGCTCTTATATAATGATGGATTTCCAACATATTACTACTAATCGCATGATAAACATTGAACAGAATACAGATAAGCAGTTGCGCCGCCTCGGCGCACAACGTCACTTATATGGAATAGGGAAAGATATCCTACTTGCACAGGTTATTCTTAGTGTTCCAGCGGCAATATTAACTACAATTCTTGCCATAGTTTATCCAAAAACACAGAGCTTTGTTACTCTTTGGGGCGTCTTTGTTACCATCTCTGATTTAGCTTGGCTCACACCGTGGCAAAATAACCTTCGCAATAAAGCATCTAAGATTCAAGAAATATTCGATTGTGAAGTCTTTCAGCTTCCATGGAACGCTTTGAAGGCGGGTGATAAACCCGATCCCGAACTTATTATCGAACAATCAAATAAGTACAAAAAATGGGCGCATAGGATGCCAGCAATAACCAATTGGTATCCGGCAGAAGTAGATGAACTGCCTGTTCATGTGGGACGTATCATATGCCAGAGAGTTAACTGTTGGTGGGATGCGCAGCAGCGTCGAAGATTTGCTACATGGGTAGTTATGGGAACGATTGGTGTCTTTATAATCCTGTTCCTTATCTCGTACTTTAGCGGTATCACGTTAGAAAAATTTATATTGAATGTCGTTGTACCATTCCTACCGGCTGCGTTATTAGGCATACGCCAATATCAAGAGCACATGGAGACAGCTAATAAGCTAGATGCTCTAAAAGTACATTCGGAAGATATTTGGGCTAAAGCGCTTTCGAATGCACCAGAAGACGAACTCAAAACGATGTCACGCAATTTACAGGATGAAATTCTCGAAAGCCGACGAGGTAAACCCTTTGTGCTTGATTCAATCTATAAGCGTTTTCAGCCCAGCTTCGAAAAGCAGATGAATTATTCTACAGCCGAACTAGTGCAGGCATGGATAAATCGAAATCAATAATCTTGTAAGCATACAGTAAATCTGAACCTTAGATAATCACTCTTATATTGAATATCAAAATAAGGCTCATGTTTAAGCTTGAACATATTTTAAAGTCCGCAGCGTCGCGCTGAACCGCCGGTTAACCCAGAGAGGCTGAAACCGCCAATTTGGAGACAACTATCTTTAAGTAGCGATCAAAACTGCCTACAGCCTCTCTTGATCGCCTGAGACAAAAGCATCTGCAAGGTTTTCGATAATTACGTGTCGGTTTAGGTTTCTAGGTTTATAATCCCAATTATGCCCGGTACCTCCTCCCGCCAAAATGGTCGCAAAGGCGGCCGTCCAAGCGGGTCAGAAAACAAAGCAACCAAAATCAAGCGCTCCATGAAAATGCGCTGGCTTCAACGTACCAACGAAATGGCGGACAAGCTCCTAGAGGCACAAATGGATTTAGCCTTGGGGAGCTATGTCGAGACACCGACTCCCACCGGGGAGATTCGCGTCTACAAACGGAATCCTGACCGGAGAGCGATCGAATGGCTGCTTGAGCAGGTTTGGGGCAAGGCTCCACAATCAGAGAGCTCAGAGGAAGAGGAGACCGAGCCTCAACAGAAGCCTATCTCGGCAGAAACGCGCGCCGCTGTCGCACGGGCAATTAGATTTGCTATACCTGCAAGTAGGAGGATATAGATAAGAGTCGCTACTTCACGATTGGAGTGATTTTGAGTCCTGTATATTCTGCCGGGTTAGTGAGGGCTTTTACGAACTCAAGGCGATAAGCGGGGTCATCATTCTTGAGACCACCTGCCGCCATGATTCGGGTCTTATTTTGATCTCCCAGATCGGAAATAAAGAAATCAATAACCTTTCGTGTCCGAGAGCTATAGGTGACGAGTAGTTTAACCCCATCTTTTTCAAAGGTCTTAGACCATTCGGCAGCTTGATCCAAGTTTTTGAGTTGTAGCTCGGTTAGCTCGACATCATCAATCGGAGTACCCAGCTCCTTTTTGATTTGATCCACGTCCTTCCCTAACAGGGATGGGACATCAAATACCACCTTTTGGGTGGAGACTGCGGATGATCCAGCATCTTTTAATGGTTGGCTCGGATCCGAAAAAGCACTTACTAAAGCTGCCATTACGATTCCGATTAAGAGAAGTCCGAGAATACCCGACATCATTGGATGTTCCTTACTCCACACTTGTATTTTGGTCTGCTGCATATGATTGAGATTCGACTAAGAATTAATTTCTTACATAAATAAAAGGACACCCCTGAGGTGTCTAGGCCCAAACAACAGACCCGGAGGTCGTGCCGCTTGTTTTATCAGGAGTGCCCGTTACGGCGCACCACTACCTCCTGATAAGCCAAATAGCGGCTCAAAAATGAGTCTGTTGATTGAACCTAGACAGTGACAATGTTAGCTCTTTGGGGTAAAAAAGCAACTGATGAATATGAAAATGAATGATACTGGCATTGTTGTTAGTGGCGGAAAAAGTAAGAAAGCCGCCCGTAAAGCCTCCATTGGTCATAGGCAGGCTATTCTTTATATGGAAACTCGGCTCCGGGAATCTAAGTTTCGAAAGAAAATTTTTTTGATTCGTAAAGAATACGACATACCTCCAAACGGTCTTCAAAGACCGGAATCTCCTTTGAGAGAGGTGTATGGGCCTCCCTCAAATTGGTTGGAGCAATCTACAGAGAAACAAAGACAGGAGCGCTTTAATGAATTGGCGACAAAAATGCTCGACTTTATGTTGGAGTTAGGTTATGTAACAAGTCTACTCATGCCTTCTCCAGCACTGAACTACATCTTTTTTAATGAGCTGACAGCGTTTGGCTCTGATGCTCATAGATTGGGCATTCCTTTCCCTTTAGATGCCCTCTCGGTAGATTCATGTTTCTTTTACGACGAGAACGCTAATAATGCAGAACGTAAAACGGCTAATACCGAGTTAAAAAGAGTGATTGATAAAAGAACCGCTGTCCTCGATAAAAACTATCCGATTGTTCTTCGTATCAGATCTGACGCGACTCAAAATCAGGTGAATGATTATATTTATCGCGTTTTTTCATGGATCGAGGATTTACAAAAAGCCTATAAAGAAAAAGATAGCTTGAAGGGTCGCTTGAGACAGCGCGATCAGAAGAGTAAGAAACGCGATGAAATTATTGATAATTTCAAGGATCGCCCTTGGGCAGAACTACAAATCGAATTAAGAAAGCAGGGTTTTATACCGGAAAAGAGCGAGATAGCCTCAATTCGAGCCAAACACAAAGGACGACTAAAACGACTGCGTTAAGTGGTCCCACTTAGCGAATTGTAGAGAAAATAGGGGGTGCTAAGTTGCACGTATTATTCGTGCAATTTTATAAATATGAAACCTCCAAAAACTTACTCAACGAATGACTTTTATCTTACATCCGTACTCTGCACATTAGGAGCTGACTTAGAGGCTATAGAAAAAGAGAGTGATAAAAGAGCTATCTTTGTTTTTCGATACACGCCCGATATTCCACCCGTCATAACCGCATACTGGAAGCATCAACTGTCTATCGAACCTCAAGCACTATTCAATGCTATGAGGATGTTGAAGGCGCGTCTATACAACTAACGGCACGTATATGGTCCCACGTGCACGACTTCTTCATACAAAGATTTGGTCATCTGATCAATTCTTGCGGCTTACCCCTACCGAGAGACTGCTCTATATAGGCCTCATTACTTTCGGTGATGATCAGGGACGCCTTCGTGGCGATGCTCGTTTTTTGAAGCATCAATTTTTTCCTGATGATCCTATTGATACTAAGAAAATTGAGAAAATGCGCAACGCTATTTGCGCCAGCGGATTAATCGAAGTCTATATTATAGAAAATACATTTTATATTTCCCACCCAAGATGGACGAAGTATCAAAAATTACGTCCTGATCGTATGAAGGAAAGCGAATACCCGGCACCCCCGTCAGACACTTGTCCGACAAATGACGGACAAGTGACCGCTGAAGGTAAGGGAAAGGAAGATAAAAAAATTGAAGTCAGTGCAACGGAAGGTAGCGCAAGCGAAGCGAACGCAAGAGATGGGAAGGTAGAGGAGGGGAAGAGTGCTCATAGAGAGTCCATGCTGAAAGCTCTCCGTGAACAGCGGGCGAGTTCGGCTAAAAATCATGAAACTAAAACTTTTTCCTTTTCCAAAATTGATGCTGAGGCTATAGTTTCTAGGTTGTCCACGAACGAGGAGGATTCAGATCCTTCCCGCTCTCCAACGCCGCCCTTTGACAATTAAATATGCTTCGCGACCTTCTTCCTACAATTGAAGATCGCTCCCGATTTTTGACACTCAAAGAGCTGGCAGACCTGCTTCGATTGAGTCCGTCCAGCATCTATCGCTTAGTCGATGGCCGAACCATCCCCTTTTATCGAATCGCTGGATCATTAAGATTCTGTCGCACTGAAATCGAGGAGTACATTCGACGTGGGAAGGTGGAAACGATAGGCAACCAATGAAAATGAATATGAGTGCAACCTTAATTCGTAAAACATGGTGGGCGACCTTTCGTTATCACGGCCTACGGATACGCAAGCGTTCACCAGAAAACAGCCGAGCGGGTGCAAAGGCGTATGAGGCGCATATCCGATCACTCCTAGCCAAAGGAATGACTGGCCAAGAAATCTTCAACCCACAGAAACAGGCGACTAAAAAGGTATTCAGCGACTTCGCGGCTACTTGGCTTGAAAATTATGCCGTCGTGAACAACAAACCCTCGGAAGTGAGACGAAAATCAAATGTCTTAACAGCCTATCTCATCCCATCCTTTGGCCGTAAACGACTGGACGAAATTGTGGCCGCACAAATCGAAGAATTCAAAGCAAAGATGGTCAAAAAGGGATTGAAACCCAAAACGATCAACAATCAACTTACAGTGCTGCGTAAATGTCTAAACGTGGCCGTAGAGTGGGGAGATCTGGAACATGTTCCAGCCTGCAAACAGCTTAAAGTACCTCCACAACCCTATCACTATCTGACCCCAGAGCAGGCAGAGCAGCTCATGCGCGCAATCCCAGAAGACCCGTGGCGGGCAATGGCGCTGACTGCGATGAAAACAGGGATGCGATATTGTGAGCTAATCGCGCTCACATGGTCTAATGTTGATCTGGTCAATGAGATATTGTGTGTGCAACTTGCTAACGTGTACGGCAATATCGGTTCACCGAAGAATAACCAACTGCGTCACATCCCACTCACCAGCGACGTTGTGCGGGCTCTACGCGGCCTCAAACGTCAGGGAGAGCTCGTCTTCCATCTCAACGGGGATTGGGTGCGCCACGACAAAGCCCGACGCTATCTCCATCGCTTCGCAAAAGCTGCTGGCCTCCCTCTCGTAAACTGGCATGACTTACGCCACACCTTCGCAAGTTCACTTATCGCATCAGGAGCCGTGCCAAAATCCGTTCAGGATCTCATGGGCCACTCGACGGCCAACATGACCGCGCGCTACGCGCACCTGAATCCAGAAGTCTTAATGCAAGCCGTATCCCTTCTCGAACCAAAAAATCCGAACGGAATGTCAACCTGGCGTCAACCAGACCCAAAACCAACACAAAATCTTACTCCATTTCAGCTCCCCGTGAAGTCTAGTCCTTTGCTCAACAAAGCAAAATCCCCGTCCATTATAGACGAGGATTCTGTTGGTGCTCAGGAGAGGACTCGAACCTCCACGGGATTGCTCCCGCCAGCACCTCAAGCTGGTGCGTATACCATTCCGCCACCTGAGCAAAAATTGTCTTACTTACAGCCCTTTTTTCATTTGGAAATGAGAAACGGGTGCGGGACGGAAAGTATCATTTTTGATGGTCTTTGGCAAGATTTCTTCGGAAGCTGCAAGGCGCCGCCCTCGTCCTGTAATAAAACGCACCTTTTTTGGCACAATTTTCACCTGAAACGTAAATCCATTAATGATATGGTTATCAACGCGAGCATCGATTGGATCTTGAGAAGCAATTTCTCCGTGGGTAAATAAAATCCGCGTTTCTTGATGTGGAGTTGTTGATCTCTTCCACCATGTTCCACTTCCAGCTGAAAGTGCCGGGATGACGACTGCTTCGAGCAGACCATCTTTGGCATCTGCATCATGAATGGTTTTTTCTACCCGACCTCCAAGATTACGGATCTGTAATGAGCCTCCTTCTGAGGAGGAGACACGGTACTTTCCTTCAACCTGCAAGGTAGCAATGGTAGCGGGCAAGGATACCTCCGTCAGAAAATATCGCTCATTTAACATGCCCATATCGAGCGTTTCAATGGAACGAGCGGCCAGGGTATGACATGCTTCAGCACCGACAGGGATACCCAGCAACCCCCCGACTTCCGAAGGCCCAAGCAAAGGGATATACCCAATGACGACATCAAGATTCGGCAAAAACCACATGGTTTTATCGAGCGTGCTGTCGTTGCCCACAATCACGACTGTCTCGGCTCCTCGTTTAACCGTTTCTTCCACAATCTCTTTTGCGCTGCGAAAGAGTGTCAATCGACTGACCTGACCCATCACGCCGTATGCATTCACCTTTGATTCAAAGGCTGCCACCTCCCGTTCATAACGACGGTCAGCCAGGAATTCATCATAAATGTAGATGTAACGTGAATTCATACCCCCATACCCGCAAAGTAATCTGACTTACTTCTCAATTCGCTTATTATTTTTCTCATCCATGCCAGTTTGACCGCCAACCGTCGTCTTGCCATTGAGTTTTGCGCCCGATTCAACCGAAAGTGTCTCGCAAGATACATCCCCCGTCAGTTTTGCCGTCGCCTTGAGATCAACGTGAGTCTGTACCGTAATATTCCCCTCCACCGCACCAGCAATAATCGCCTGGGCTGCAGACACATTCGCTTTCAAGCGAGCTTGGCTACCAATAGATAATACCCCTGAAACCTTAATTGTTCCAAGCACTTCACCCTCAATCGTCACATCTCCATCACTCGCAAAATCACCCTCAACCTTAACCCCCTGAGCAATCACGGTTGCGGATCGCGCCTTACCTGATCCTCCAAGAACCCCTTCAGCCATGCCACCCTCATTTCGTTTGGTTTGTGTAAACATACGTATAAAAAAATAAAAACTTCATTAATATCATACAGGGTATGAGTGGATGATCAAAGGTGAGGCATCGCAGGGAGGTCAACGATGAATGTTGAACCTCGCCCTTTCCCTTCGCTTTGCACAGAGATCGCCCCCCCTAATTTATCTGCATACTGCTTCACAATAAAAAGCCCCAAACCCACACCCGGCCGATCTTTCCCATTCTGACCACGATAAAAACGCTGAAATAAACGCCCTCGCTCCTCAGGTCGGATACCTATGCCCGTGTCTTGAACAATAAGATGAAGCTGCTGACCTTCATACGACACCCCAACCTTCACCATACCCGCATCTGTATACTTAATGGCATTCTCCACCACATTAGAAACAATCGCTCGTAGCGCTTCACCATCAAACAGCAAAGCAGCTGGAAGATCTTTTGTTTCCAAGACCAGTTCAAGTTGCTTGGCTTCAGCCTGCGGACGCATTTCAGCCATCAGTGTCTCTAGTTCATGCGCTATGTCTATTTTTTCACATTGAAGATGAACTGATGCCGAATCTACTCGGGCAGCGTTCAGAGACGCTTCGAGCGTATTGAGTATGCGAGTCGCGCTTTCCAAAATAAGGGCAACTGGTTTTTTGGCAGTTTCAGACAACGGTCCGTAATCGCCATGCAACAGCATATCAGCTGCAAAACGAATGCCGCCCAGCGGTGAACGTAACTGGTGAGCAAGAATTGCCAGCTCATCCGCCTCACGATCGCCCGGCCGATGCTCATTCGAATCCATATTTTCTACATTTCTTCAGGCAAAGGAATTCCTAGATGAGACAGTCCAAGGGAAAGCGCTTGCCGAGCCGCAGCAACTAAACGCAAACGAGCGGCTTGCAGTTCTGCGTCGCCCTCGAGGACCTTTACATCGCGATAAAAATCATTGGTACGAGCCGCCATGTCTAAACACCATTGAGCCACGAGTGATGGTCGTAATTCCGTGGCGGCGCGTGCGATCACGCCTGGTAATTGAGCCATGCTGACAGCTAGATATTTCTCGATTGGATTGGTCAAACGGGTCAGCTCCCCTCTCTCCATCCCTTTCTCTTTCGTCCACTCCGCCTTTCGTAAAATCGAAGCGAGTCGTGTAGCGGCATATTGAATGTATGGTCCCGTTGCTCCTTCAAAAGATAGCGCCTGTTCTTTATCAAACACATAAACTCGATCAGGGTCCTGACGCAAAATGCCAAATGCAATTCCACCAATCATAAGTCGCCATGCGGTATCTGAAATTTTGCCTTCCGGCCAATCAGGATGACGCGCCTGTGTCTGCTCAAACGCATATGCGTAGACGTCGTCTCGAAATTGCTGCCAGGTAACGATGTTCCCCTTACGACTACTCATGGCTCCTTCTTTCAGCGTCACAAGCTCGTAGCCGATATGCTTAAAATTCTGATGATGTCCCATTTTTTCAAGCAAGGCGAATAACTGCTTGAAATTCAGCTCCTGTCGCTTATCCGTCACAATATAATAGCTATCCGCATCCGGATAATCCCGAATCTTTTGCTCTGCCAACGCCAAATCTTTTGAAAGATACAATAATGATCCATCTGTTTTACGGAGCACAACTACGCCAAGCTTTTCATCCTCAAACTGCACAATGAGCGCATCTTCACTGACTGTTGCGATCTTCTTCTCTTCAAGTTCACGGACAATTTCCTGACTGCGTTGTACGAAATGAGACTCCAGATATTGCTGCTCAATACGAACACCAAGCTCACTAAAAATCTGGCGCAATTCTTCGATGCACCACTGACGTGTTTTTTGAAACAACTCCATCCAAACCGGATCATGGGCTTCTAATTTGAGATGGACAAAAGATACTTCCGGCAACAACTCAGGATGATCAGCCAACTCCTGCACCGCTTCTGTATATAGCAATCCGAGATATTTCCCGCTGCGTTTTTCAGTCGGGATTCCCTGCAGGAGTTTCTCTAACGTAGAGCCTTCTGCAAACGTCTGCGGATCAAGCCCCTGAGATTTTACGAGCTTCCACAAACATTTCGACACATTCGTGCCCATGTCATTCACATAACTGACTGGTGTAAGCTTGAACCCCGCGCTGGTGAGAATGCGACAGAGCGATGCTCCAAGCATGAAGTTTCGCAAATGACCGATGTGAATTTCTTTATGGGTGTTTGGATTCGCGTATTCAAAAACGGCGTGATGTTTTTGCGGCATCTCACTTTTTCCGAATTGATCACCATGCATCTCAACATCTTTAATAATGCGAGCCATGAGCTCCCCTGTCTTCAACACGATATTCACATATGGCCCGGCAGCTGTGGCTGACTCTATATTTAAATCCTGTTCTTTGAGTTTTCCGGCTAGCTCCTGCGCAATCGCCGCTGGACTCTTGCCTTGTATTTTCGCCAACTTAAAACAACCAAATGCGATATCACCTAATTTTGGATCTGGCGGAGGTACGAGATCTTCCGGCTGAACATCAACACCGCCCATGTCCGTCAGGACATGAGCCAAATTATGTACAATAGCATCCCAAGCGTAATTCATGTCGTATCGTAGGGGTGTGATTCATCACGCCCTCGGCATTTAAGGAATCAATCGAATAAAATGGCGTTTGCCTTTTTGAAGCAAGGCCGGAGCGCTGACCATGCGCAGCACATCAGTTACAACCTCACCATCAACCTTAATACCACCCTGCTCAATCTGACGACGAGCATCTGTCTTCGAAGAAACAAGGCCGGACGTTACCAAAACATCAACAAGCTTCGCAGGAGCGGTGAGAACGAATTCTGACACTTCTTCGGGAATCTCATGCTTTTGATGCACGGTTGTGAAATGCGCCTCAGCTTCTTCTGCAGCTGCAGGTGAAAGAAACGTTGCTACGACTTCTTTCGCCAAACGACGCTTAAAGGTCATTGGATTCTCTCCATTCTCCATCTGAGCTTTCATGGCTTGGATTTCGTCTTCGAAAACATCAGTACAAAGTTCAAATCCAGACCAGATCATCCCGTCCGTCCAGCTCATGACTTTGCCGTACATATCTTCGGGAGAGTCAGACAGCATAATCATGTTGCCTTCACTCTTGCCCATCTTCTTCCCCGTTTGATCAACCAACAATTTACACGTCAGCACCATCTTCTCTTTCTGCTTCATCTCACGGAGCAAGGTCCGACCAGCCAACATATTAAAGGTCTGATCATTCCCCCCAATCTCAAGATCCACTTCCATAGCGACGGAATCGTAGCCTTGCATGAGAGGATAGAGAAATTCGTGGAGACCAATAGGTTTACTCTCATTAACGCGCTTCTCAAACATATCCCGCTCCATCATTTGCTGAACGGTAAAGTGCGAGGCGAGCTCAACCACATCAGCGAAGGACATTTTTCCGAGCCAATCGTTGTTGAACAATAACTCAGCTGGATTTGGTCCTTCGAACGCGATAATCTTTGAAGCCTGTTTCTTGTATTCCTGGCAATTGGCCAACACTTCTTCGCGCGTGAGCTGTTTGCGAGTGGCAAGTTTATCCGTCGGATCACCAATCATGGCCGTAAAATCCCCGATCAGCATGATGATGTGATGACCCATTTTTTGGAGCTCCGCTAATTTCTTCAACCAAGTAGCATGACCGATATGCAAGGTTGGACCAGTCGGATCAATACCTGTGTAGACCTTAATGCGTTTACCTGACGCCAAAAGCTCGCCCAATTTTTCCCGAGTTGGATACACGTTCTCAACCGCCCGTGTCAGGAATCGATCAATCGTTTGTTTATCAGTCAGGATAGCCATAAAATCATCGCAATCTTAGCGGAAATGAAGGAAAATGGCAAAGCGACAAGCCGCTCTTCGCTGTGTCGTCCTGAGCTTGTCGAAGGATCTGCTCTTTCTTGAGGCAGAGAAGATCCTTCGACTCGCGGACTCGCTCAGGACGACGGACTCTATGCAAACTTCGCTTCTCGTTCTTTCAGCACCTGTATCTTTTGAACTGTCTCTTCTCGCTTCGCCCGCAACCCATCCACAATCTTGGCTGGCGCTTTAGAGGTAAATTCAACATTGGCCAACTTCCCATCCAGGGATTGAAGATACGCCTCAGCCTCCTTTAATTCTTGTTGAACTTTTAATGCCTCACCGGCTTCATCGACAACTTCTGGCGCAAACACACCAACTGAACCCTTTGATGTTGCAACGGAGAATAATCGCTCTGAATCTTTTGTTTCATCGAACGAAATTGCAGAAGCTTTCGTTAAGGCGGCAATAATATGACAGTCTTCTTCAGAAACAACCCCGTATCCAAATACGCGAAGATCGATCATTCCGCTCCATGCAATCTTATGATCCGTTCGTAATCGACGAGCTGCATTCACAATCTCCTGGATATCTTGAAACCGATCAAAATCATTCGCCTCAACACCTGGGCGCATGGCATGCGCCCCTACGGTTGGCCACGGTGCCACGATCAATTGTCCGGAAAATCCTGCCAGCTTCCAAATATATTCAGTGACAAATGGCGTAAATGGATGCCATAATTTCAAAATCGTATTGAGAAGATGTGCGAGGATCACTTCTTTGCCTTTTTCAATCTTCGCAATCTCAAGATACCAATCAGCCACATCGCTCCACGTAAAATCTCGCAGTTCTTCACCTGCCGTTGAGAACTCATACGATTCAATCTTTTTCGTCACCGAGGCAGTCACCTCGTCTAAACGAGAAAGAATCCAACGGTCGGCTAACGTAGGGGCGTGTGCCACACGCCCTCCGTCTTTTGCATCAACGCCCGGGCGCATGGCATGCGCCCCTACGCCATCCCCCATTTGCGTCAGAATGAATCTGGAGATATTCCAGAGTTTGTTCGTAAAATTCCGAAACCCTTCGATTTTTTGTTCGGATAATTTCATGTCTTGACCGGGTGTCGTTCCCATCAAGAGGGAGAGACGAACCGCGTCCGTCCCGTATTTGGGAATCAAATCCAATGGATCAAGAATATTTCCAAGCGACTTCGACATCTTTCTCCCCTGCTCGTCACGCACTAGTCCATGTAAATACACATCCTTAAATGGCACTTCTCCCAGCGCATACGTCGACATCAAAATCATGCGCGCCACCCAGAAAAACAAAATATCATAGCCAGTCTCAAGCACCGCCGTTGGATGAAATGCCTTATTCTTCTCCCATTCTTTTACATTTGGCCAACCCAGCGTTGAGAACGTCCAGAGCCCAGCAGAGAACCAGGTGTCGAGCGTATCTGGATCCTGCTCCCAACCTGGACCAGGAGCGATAGGTGCACATTGCGTGTCTTCATCTTTATACCAAACTGGAATCCGATGTCCGAACCAAATCTGACGCGAAATACACCAGTCGCGAAGATTCTCAATCCAATGATAATACGTCTTTGAAAAACGCTCGGGGACGATATTCGTTTGTCCGGACTTCACCGCCTCAATCATGAGCTCTTTGAGCGTCACTCGCTCCCCCTTTTTCCATTTGCCAAGCGTGTCTTGTCGTAACGCGAATGATTTATTCACCCGCACAAACCACTGACGCATTGGCAGTTGTTCAACAGGCGCACCGCCACGTTCTGCGACCGGTAAATTCTGCGCAACCTCGGCGACTGAAACGAGTAAACCAGCTTCATTCAATGTTTGTTCTATTTTTTTACGCGCCTCTACAATCGCGAGTCCCGCAAAACCCGTTCCAACATCTTCATTTAAACGCCCATCCTGGCCAATCACCTGCACCGTTTCTAATCCATGCTTCACGGCAATCTCTGCATCAATAAGAGAATGCGCCGGCGTCACTCCAAGTGCTCCTGTGCCAAAAGCCGGATCAACCGCTTCATCGGCCACAATCGTAATGGAAAGCTGCTTGCCACAAAAAACCGGAGTAAACGTCTGGCCGATATATTGGTGATAGCGCTCATCGCTTGGATGAACGGCTACGGCTGTATCACCAAATTTTGTTTCTGGACGCGTCGTCGAAATCGCAATTGGAAAATCCTTATCGTATTTGAAGGTCAAAAGCTTGGCCGTGACCTCCTTGGTTAAAACTTCATCGTCAGACAGCGTCGTTTGAAACTGAGGGTCCCAGTTCACAATGCGATAGCCGCGTTCAATAATGCCATCGTCATACATCATCTTGAACATCTCATTCACCGCTCGATTCCGCTCCTCATCAAACGTATATTTTTCCTTCGTCCAATCACAAGACGAACCCATCTTACGGACTTGATTGCGGATCGTCATCGCAGACGCTTCTGCAAAGGCCACGACTTCACTCAAGAATTTCTCGCGACCTAATTCTTTGCGTGGATCTTTCATCCCCTGCTTAATCAATAGTTGCTCAACCTTCACTTGAGTAGCAATAGCTGCATGATCCGTACCAGGAATCCACAACGCTCGCTTGCCTTGCATGCGCTGAAAACGGATCATCACATCCTCAATCGCCAACATGGTAGCATGCCCCATATGCAACGTTCCCGTCCGGTTTGGCGGAGGCATGACGATACAGAATGGGTCACCCTCTCCTTGAGGCTGAAACACCCCAGATGCTTCCCACTCTGCATACATCCCATCCTCCACCGAGGATGGATCATAGGCCTTTGGCAATTCGCTAAAATTTGACATAAAAGGAGTGTAAATGATCTTCCCTCATCATGCCAGCCCGCCCAAGGTGGACTGAAATAATGTAGGAAGAGGAGGAGCGGTGGATAAACCGCTCAACTCCTCGGAGGGGAAAGAGCTATGAACGCTATCAAGTCTTCTCACCGATGGCGGGAAGAGCTGTGTCGCGTAACTCCCCAAAAGGCTTCCCAGTTACGTACTCCGCCACCCAAGCTTCGCCCATTGCTTGGCACAAGCTACCAACGTCCGGTTTCCTCAACCCAGTTAGGAGGCTTAGCGTGGCTTGTGTCAAAGCAGAATTCGACTCATTGTCATCGCTCGAGGCAGCAATCAGCGCCTGAACCAAGTTGTAGCACTCGACGAACAGCGTGGCTACAGTGCGCCAGGCGCTCACGGTCTCTTCATCTGGCACATCGCCCCCATTGGCAGAATCAGTCCTCGAAAGAGCATAGATCGGATAAAGCGCATCCCAATCGCCAAGATATCTCATCGCCGCGAGACAGGTTGCACCTGTCCGTTCATCACCGGCGAGCGGATGTCCGGGTTGAAGAGGCTCAAGAGCCGACCGAAGAGTCTGCAATGTCTCGAGCGAAGTCGGCTGACGCCAGATGAGCTCGATCACGCCATCCCCAAGGCCCAAGATACGCCGCTCAATTGAGGGATGTCTCTGCGTGAATATTTGAGGTGCGTTGGGCCGAGCCTCTGTTCCGCTCAAGAGAACGAGCGCAAGAGCGAATCTCCACTCATGAAAACAGCGATGCAGCTCGTAGCGATATCGGTTCCCCAGGTGAGGTGTTTGCACGAGAGCAACCAGGGTATTCGGCCCCAAATCTTCCGATGTACGAGCAACCTGACAGCTGAGCAGCTCTGCTTGGAGTATCTTGACCACAATCCTATGCACCCCATCATCGCTACGCAGATGCTGCAGAACGTAATCATGATACGCATCTTTCCAGATTCCAGCTTCCATCACGACTTCGCGGAGATAGCTGGAATCATGATCATGCAACAAGCCCAGGCTCCATCGCTCGAGCGTGTCAGCAAGACTGGCTCTGTAGAGCACCCTCGCCTCACTTGCACTGTAGCTCCAGGCGGGCTTGATCGCCGACCAAGCGGAGGCATGGTCGCCGAAGAACGTGAGGCGCTCGGCGGCCTTACCGGCGAACATCCAGAGACGCTTGGCGTTGCTCCGTACGGTCGCCGCACACTGGGTAAGATGCTGGCTGAGCGCATGCATCATAGCCTCCCAGCCAAGTGCCTTCGCGCCCGCGACGGCGAGAGCAAGCCGATCACACGCCATCAACCACTCCTCAGTAGTTTTCAGGTTTTGAGGGGACACAGTGAGAGGATGCGGCTCATCTGCATCAAGAGATGGAAGCTTGCCTTGAACGGCTTCCACGACATCAAATGCTTCAACACCATCGGAAAATAGAAACCCTTCTGCTTGACCTAGTTTCAGAGCGATCTGTACTCCACTACAGAAATCGCCTCCGATCCATGCGGCCCCGATCTGCTGCAACATATCCATGATGGCCTCAGGCTCAATGTTCTCAAGATTCATGGCCCAACTCCTTCCATCTCAGTCTCAGCGCTCCGTCTGTCATGGGTGAGCATCACCTCATCGACCATAGCGCCCTTCGTTCCTAGCTCTGCATCTGCAAAACTGGCAACGAAAGGCGGTATGACGACGTATGTATATTGAGAAAGAACGTCTTAAATTAGCTTTTTTCATAGGAAGTGTCAAAGACGGAGCATTGACAAGCAGCCTAGAACCTGTAAGTTGTTGAAACGCTCTTTTGAATAGGAAGAGCGGGGGCGGATAACGTGTCCGCTTACACAACGAGGAGGAACGGATGAAGACGTTTTTTGCGCTCATGCTGGCGGCGATGGTGGCGCTCTGGAACCTCGGCTGCAGCGACTGCCCCAACGACGGCCACGTGGCCGGGTCGGGCAGCTCCAGCTCGGATGGCGGTGGCTCTGGAGGCGGCGACGCAACGGGCTCGGGAGGCGGCAATGTCGGCGAATCCCCGACATGTGTCAGCATCTTCATATGCCCGTTTTTCCCCGAAGGGGAGCGGGTGAAGTGCCGTCACGACCACACCTATACCTTCAATACGGGCGATGACGTCGACACGGCGCTCCCCATCTTCACGGGAGACTACGGGGCCATGAGCCCCACGCAGCCGACGGTCACCTTCCACTTTCAGGTGGCCAAGCTGCCATCGCAGTTCAGCATCGAGACACCCTTCCCCTGTAGAAAAGGGGGCGATGGCACGCCTGCCGCGATCAACTGCCCGTCGACCCCGTCGTATCTCGATGGGAAAGCGGTGGGTGAACAGCTCACCTGCGTGAGCACCCCTCCCAAGCCCTGATCCCCTCATGAACGGGGAGAGGAATGCGACTAGCTCGGCACTTCCTGCCGGGCTTCTTCTTTTTATAGACGTATGTTGGAATATCCTTTGAAGGGCGGACACATAGGTCCGCCCCTACGATCTCGTCATAATCTGAAACATGTAATCAGGCTCCATTGACAGGTATTTTATTATCCCGTAAGCTCTCTAATTCCCGTTTGAGGAGAGTGGGAAGGTACTTCATGGCATTAACGCCCGAACAACAGGCGCTCGAACAGATTACCCGCGCCAAACGAATTTTGATCGTTTCCAAAGAACATGCCGGTCACGATGCAATTTCATCCAGCGTGGCCTGTTTTCTGTTTTTCAAAAAAATGGGCAAAATCTGCGACATCGTGATTCCAGACTTTCAAACATCTCAGGCACCTGCCTTTCTTCCCTCTATTACTGATATTAAACCGAAGGTCGGTGCCATGCGCGCCTTTCATATCACGCTCGATGTAAAAGATGTTCCGCTGGGAGAGCTCATGTATGATGTTCGCGATCAAAAACTGGATATTACAATTATCCCAAAATCTGGCGAATGGTCTCCAAAGGACGTGTCCATGAATCACGGTGAAGACCGCTACGATCTTGTTGTTTCCCTCAATTGTCCGGATCTCCATTCTCTCGGAGCTTTGAGTCGTGAACATGCAGATTTTTTATATCGAACGACGATTCTCAATATTGACCACGATGTTACCAATGAACACTGGGGGCAGATTAATCTTGTTGATCTAAATGGTGTTTCAACAACAGAAGTTCTGTTTGGGTTGTTTGAGAAATGGAATCGCCACTTGATCGATGAGCACTTAGCCACAGCGCTGCTCACCGGCATGATCGCGACGACCAAGTCATTCCGCACCGCCAATGTCACCCCCAAAACCCTGTCTGCTGCCTCTCAGCTTGTTGCCATGGGAGCGAAACGTGAAGAGATCGTGCACGGGCTGTGGCGCACGCGGACTGTTCCAACTCTGAAACTATGGGGACGCGGGCTGGCGCGCTTACAGCAGGATCATGAACTGGGGCTTGTATGGACAAACCTGACTCGCCACGATTTTATCGAAACGGGAGCGAGTGAAGATTCATTAGACGATGTGGTGAGCGAACTGATCAGTTATGCGCCAGACGCTAAAGTCATTGTGTTTATTTATGAATCCATGACGCAGAATGGAGTTCGTGTTTCGATGCACACGAATCCTCCCATTTCTGCTGCAGATCTTGCTCGCCCATTTGGAGGGACGGGTACGCGTGAACGCGCACTCTTCTCACTCACCCCAGAACAGCCCCTCGCAGAGGCAAGTAAAAATGCAATAGAACGCATCCGCGAGACATTAAAAGTGCTGAAGAAATAAACCGATTCCGTCATTCATGTAGGGGCGTGATTCATCACGCCCTCCGATCGATCAGCCGACATGCCGGAGGGCGCGATTCATCACGCCCCTACAAAAATTTTACCGAACACCGTTAACGGGGTGTATTATCCGCTGTCGCAACGCCTCTTCGAGCACAACCGCCGTTGCCACTGAGACATTTAAACTCTGGACCATGCCGCGCATGGGAATGGTGATGACGCCATCTGCGACCGACAGAATTTCTTTTGAAATGCCTTCATGTTCATTCCCAATAACAATAGCGGTCGGCGAAATAAGGTCCCACTCCCACTGCGCTTTTCCTTGATCAAATAACGCGGTCACGAGCACGCGCAGATTCTGTTGTCGTAGATAGGCTATGCATTCCTGCACTGTCCCCCAACGCTGAAACTCCAACCACTTTACCGCCGATGCTGCCGCATCATTTCGCAGTTCATGCATGCGTGGCGGTTTATTTTTTGTATACAATAAATGAATCATCCCCACCCCAACCGCCTCGCAGGTACGAAAAATTGCGCCGAGATTATGCGGGTCATCCACATTCTCAAGCACCACATGCAAATCCCGAAATCGCCTCGCCTGCACATCTGCAATTTTTTGTTCGCGTATAGAGGTCATATAGATATTAGTCGTCCTGAGCGAAGGCATCCGATGCCGGAGTCGAAGGATCTACCCCATGGGGAGAAGATCCTTCGACTCCGTCGGACTTCACTCAGGACGACATTATCTTAACATGTGCTCGACAGATCGCCTGTTTAAGCAAACCCTTACAAAAGCGAGCCAGATTGGTGAGATCTAGAACGTCATCCTCGCCAGGACCGCTCTAAGAACTCGCCAATCTGACTCGCTTTAATGCTGGAAATAATACCAAGAATGATCCGTTTTGGCAATCATCACTCTCAAGAGCTAAGGGGTTTTCGTACCAACTTCAGCGTCTGATGCTGAATCATTAAAACACTGATCTTTCATGCTCTGTAACATTTTTTGCATCTCATCCAAGCGTTGATTCATGCGGACAATTTCTCGTCCAAGGTTCTGCTCTACTTTGTTTTGACCAGCGGTGTTTCTGGTATCAGAGCTGGCTTGTGCAGCATTAAAGGCCAGAGCTCCAGTAATAACAATGGCTAATCCAGTGATAATGGATGCGCTCCAAATATGACTTACGCCTCGTGCCGCATGCAGAATATGATGGTTACTAATCGAAGAGGTTGGGCCAGCGTAACGAACATTACAGCTCACTCCACATGCCTCATGCCCACACGAGGGGCCTGACGACATGCTGTTATAAAAATTATCAACGGGACCGCTTGGTTCCGGACTATTAGCCGCCTTCACTGTTCGGCGACGGACGACTGTTCGTTTTGTTTTCATGTCTCCCATACAAATAAAGGACGCATCAATGATAAAAAGTAGTACATGAAGTATAGCATATAATTTTACGGCAAAAAAATCTTCGTCAAGATGCGCAATATCATGCAACAGAAAAAACGACCTCATCGGTCGTTTTTTCTCCTGGTGGACGGCAGAGGAGTCGAACCTCTGACCTTCACAATGTCAATGTGACGCTCTAACCAACTGAGCTAGCCGTCCCTGTAGAACTTCCGTGTTCAGCGCATACCTTTGTCGCTCACTGCGTTTTTCTCTCGCCGTAGCGCTGCTACGGGTCGAGAAAAGCCTCGTTCGCTTCGCGGTCTGCATCCAAACACGAAAGTTCTAAAAATATCTGTTTCAAGGGCGCTGGGATGGTAACCAATATACGGAATAGCGTCAACCTATTTCGCCACGAACACTGTCGTCCTGAGCGGAGTTTGACGGAGTCGAAGGATCAGCCCCGTGAAGAGAAGATCCTTCGACAAGCTCAGGACGACAATGAAAGAGCGCTTCAACATAAAAAACCACAAACAAAAACTCCTCGCCGGTTGGAGCGAGAAGTTGTTGGTATTCAACTTCAGAAAAGTGACCAGGACAAAACCGCGCCGAAAATGATTCCGATGTAACTCGGAAATCGACCTTCGGGATTGATGAGCGAACTCATCTGTAACTCCCTAGAAAGGAGGTGATCCATCCACAGCTTCCGCTACGGATGCCTTGTTACGACTTAGTCCCTATCGCTGCCTCTACCTTCGTTCCCTTATCGGGACCTTCGGGCATATGCAACTCTCTTGACTTGACGGGCGGTGAGTACAAGACCCGAGAACGTATTCACGGCCACGTGGCTGATTGGCCGTTACTAGCGAATCCGACTTCATGAGGGCGAATTGCAGCCCTCAATCCGAACTGGGGCATTGTTTGTTGGGATTAGCTCCATCTTACGATTTGGCAACCCATTGTCAATGCCATTGTAGCACGTGTGTAGCCCTGGATGTAAGAGCCATGCTGATTTGACGTCA
>CAYRMN010000016.1:6825-29226 GCA_964425575.1 uncultured Gammaproteobacteria bacterium | reverse complement strand
CTACGGGTCGAGAAAAGCCTCGTTCGCTTCGCGGTCTGCATCCAAACACGAAAGTCCTGTGTATCTATTGTGCGGGCAATTTATCAGATAGTGGCTAGGATGACAAGGAGGATGTATCAACCTCCGCATCATCCACACAGAATACAGTCTTCCTGGGGTGATCGATCGGCAGTCGCTTCATTCATGATTGATTGGAGAAGTTGTAGATCGTCCATTGAGAGCGTCTGCGTTGTGCTCCATAGAAAAGGGGATTCTTGGAGAAAATGAAGTTTCTCTAGAATGGAAACGGTCTGAGCTGATGGAGCCATATTGGCTGGCCAGCGTAGTCGGACTCCCATTATGTAGGCCCCATTCTTCATGCCCTGTATTTGAGCGGCGCGTTCAGGATTTTTACAATCTAGGGCGGTATAGATCTGTCCAAGATGTGGCAGATGGGAATAGCGAGCGGCGATTGGGTAGGTGAGACTTCCGCTTTCATCTTCTTGTGGTGGTGTTGTACATGATACATCCGGTGGGGGGCTGGAACAGCCAGCCCCCATAAGTAGTATCAAGCTAAGAACAAACGTCGAATATTTCATAGTTCATGTACTGAGGGTTGTTGCAGCATTTTTTGGAGTGCGCGTATTTTTTGACGCTCGCGCAGCTTTTTTAATCCTTCTGTACCGGCCACAGCAATTCCCGCAGCCCCAAATGGTGTCCAACCCGGCATGGTCTTAGGGGTATCTGTTTGTAATTTTTTTTCGGCGTGACGCACAAGGACAATATCTTCCGCCTGTCGCGGCAAGAGTCGTGGTTCGGCACCAGTCATGTCCAGAAGACCCATAACTTCAATTGTATCACCAATGGCTAATCGACTGGCACGATAGTGGACGGCGGGTTTAATCGCGATACTTAGCTCTTCGCCGCTCGTAGAGGTTTTGAGAATCACCGTTCCGCTCCGAATGGAAGCGACGCTCCCCGTCACGCTCGTTAAACTCCAAGCGTCTTCTCCTAACGGTGCAATGAGATCAATAAATCGTGGTGAGGAGATGATCGTTGAGCTCACGGATGTTGTCCAGGGAGAATTGGAGTCTGCTTTTAAATATGGAATATTATCATTGCTAAAGTTGAGTGTGCCGCGAACATCGACCGCAGTTTTCAAGGTCGGCAGCGCATGAGTCGCCGGAACACGAACTTCCAATCCTTTTCCATCTGATGAAAGAAGGACGAATGCATGGGTAGAAATAAGTCCGGGTGGGGAGCCGACAGTTCCGTGAAGCACAACATGAATGTCGGATGATTGGGTTGTTGGTTTCATAGGAGAACGGGCAGATATTTTCTTTTTAGAAGCGGTGACTTTTTTAGGAGGTTTTGAAACTTTGGTAGAGGTGGGATGTACAAAGGTTGATGAGGCTACGCTCTCTGTTGGCATAGAGAGAGGAAGAGTGACTTTTTTTGGTGTTACTGGTGGCGTAGATATTTTTGTCGACGGTTTGGGAATGGTTTTGGATGTTGTCGTTGATTTTTTTGTGGGAGATAAAGCTGCAACGACAGGCGAAGCACTCACGGTTGATACGGTTGCAGACGATGACGGATTAATAATCGTGATGCTCTGCGGAGTGGCGTTTGCGGTTGGTATAGATTGAGTTGATGGGTCCGTGTATATATTCGAGCTCCCACGTGTGACCTCAGACGTTTCTTTCCATGCGCCAATTCCATCTGGAATGCGACTAAATGTCTTGCCTTTGCTGGTCACATCATAGACGAGTGAATCTATCACTATGCCGTTGGCTGTTTGGAGTGTGATAGTGTCTCCATCGTTATTCAGACGTGAGCTCGTGAGTTCAACAACAATGAAACGGTGACTTTGATCAAGTGTGACTTCGGGAACTACGGCGATTTTTCCGGCGGCATCATGCAGTTCCAGATCGTGGATATGGATACTTGAGGTCATTGTCGCGGCTGTAATTTCAATCCATTCATGTCCGGTTTCTGGATAGGCCATGATTTCATTCAGACGCAGCAGAGAGGGATCATCAATGACGGTTGCGAGTTGAATGGTGGATGAAGTTGAGGCGGTCGATGTAGCAAGTTGTTCGTCAATATTGAGGATTTCAGTCGATGTTGTGATAGTTGTTGTCGCGGTATCAGCTTCGGGTATCTCTAATTTCTCAACGGGAGAGGTTGGGTTTTCCTCAACGACAGCTATTTCAGCACTGATTTCTGTTGAGGTCGTTGTATCTTCTGATGCGGGCATGGATGGATCAGATATCTGAGGGTTGGTGATAGAAGTATCCGGTGAACTTGTCGTAGATTCGGGTTCAGCTTCGATCATGCTCGAAGACGAACTCACCTCTATAGCAGGTGGAATCTCGTTCGTTGACGAGACTTGAATGAGAGGGGGAGCTTCGACCAAGGGAGAAATAATGGCTTCTGTTGATGAAGCACTTTGAGTATCGTTGGGCGACGAGATCGGCAATGGTATTTGAGGAAGTGGCTCGATTACGGGAGGGGCTACTGGAGTACAACCGTCGCATATGCCAGGTGTACCAAAATCAGTGGCTGGAGTATCAAGGCTTTTGGACGACGTTGCTGTTATCCAGCTCTCGCCTTGGCGTACCATGCTGGCTTTGACGGCCGTATTTGAGCCCGCAGGTGGTAATTTCCCATCCCCGGCGTGATCAATTTCTGCTCCATCAGGGTCAATCAGTTGAATGAACAGAATGGAATTGGATAATGACACAGTACTCGTCACGAGTTGAGGCGGAATTGCGAGAACACTTTTTGGATCGGTATCAGGATAATTGGCAATCAGATAGGTGCCATAGGCGGGAATCATGGCATCAGCTGGCAAAAACAGGGGAGCTGGACTTGCGCCAACCAGCAAATATCCAGCCAGTGATAGTGGCGCATCACTTTGATTCCAAAGCTCAAGCCATTCATCGACCGTCGAGAGTGAAGAACCTGCCCAGGCCACTTCGCCAATTCGAAGAGGAGAGGCAGCCATAATTGGAGCGCGTGGAACCAGTGACAGGAGCATCGAACAAATCAAGCTACAAGAAAACAACCGTCGGGAAAATCCAAACGTAGTCATGAGCGTGTGAGAAAAATAATGATGTTGGCAGGAGCTCCTATATCCACCGCTGCCAGATTTTTTGAGGAGTGTCAAATACCCGCTCTTGATCCAGTTTTGTCATTCCCACGTAGGCGGGAATCTTGCTTGTTCTTCTTTTTTCTGGCAGCGGTGGATATATGGGCTACAATCCAGACCTCCATCACCGCAAATCTATCCGTCTTCCCGATTTTGATTATTCATTTGTGGGTGCCTATTTTGTAACGTTTTGTACGCACCAGAGAGAACATTTATTTGGAGAAATCGTGCAGGGAGAGATGAAATTGAATGATCTTGGAAAAATGGTTCAAAATCGTTTACAAGTATCGGCTCAAATGTGCGAAGAAATCCGTTTGGATGAATTCATTATTATGCCGAATCATATCCATTTTATCGTTTGGATTGTAGGGGCGCATGCCATGCGCCCTTCGACAGGGACGACGATAGATAAATATCTGAACCCACATTTCATGCGAAACACATCGGAACGGATACGACCGGAGGGTGCATGTATACCTGAGGGCGTGTGGCACACGCCCCTACGACGACCACGATCGCTCTCGTCATTTGTAGGGCTGTTCAAATCTGCAACAACATCCCGTTTTCGCAAGATAAAAAATAATGATGAACAGAATCAATGTCTGTGGCAGCGTAATTATTACGAGCATGTCATTCGTTCTGAAGCTGAATTACAACGCATTCGTGAGTATATTTGGAATAATCCGAGGGAGTGGGAAATGGATGATGAATATCGTCGTCATTATATGAAAATACCCGAGACTAGTTGAGGAGAAAAAGAGTCTGGGGTTTATTAGACTTGGGGGAGTTGAAAGGTTGGTAGATGTATTTCCTGCGTTGCATCCAATAGAGCCTGCCGCGTAGGGACCTTCCATCCGAGAGCGTGACACCATCTGGTGATGATATCTTCTGCCAGTAGCTCTGCAATCATCTTTTCTAGTATCACCGTGCGCGCTCTTGAGCGAAGATGAGTGAAGATCATGCTCAGGCAAGGTGGTTGGTCGGCGCGTCTATCTTTTGGATCTAGATCAAATGGATCGTAGAGAGGTCGGAAGATGAGGTGTTCCCAAATACGCCCCCAGCTCCAGCGTGGCTCAGAGGTCGTGTCTAGCGCTGGAATGATCAGATCTTGTTTTTTAGTGTTGTTCGATGCAGCCTCTCCGGGTGCGATGAAAGCGATTTGGCAGCCGAGAGCATCGAACCAGTGAAGGTCTTGTGCCACAAAGAGCCAGCACAGATTCGCAATATCACGATCATTCTTGGGATCGAGAATGAGTACGGTGATTTCGCCTTCGCCCCTCAACCTGTACTGCTTTACATAGGAGCGAGCACGGAGGAAGGCGGTATCAAAGCTGATGGTATCGATACAGCCGCTGGCCATGTACTCCAGTTCGAGCATCGCTTTCAAAATGGGCAGATGCTGTTCCTGATGCAAGAGAGCCGCGAGCGCCTGCATGCGTTGTCCGAGCTCTTGATGCGCTCGATCGCGAATCGTGGTGGCGTTTGTAGTGTCCTGTTGGGCCATTGGTTTGACCGTAAAGGCATATCCTGTTCTCTCTGCGATGCCACGTAACACGTCTACCCCGAGTCTTATCGACTCTTTTGTTCCACGCAGGAGTGATGTGGAGTCTGTGTATGGGATGCCGGTCTTATCACTGAATTCTCGGAGACCCCTCACGTTATCATAAATATGCTGTAGGAAGAGGGCTGGATTATGACGAATGTCAGTGAGGCTGACATATCGATGAAGCACGGCGAGTCGATCCTCAACATCGTCACAGAGGGTTGTGAGTAGTCCGTGATACGCGCGCTCAAGCTCTTCGTCCTTGAATGCCCTCCGCATCGTAGCTCCGGCTGCGGCGCGGAAGACCTTAGGGTCGAGAAAACCAGCTATGTTCACCGCGAATTTTTGATACGCGTATTCATCTAGATGCAGGAGCGTGATGCCGCCCGCATGAAAGAGCAAGTCAAAAAATACTGCAGACTCACGAGGTGTCAGCATGGTGAGATCGAGCTGGTCTCCACGAAGCGTGGTGTAAGTTTTCATTGTGCACCCTCTTTTTGTTGAAACATTGTCTCTCACGACTCACGAGCCCTATGCTCACGAATCGAGTTGAGTCCCCGTAGAGATAGACGGGGTAAGAAAGAAAGAACGATCAGAATTAGCGGCGGGTGCATTCGCCGAACCATCGGTCAGAGCGCAGGCCTTTTTGGAGGGAATGTTTGAAGCGATCATCTTCGGCGCCACCGACGAAGGTGTCTTCTGGGTCGTGATCGCCGTAGCGGGCACGACTGTCTTTGACGTATTCCCAGCGGAGCGCGGCGCGTTCATCCAGAGTTCGTTCTGATCCGGGCATGTATTCCTCCATGGCTCATCGAGAGTCGTTGCTTTTCTTTAGACGACAACACTACGATAAGGCTTTATAAATATTTTGTTAAAAAATATTGCATAAAAAGGTATTGCTAGCAATACTTTTGCTTAAATTAAGTAAAAAATGTACTATATATTCGTCAATTATTTCTGAAATATATGAAATCAAATCTTCTCTCCTGGCTGCTGTCTACAGGATTAGATGAACAACGAGCGGAGCTCTATCTTGCCGCACTGGCCAAAGGAGAGGCGACAGCGGCAGAATTGGCAGATGCCATGAAGATGCGGCGCACGGCGGTGTATGACAATCTTCGCATCCTGGAAGCACGTGGCTACATCCAGACGATTAAGCACGGCAAGCGCAGTGCCTATGTCGCCCTGCATCCAAAGGAACTGCAAAAGCGTTTTGAGAATCTGCGTGATCAGCTGAAAGATTTACTGCCCGACTTTCTCTCGCTCTACGCTGGTTCATCCAATGCCCCGTTTGTACAAACCTTTCAGGGACCACATGCAGCCCGGGAGATGTTTGAAGATATTTTAAAGGTTGTGAAAGATGAGTATGTGTATTTTTCTCCACAGCTGTTGATGGCCCAGATGTTGGATAAAAGTTACATCAAAAAATGGATCGAACGCCGCGTGAAAAAGGGGATTCACTCACGCTCATTACGTGTACAGGGTAAAAATGTATCTGATCCAGTATTTTCAGATGAGGCTACATTTCTGAGGCAGATTCGATATTTACCCGGGTACGTTGATCTGAAGGCTTCTATCTATATCTACGGCAACAACATTGGAATTATTTCTACCCGTACAGAAAATACGGCGTTTATTATTCATTCCCCAGATCTCGCGTTCAGTCTAAAACAAATTTTTGAATTTTTGTGGGGGGTTGGTAGGGGCAGGTTTTAAACCCGCCCTCTGATCGATCGGCCGACATGTCAGAGGGCAGGTTTAAAACCTGCCCCTACACAAAATCTTTATAGACTTATGCTCTTTGGTATTTCCATCATTTGACAACGTTTTGATATTGTTCTATTTTTGTTCTATATTCCTTTGATCCTTTTTTATGCCTCCTCCACTCACACCAAAACAAAAAGAAGTGCTCGATTTTATCGTGTTATTCATCCAGGATAACGGATACCCGCCGTCGTTTCGTGAAATTGCCGCCGGTCTCAGTCTTGCCTCTCCTTCAACGGTGCATGTTCATATTCACGCCTTACGCGAGCGAGGATTTTTAAAGGGCAATGGCGGAAACTCCACGCGCGATCTTGAACCGACAGATAAGGCGGTGCGATGGGGAAAGAGCGTGTTGCTTCCATTGAAAGGATTGATTACTGCTGGTCAGCCAATTGAAGCGGTTGAAGAACGAGAAACATTCGCTGTGCCGGTTGACCTTGTGCCAGATTCCGCCAATTCGTATGTGTTGCGCGTCAAAGGAGAATCCATGATTGATGATGGAATTTTGGATGGAGATTATGTCGTGGTTGAACGGAATCCATCGCCAAAGAATGGAGATATCGTGGTGGCACTCTTGGATAATGCCTACGCCACGCTCAAGCGTTTTTATCGCGAACGTGATCGGATTCGGTTGCAGCCGGCCAACTCAGCTATGAAGCCAATCTATTGTTACGATCCATTAATTCAAGGAGTGGTGCGAGCAGTAATCCGTAATTTTCGATGATTCATATCCTCCCCTAATAAGGAGCGTAAAGCCCCGTGGGGCCACGCCCCTTTACGGGGGAGTTAGAGGGGTTCTTCGGCTTAGTCGCTCATGGGTGTTCTTTTTGTCAAATCACAAAAGAACCAAAAAAGATTTCGGGGTCGGTTGGCCTCGCTCAACGCGAAGACTGTTCAGAAATTGTCTTCGCTAGATCGCTCGAACAGGCAGGCGACCCCGAACCCCATTCGATTAAGTTTAAATGCCACATTATATGCATGAACATGTGTCTGAACCGATTGAGGTGATGGTGGCGTTTCGCAGGGAGCGAGCGGAGCCGCTGGTTTTTAAGTGGGCGAATCGGTATTACCAAATTAAAAAAGTGAATTTGATTCACACGGAACGAAAGGGACGTGAAAAGACATATATTTTTTCTGTGTCTGACGAGGCGAACGCCTATCGGTTATCGTTTTCATCAGAATCGTTGCAGTGGAGGCTTGAAGAAATGGCGACGTTGTAAAGGGAGAGCGGAGCGCTGGGTTGAGTTTGTCGTCCTGAACGAAGCGTACGCGAAGCTGAAGGATCTGTAAGGAAAATTTTCTTTAGAGATCCCTCGACGTCACTCCGTTTTGCTCGGGACGACAAAAGAGAGGCTCGGCGTTTATCGAGATATCATATGCTCCCTCCTCTTTCGCATAAGCTCATTGTTCATCTCGACATGAATTCGTTTTTTGCGTCTGTGGAGCAACAGGCGAATGTGCATTGGCGTGGGAGGCCGCTCGGAGTGTGTGCGTACTTACATCGATTTGGGTGTGTGATTGCGGCCTCAGTGGAGGCGAAACGTTTGGGGATGAAGGTGAGAATGACGGTTGATGAGGCCAAGCGCGTCTGTCCAGAGGCGGTGTTTGTTGAAAATGATCCCCCAAAATATCGCGCCGTGTCTTCGGCCGTTTTTTCATTGTGTCGTGAGCTGACGGACCGTGTTGAACCCTATTCCATCGACGAAGCGTTTTTGGATCTGACGGGATGGTATCGGGATGCAGCCGAAGCATCTTGGGCACTGACGAAACTACGGAGACGGATGCGGGATGAAATCGGGGACTGGCTGCGTTGTTCTATTGGAATTGCACCAACACGGTTTTTGGCAAAAACAGCCTCAGATATCAAAAAACCGAATGGGTTAACGATTATCACATTAGAAAATCTTGATGATACGTTATCTAAACTTCAGCTCGAGAGTGTGTGCGGGATTGGTCGACGAACGCGTCGACATTTGGAGCGTTTGGGACTCTTTACATTGATGGATGTGAAGCGCGCTCCGATTGAACGGCTGATGCAGGCGCTTGGTAAGCAAGGGTTCTTTTTATGGTGCCGTCTGCACGGACTTGAATATGAAGCAGTTCATACATTAGAGGCAAGTCCGCCAAAATCCATTGGTCATTCCTATTGCGTGCCACGGCGCGTAAACCAGGAAGGGAATGTAATAGCGGTTTTAGTTCGGCTGACAGAGCGTGCCGGCAGACGTTTACGACGCCATGGACTTTTTGCGGGAAAGGTTTCCGTTGTTCTTGGATTTCGTGCACCCGACTGGAAGGGTCCAAAGGGATTATTTTGGAATCCATTCGTTCAGCAGAGTGGAGGCTCCGCAAATTATACCAACCTGTCTGAGCCTGCGAGTGATTCGTTCGCCCTTGTCAGATCTGCGTGCCGCTTAATGGAAGAGATGTGGCACGGCCAAGACGTCGATTTTATGGCGGTGACATTATCCGATCTTACTCAGCCTGTGCCCCAGGGGGTGTTTGTATCCATGTCAAAAGACACACGTCACCATCGCTTGAGTTCTGCGATTGATCTTGTTCGTGATCGCTATGGTGATGAATCCATTATGTTTGCCTCGATGATGAAGCTCGGAAATGAAGCCCCAGATCGGATCGGGTTTCGGAAAGTGGATGGGTAGGGGCGTGATTCATCACGCCCTTGGATATTTAAAAGAGCTCCGCACCGGGTCCCTTGCCAGGGGATTCCGATGCGGAGCGCGCGTGTCAGCGAACGAGGAAGTCCTGTCCGGCCGTCTTCTCCATCTCAGAAGTCGGCGGCGCGGCAGCGTGGATCTCGACGCGGTAGACTTGCATGTGCGGCAGGTTGACCACGGCGTGAACCCCGTTGATGGGCTTGCGAGGCACGATGACCTCATCGCCCACCCGCAGGACTTCGTGGCGCTGTCCGCGCGAGTCGTGCGACCAGATGAGACGCGGTCGCACGTTCGGCACCACCGCTTGCAGGCTGGTGCGACCTGAGCGCGAGTCTTCGTGCTCTTCGAGACGACAGAACTCCCAGCCTGCGCTGTGGAGGCAGTGCCGAATCATCTCGTCGTGCTCGGACATCTTGAAGCGGTTGGGCCCGCCCGCCTGATCCGCGCCTCCCTTGAGGAGGAAGCGGTAGATCAGAGGGGCCTTGTCCGGCCGCTTGTCGATTTCCCGCACGAGCCGCGCCACCACCCAGTCGACCTCCTTGCGGGAGGAGGGGCAGTCGTACCCGAGCACGCGCCCGATGAAGGGCAGGCCGAGGCCGTTCAGGATGATCTTCCCCGCTGCCTCGATCCGACTGGATTTCGGCAGCGACTCGATCACCTTGACCGTTGCGAGATCGCCCGGATGACCGAGCTGCCTCACCGCCTTCCGGGCCACGAAGTTGGCATCTTCGAGACCCACGGCCATGATCTCCTCTTCCCGTGCCGCTTCCTGCTTCCGATCCCACTCCGTGGGGTACAGTCCGAGGCATGGCCTGGGCTGGAGATCCGGACGCCTCATGCGTCCGATTCGGTAGGCGAGCGCGTCACGGCGGCGCAGCACGTCTCCACCCATGTGTTCAGCTCCCGCCAGCGCTTCGAAGAACACCATGAGCAGCTTCGGGCTGTCGAAGGCCTCCCAGGCACTCTCGTCGCGCAGGAAGGCTATCTGGAACGAGCACGGGCTCATCTCATCGTGGAAGCAGTGGTGCACCACGAGTTCCCGTACCCAGTCCGTGGGGTAGCCGGCCTTGATGAGCTGGCTGACCCACGGAAGCTTACTCCCATCACGATCTTCGGTCGTGAAGCCCACGCACTTGCCGAGCAGCTCCTGCGAAGCTCCCAGCTCGAGCGCGAGTTCGAGTACTTCCGAATCGCGCTTGCCAGCGTCCCACGCGTCGTTCAGCCTGGCCTTGATCTCCTCGTCTTTGGCCTGCGTGGTCTCCTCGTTGTTCATGTTGCCCGTCATCTCGACGGTCACGGTCTCGGTCTGGTTCTTGGTCTGGTTGTCGGTGGTCATGGTCTCTCTCCTTGGTCTGCGGTCGTGCCGCATCCCTTCAGGAGTGAGCACCATGCTCACTGTCCATCTCTCACGATGCGGCCTTCTTTGATTTTTAGGCGCTATCTATAACATGCCAGCCTCCTTTCAAAGGGCTAGCGTGATCCTGCCATATTTTTATAAAAATGTCAAGCAAAGTTGTTCAAAGCATACTTGACAAAATCGCTATTTTTTGCTATATTACTTCGTTATTCTGATTTTGGCAGTTTGCAGATGGATAACTGTAGCGACTCCTTGAGTCGCGAATCGCTCTTCGAAAAAGGAGGAATGAAATTCCGATTGGTATTCAAAGTCTATTATCTGAATGGCTGACAACGTTCTGGGGGTAAAATTTCGGTTTTTTCTCAGAATGTTGTCCGTCATTTCAGATAGTCTCCTTGTCTTGTTGGTATGGAGATGAAGATCATGCGATCACTCTGATATTCGAGGACCAAAGCCCGGGAGAAAAACATGAGCCAGGAATCGACTCTCAAAGCACGGCGTGATGTTGTCGGTCTCACCTTCACCGTCATTGTGTTCGCGACGGAGGAGATGCGGAACTGTTGGGCGATCACCCAGCTCCAGCAGTTCCTCACGCGGCACTTCGACATCAACCCGTGGCCCGATTTCCGTGATCTCCTCCAGCACATGACGGAAGACATCACATGGAACCGGCAGAGGGAAGTGAAACACTCCGCTACATGGCGCGAGGGGTCGCTGCGGCGTTTCATCCTGGAAGGAGGTCAGCTCTGGCAGATCGCCCAGAACGAAGGCGCCTGGACATTCGTCATCGCGCCGGGGGTGAAGGTTACGGCGACGCGATCAAAAGACTTGCGCCGATCCGAGCTCGGGATGGACCTGACCCTGTACTTCGATGATCCGAAGCTCGGCAGTATGGTCTATGATGCCTTCCGCGATATACGGAGCGTTCACCAGGGTTTCCTAGCTTACGTCTCCAAGTGGGAAGACGTTCTCTACATCCAAGGGGCGGGCAGAGACGACTCGGTCTTTACCCATGGCAGCAAGGAGAAGCTCGGTGCACGCGTTACCCGCGTGAGCAGCTCCTTCGATCACTATCCGGTCTACCGCATCGCGCCTCTCGATGGCGAGCAACTCGTCATCTATGGCGACCGGGATGTGACGACCGATCTTCATCTGCACGTCCCATACACGCACTCCATGGTCCGGCATCCCGACGACAACGTCGTGGCTTCCGTGGGGCCGTTCTCGCTCTCGCTCAAGCGCGACGATCCGCGCGGCGGCCGGCGGCAGGGGCGCTTTGTCCCGCCACGGGACAAGATCGCGGTCTTCCACGATCAGAATCTTCCCATTCCGGTGCCCAATGCCGCGGAGGACAAAGGCTTCGATTCGGCGGATGGCGATGACGAGATCGAGCCTCGGGGTCCGGGAGAAGGCTGGTACCCGGACGAGTATTGAGTCGCTCGTTTTACATTAGATGTATTGCGCATCCCATTCCCAACGGCCCTGACGTTCAACCTTAAGGGCAAGCCCTGCCATCCTCGGCAGGACGTCAGACTTGACGGACGACCCACGCTTTTCCTCGCGGTCGTCCTCGTCTCCTATTTCCCATCAAACCAGGATGGGGAATGAGAAACGAAGTAGGACATACGCGTTTGGCGCATACCTTTGTCAGAATCTACGTTTGTCGCTCGCGGTAGCGCTGCTACCGGTCGCAACAAGCCTCGATTCTTTCGCGGTCTGCATCCAAATGCGTAAGTCCTACAAAGAAATTTTCACCCCTTCACCCATCTTACGAGTGGATTTGGATAGCGAATAAAATAGGTTCCGAATTGGGATTTAAAACGGGAAAAGCCTTCCCAGGCCTTGGGATCGCTTGCACCGCGGAAGAGATCAAAATCGAGAAAGCGAATGTTTTTTTGTTTGGCGTATTCAAACCAGTTATAGACCATGCCGGTACCAACAGCAGTATCTTTTACCTCATCCATGATGAATGAACCGATGTGGATTGATTGCGATATTTCAGGAACATCAAGCGTGACAAAGCCAGCTTCAAACCGTTTCGCGCCTTTTCGATACAGTCCAGTAAAACGAAGCAGCGAACCTTGTGCTTTTTCCTTCGCGCGAAAGAAATGACGATTCAAACTTTTTACGGATTTGCGCATACTTGTTTGCATGTAGGCACGCATGAACTGTTCAAATGTGACCTCTTCTTCAATCCACTGATCACGCTCAGCAAACCAATGTTTCAAATGACGTCGTGCATGTGAAGACCAGCGCGTGATAGGGTCTGCAACAGTCTGCAAATCCACAAATCCGGTGATATAGGCATTCATTTGGAACGGAGAGCGACTCCAGTCTTTTGGGACATCTAAGCGGCGTAATGGTTGCCAAATGACCAGTCGAGGAAAGCCTGCGGGTGCGAGCGTCGGTTCAATATCGCCAAAAAATTTCTCTACAGCAATCGGTCCAAAACGACGCCGGAGTCCGGCACAGGTTGTATCGCCAACAAGATCCAGTGAAGGATGAATCGTAACCTCTCGACGCAAATAATCAATGGAACCGCGAAATGGTCGGTATCCCTCTCGGAGCGGATCGCCCATCACGCCTGCTCCAAACGGCTGGAAACACATGAACAACGCCGTATCAGATTGCCACCATGAAGAACGCAGAAAAGATCGTTCTACATCTTGAAGAAATTTTGGCTTGGGAGGATCGAGTTGAATAGGACGCACGAAAAAAAGTGCAGCATCCGCCAGTCGCTTTATACGCGAAACCCGCGGACGATGAAGCCCTGTATTGATGATAAGAAACCCATCGCGCGGAATATGGCTCTGAAGTATGTGAAAGAAGTCTATTTCAGCGAGAGTCTCCATTTTGGCGAACGGAGAAGACGCATCAAAGAGGACAAGGTCCATGCTTCCAATTTGTTCAAGTTCAGAAGGGGTGTGGAGTTCAGTAATGCGGCAGTTCGAAAAAGAGCGCTGTAGGACTCGGTGGATATCTGGGCCAACACCAACCAACAAGATACGCGATATGCTCGCATTATGAGGCAGATGACGCAGTGCATCTTTCCAAAGAGATGTGGTTGAGGCAGACATATCTAACGGCGCTCAGTGTAATCCGATGTAGGAGAAGTGCCAAGGAATGCCAAGAATTTATTTCCCCCACGCGCACAAAATATCTCCGCGTTTCATGTGGAGTGTTTCTTTCCACCACAGCATGGTGCCGGTCGTAGGTATCCGAAGTTCTTTTTGTGAGCTCATATCTAACCTTGAGCACTGACCAAGAACCTGTCCCTTTTTCAATTCTGAACTCATTATTTCCTCCGCGCGCCATAAGCCATCATATGGTGCGCAGATAAATGATACGTCTTGAAGTACGAGGGGTGCTTTGGCGTTTTGTGTTTGTGGTATATCGATCATCTCTCGTGCTTGCATGACGCTCTGCATCCACCCTAAATGTCGTTCAACATCTTCATTATGGCAATTCCCACGTTCTCCGGATTCTCCCAAAATATACACGCAGTTTCCACGCGCCAGCTGACTAGCTTTTGATGAGCGAGCGGACGGTTCAAAGACGATCGTTTTTGCCTCGATCATTCCATGGAGCTGTTTTGTGAAGTCATCTATGTGTTTGACGCCGGTTTTATAGGTCCATACGAATGGAAAGAGCCGCTCGGTCAGTGCTCCGCTGTGGGCGTCGTACCACACGTCGGCGTGGGTCAGATAGGTTTCATGTAGCCAACGGATGAGCCGTTCAGTCGCGGAGCCATCAGCACGACCTGGAAAAATATATTTAGGGAATGTGTGATCAAGCGGATTCCAACTTTGCTCCGCTTCAAAGCCCGGGAGGTTCAGGATCGGAATAATGATCAATCGTCCTGAAAATGTCCCTGCTCGATATTTTTCTGCAAGCTGATAGGCCGCCTCAATACCCGCATACTCATCGCCATCCATACCACCGGTAACGACCAGCGTTTTTCCTGGCTGATTTCCTTTTATGTCGGCAATGGGGAGCGCAATCACACTGCGTCCAAGGTTGACATGGACGAATTGGAAGAGATTTGATCGTGAGCGTGAGAAAAGATTCCGTAGCATGGGCATAGCATACCTGATACGGTATCATTTTCACTAACCCAAGTTTTTGTCATTCCGACCGAGGAGGCTCTGCGACGAGTGGAGGAATCTCTTCGAAGGAGGTGCGGATCGAAGCGATCCCTCGGCTCCGTATGACTTTGCTCGGGATGACATACCAAGGACAGAACTTCAGCGCGGGAATGACACTAGATATATGCCAAAAGAAAGGCGAGTAGATACGCTAACACAGAGTTTTGAGGAGCTGCGAGAGGATCTGGCGGATATTCAGCATTTGGCTGATTCAGCTGAGCAGAAGCTCCGAGCATTTCAAAAAATAGTGGATAGACATCGTGATTTTTTTCTACAAGAGACCCGTGCCATGATTCTTGAAGGGCTCCGACATCCAGTAGCGGCGTACGAACGGATCCATGCAGAGTTACAGACAGGATTGAAAGAGCTGCGACATGCAGACACCTTGGAAAGTCTTCAGGCTGCTATTCGTCTCAAAAAACGGGTCATGGATGAGTTGCGTTCATTGCAGGCGATCAGTGCAGGATTCATCAGTGCGCTTGAATGGCAGTCTCCTTCGTACGCTCATACGCTCACCTCACAGGCTGGTTCAAAAACCGGGAAGATCAAGGGAATGATCAGTGATTACAAGCGCGATCAGCATGCAGATGCGGAAATCTACGAAGCTGCATTCCGTCGGGCATACGTCCAAGCACCAATCTATCTTCCGATTCAGGCGTATGCGACCTCAAGTGGAATGGCCGCCTTCTCGACGATCGTGGCTGCCCTGCAGTCGGATATCGGATCGCATGATGTTGTTTTGGTGGGTCGTGCAACCTATTTTCAGAATAAAAAAATACTGCAGTCAACATTTGGCGCGCGAATACGCTGGGTAGATGAAATGGATTCGGACGCACTTATACGGGCTGTCGCACAGGAAAAGCCCAGGGCTATATTCCTAGATACGCTCTGCAACGACGGCTCTATGGCGATGCTGGACCTTGAGCGTCTGATTCCGTCTCTAGCGCATGCCGTAACCGAACCAACGTTTCTTGTATTAGATAATTCGACTCTATCGATCGCATGCCAGCCGTTCAAACACCTCTCACCGTTTTCAAAGCTGCGCATCATCATGATGGAGAGCTTGAATAAGTATCATCAATTCGGGTTTGATCGTGTTACGGGTGGGATGATGTGGACCGTCGGTCTTGCCACGAATAATCTGTTCTCAGCTCGGAGAGATTGGGGCACGAATATTCCGGACGCATCTGTATTTTCCTTGCCTACACCGGATAGAGCTGTACTTGAACGGCGACTACAGCGTTTTGAGCGAAATGCGATTCATGTAGCCATTGCCTTGGAAGAAGCAATTCATCATCTGACAAAAATGTCTCCCTACGAGTCTATTGTCTATCCGGGGCTTGAGTCCTATCCAGGCTATGCCTGGACACGACGCATGTCGTTCCATGGGAGTTCATTTGTGATCCGTTTTCGGCCAGAACATCGTCAGACCTCTACCTACGTATCTTTTCTGAATACCATCTTAGCCCGGGCAAAAAAGCAACAGATTGATCTTGTGGCCGGAACCAGTTTTGGCTTTGATGTTACGCGTATCTACCTAACTGCCAGTAATGCCCAAGGAACAGCCGAGCCCTTTGTGCGGATTTCAGTTGGTACAGAATGCGCATGGGAACTTGAGCGGCTAAAAGAGGTGTTTATAGAGGTGATGAAGGGATCTCGTTGATTCGTCGAGGTTTGACCAAGTGGTCTTTTTCTGGTTAGCTTCGTTATTCTTCATCAACCCACTACCAAAGGAGGCGGTATGGAGACGCTCATTTACACGAAAAAATTCGGAACGCCCGTTGCTCACACCGTTCTTCCTAGTGGTGTGAACGTTTTCACCATTACGCTACCAACTAAGCTCGTGAGTGTAGAACTTGTTTTTCCATCAGGAGCATATGAAGACGAGGAGCCTTGGGGGAAGGCTCATTTTCTTGAGCACTTAATGCTCAAAGGTCCGAATCGAGATGGGATTCATCCACTCTTACGGCCTTCGCTTCTGAACGGAGCGGAATACAATGGGGCAACGAGCTATTTCTGCACAAGGTATTCCATAGAAGGATTAGCAGGATCTTTTGCTGATATGGTTCAAGCTCTTGCCCGTGTTTGTACCGAGCCCTGTTTTACAGGAGACCAGGTAGAGCGTGAGAGGGGTGTTATTTTGCAAGAGGCTCGTCAGCGCGCATCTGGAGACGCTGCTCAGTGCTGGTTACAACAACGTGCATATCCGAGCCAGTCTCGATTACACGGCTCTGTCGTCGCTCATCCTGATCAGATTCAGGCCATCACATATGATGATCTTCACGAGTATGTGCGGCGTGAATATCAGATTGAAGGAGCGGCATTTATTGCAGCTGGGGGGATTACTCATGAGGAGCATATCGAGGTCGTGTCGAATCTTCGGGTAGTTCAAGCGGCTCACAGCCCTTCCAGAAAAGCTCCTCGCGCCGTTTTTCCCTTTAATGTATTCAACGATACATACACGGGGGCAGGAATTGATAGTCCAGGTCTCAGTCTCTTTTTTACTGGCGCTCTTGCTCACGATGAAAGAAGACATATCGGTCTCGCGCAGAGCGTTCTTGACCTTCCAACCTTCGGGTTACTTGTCGGAAAGCTGCGGGGCGAACACAGACTCGTCTACCATATTTCGGCGAATACATGGCAACATCCGCTCATTTGTTTTCCAATTGAGACACGAGTGGATGAAAAAGATATTGAGAAGGCTATAACGCTTATTCTTGAGTGCTTGGAAGATCTGCGGATGGATCGCTATCCTGACGAAGTTTTTCGGGCGGTTATGGCCAAGCGACGCATCTTCTTTGCCACGAGAGATGAGAGTAGATCTAGGCATCTCTATGTGTCAGCGGCCCGGAATATGTGGCTTGAGGGCGATTGTGATGATACGGATTCCGAAGCGCGCGTCCTCGCCACAACCCGCGAACAAATCGCCGCCGCGGCGAAGAAGGTCTACAATCCCGATCACTTCGGCGTTGTGCACTGGTTGCCCAAGTAGCCCGAACCCCTCCTAAGGCGCTCACTCCGGTGGGCGCTCTTCTTTTTCTGCATTTTCCTCATAAAAACTCTCAAAATGGATTTGTCAAGACGGATTGACAAAACCACTTTTTCATGCTATTCTATGTATGAAGAGTGATCAAATATCCTCTTTGTACAGCCAAAAAATTGAATAAAACGTAATTCTCTCTAAGAATGTGGAGGAGAGACCTATCTTGGCCCGAACACGGACCCCAGGATAGTGGGTGGCTGAAGTCATGCAGGGCCGGTTTCGACTGGCTTCGCACGATAGGTAGGCCGCTGTGGAAACTCGTGGCGCTTGCGCCATTGAGCATCCCCTCTACATTTTTAGAGAGAAGACGGACGTTCGCATTCGGCGATCTGCTTGTGCAACACTTCGGAAAAATCCTCACCGTACGGTTACGTACGCCTCCGGTTTTTCCTCGTTCCCATTCGACAAGCTCATGGCCTGAGTTTATCGAAGGCAGCACAGCGCATCTCATCCAAATGTGAACGTCCTAAAGAAGAATAAACAAAATACTATGTCCACTTCATCCAATGATCTCGATGTTGCCATTAAGGAGGTCAAGCAGGCGCACACAGGTTTTTTAAAGGCGTTGAATGCATTGAAGAATTTTAATCGACGAATGGAAGAAGAGCAGCATGTACGAGCGATTAAGAAGAATTTACATAAGAAAGCCTAAAAATATGCCCAAAGAACGACCAATGATAGGAGAAGACCCAGAGATAAGCGTGAATGTAGGATATGATTTAAATGAGGCGCTACGAATTCAAGAGCTCGCACGGGTCGCTGATCGAGCTGATGCGTTGAGAGAACAAGAGCCGGAAGTAGCCGAGCTTCTCGATATTGTAAATCATTCTCTGCCCGATGTTGCGGAAGCAAGCGCTGCTCTGCGAGAAGCTGCAAAGATGGCAAGAGAAACAGCGGCTGAGAATGAAATTCGTTCGACCGTTGATCGCTTATCTACTGCTTTAGAAAAGGAGCGTGAGACTCCTGCTGAGATTGCAATGAGAAAGTTGGAGGAGTATTTGGCTTCATTAGAGAGGGGTATGAAAGTCGTTTTTCAAAGAATTGGAGCTCCGGCTGCTGCATTGGTGGCATTATCGGTCGCAACAGAAGGATTGGCTCGGTCGCACAATACGACAATTCTTGATGAATCATCTTCTATCGTTGCAGAGCTTGGAGATTGGGGCGCACATGGAGGCCCTGAACGAGCAGTCAGACAGGGCATCCGTACTCTTCTTCAAGCGAAAAAAGAATTTGAAACAACAAAAAAAGATTGGGAGAGAGCTGTCGATGAAGAACAGAAGAGACTGGATGAAGAGGCGCAGATTGAAGAATGGCGAAAGGAGGGTTTAAAGGAATTAAAACAGCAAATGGATCAAATGGGGGAAGAGATTATAGAACAAGCTACTCATCCTTCAGCTCCAAAGAAGAGTTCAAAATCACCTATAGCAAAGCCTGGAAAAAACGTGTTAGGCAGTCATTAAAAAATATCCCCGCTCTATGCGGGGATATTTTTTTATTCGTATCTCAGCGCCTCGATAGGGTTGAGTTTTGCGGCGCGTCTGGCGGGGAAGAAGCCGAAGATGATACCGATAGCGGCAGAGACACCGAAGCCGAGGGCAGCTCCATTCCAGGGAATGGTGAGGACCCAGCCGGATTGGAATTGATTGATGACGGTGATCGCAATCCAGGATAGGCCAAAGCCGAACAAGACACCGATAAGACCTCCAGACGAGGTGAGCACAATGGCTTCAGCTAGAAATTGTCCGAGAACATCTCCGCTTGTGGCGCCAATGGCTTTGCGCAGTCCGATCTCGCGTGTACGCTCAGTTACCGTCACGTACATAATGTTCATGATACCGATCCCGGCGACGAAGAGAGAGATTGATGCAATCGATCCAAGTAAAACTTGAAGAATGGTGCCGATGGTATTGGCACTTTTGATCGTGTCTTCCTGCGTTGAAACGCGAAAATCGTCTTTTGACAAAATGCCGGTGGGGTTATCGAGGCTATGTGTTTCGCGTAAGGCGACCCGAATGAGTTCTTTGGCTTCGGCCGGACGAATTGTGCCTGATTTTATGCCGATAAAGTTGAGACGATTTTTGTTGTAGACATCGAAGAAGGCGGTGTAGGGAATATAGACTTGATCATCGATATTGGAGAAAAAGCGCGTCCCAGCTGGAGCGAGAATACCGATGACTCGAAATGGTTGGCGTGAGATTTTAATTGTTCTGCCAATCGGCTGCTCCTCTCCAAACAGTTTTTTTGCTACATCTTGTCCGAGTACAGCTACGCGGCTGCGGCTTTCGATTTCATTTTGTTCCAAAAAGTGACCGGACTGCATGGACATGGCGAACACTTTGATTTCATCCTGTGAGGCGCCGGAAATACGTGTGCGTTTTTCTTCGCCTTGATATGAAACAAGATCGCTCCCAATGATTGATCCGCTGATAGCTGCTGGCCAAGTAAGGGAGTTTAATTTTTTGAGGTCGCGCTCAGTCAGCGTTTGTTTTGGAACGCTACTTGGCGGACCGCCACGCGTTTCGTCGCCCTGTCCATTTCCAATAAAGACGAGGTCACTTCCAAATGAGGCGATCTGCGAGAGGAGATAGGTTTGTGCGGACTGACCCACTGATATCATTAAGATGACGGACGAAATACCGATAATGATGCCAAGCATCGTCAAAGAAGATCGAGCTTTATTCAGCACGAGCGCACGATAGGAGAGGGGGAGAAGATCGCGAAGACGCATAAAATATTATTCGGCACGAAGGGCTTCAATCGGATGCAATCCCGCTGCTTTACGGGCAGGGAAGTATCCAAAGATGAGACCAATCGCAACAGAGACGCTCACGCCAAGGATCACGCCTCGAGTTGAGATGGCAAAACTCCAACCAGGTTGAAACGTACTAATGATCTGAATAGCTACCCATGAGAGTGCGCTGCCGACGACAATTCCGATCATTCCTCCGAGTGCAGTGAGAATCACAGCTTCAAGAATAAACTGTTGCAAGATATCGCCACGAGTTGCGCCAATCGCTTTCCGTAGACCAATCTCCTTAATGCGTTCAGTGACGGTGACATACATGATGTTCATGATGCCGATTCCACCCACAAGCAGGGAGATGGCTGCAATAGACACGAGCAGGATCTGTAGAATTTGAGTGATCTGACTGGCACTTTCTACCGCATCTTCTTGTGTCGTCACATTGAAATCATCTTTGGACAGATCATCATTCGGATTATCGATATTGTGCTGATCGCGCAGAATAGCAGTGAGACGGCTCTTGGCTTCTGGTAGGCCGACAGTTGTTTTGACAGAAATGTGATTGACGTATTTTTTGTGATAGAGATCGAGTGCAGCTGTCACGGGGATATAGACTTGTTTATCAACATCTTGAAAGGATTTGCTGCCGATTTTTTCCATCACACCAATAACCTTGAAGCCCTGACCTGAAATTTTGACTGTTTTTCCGATTGGGTTTTCCGCGCCAAAGGCTTTGTCTGCGATATCATACCCCAGGACGGCGTCTCGTGTTCGGCCATCGATTGAGGCCGTGGTGAGCAGACTACCTATTTTTGGTTGGAGATCATCCATGCGAAAACCATCGGGCATGGTGCCGATGACACTCACATTCGTATCAAAGCCATTGGCTGTTAGCTGATCCGATTGCTCAACTCGTCCGGAGACCAGGGTGATCCACGGCTGCTGTTGGAATTTTTTGATGTCTTTCAAGGTGAGCGTTTCTTTTAAGAAGAGCGATGGTTCTCCGGCCTCAGCTTTTGATCCGTTCGCAATCGTGAGGATATCTGATCCCAGCGAAGAGATCTGCGATAAGATATACCGTTGCGCCGCTTCTCCAATCGACAACATCAAAATGACCGACATGATGCCAATCACAATTCCAAGCATGGTCAACATTGACCTGCCCCAGGTTCGTTGTAGACTTTGTTTGGCGCTTTGGAGTAAGTCGGTGATTTTCATACTTTTTTGTCGTCCCGAGCGAAGCGAATGCGCAGTCGAGGGATCTATTAAGAAAAATTTCCTTATAGGTCCTTCAACTTCGCTCCGCTTCGTTCAGGACGACAAGACCTTGTTCATTTCAGCATCTCTCCATTATCAGCCATGCGACGTTGTTTCACCATCTCATCGGATTGAATCAAACCATCTCGAATACGCAGGATGCGTTCTGCATGTTCAGAGGTGTATGTTTCATGCGTCACGAGCACGATTGTGTGACCGAGCTGTGTATTGAGATTTTGAAGGAGGCGCATGACCTGCATGCCGGATTTTGAATCTAAGTTCCCTGTCGGTTCATCGGCAAAAATCACGGAGGGTTTGCGAATAAGTGCGCGTGCAATGGCAACGCGCTGGCGTTCTCCACCTGAAAGCTGGCTTGAGAGATTATTCAGTCGATGCGTGAGGCCGACGGCTTCAATAGCTTCTTTAGCCATCGCATCCCGTTGACTGTAGGGGATATCAGAGTAGAGAAGTGGAAGCTTTACGTTTTCCAAGACGCTAGTTTTTGGTAAAAGGTTGAATGCCTGAAAAATGAATCCAACTTTCTCACCGCGAACACGGGCTAACTCGTCTTCATCCAAGGTTGAGACATCTCGTCCGTCAAACACATATTTCCCAGAAGACAGTGAATCGAGAAACCCCATAATGTGCATGAGCGTAGATTTCCCCGATCCAGAAGGACCCATGACTGCCACGAATTGGCCGCGTGGAATGGTGAAGCTCACGCCATGTAAGACGGGGGTTGAGACA
>CAYRMN010000016.1:0-6815 GCA_964425575.1 uncultured Gammaproteobacteria bacterium | reverse complement strand
TCATTTTCGTAATTTTTTTTGAGATCGATGATCTCGATAACGTTGTTCATGGTTTGGTTGTGTTGCTGGTGTCACTGACGATGATTTGCTCGCCTTCACTCACACCTTTGGTGATTTCGACGCGACCTTCGTCGCCTTTTAGACCGATTTCAACGATCTGGTCCCGGGGTACGCCAGCGTTGAGAATACGAATATGCTTGACCCCGGCGTCATCTGTTCGGATAGCCCGTAGTGGAATCACGATCACATTTTTCTGTTCATCTGTCGTAATGGTGACATTGGCCGTCATGCCCGGTTTAACATCATGTCCAGCTGGGTCGATTTGAACACGTATTTTGTAGTAAACGGCATCTTGAATTTTTGTTTGATCAGGTTCTTCAGCTGTCACGGTTCCGTTGAACTTTACTTCGTCACCAAATGAGTCCAGTGTGACTGAGGCTGATTGTCCCACGTGAATTTTGGCAATATCTGCTTCTGGAATCTGTGCCTCGATATCATAACTGCCAATGCCGACCATTTTAATTGCAGTCACATTGGGCGCCATCTGTTCGCCCAAGCTCGGGAGAATATCGGCAATTGTGCCATCAACTGGGGCTGTGATTTGAATATCCTGTAGATCACTCTGAGCTTTGCTGACACTCACCTGCGCTTGCTGTACTGAGGCGCGTAAACTGGCAACGTCTACGGCCCGAGGCCCTGCTTTTTTTAGATCCAATGAGGCTTTTGCTCCGTCAAGAGCTGCTTTTTGGCTAGCGACAACGGTTTCAGCTGAACGCACTTTTGTGGTTGCGTCGGCCTTTACACTTTGTAGATTGGTTTGGGCCGTTGAATGGGCATCTTTCAAGCCAGCGATTGTTTGTGTGCGTGTGAGTTCACTATTTTTGACACCCTGCAGAGCGGCAAGTACGGCAGAGCGTTGGCTTGATAACGATGATCGATCTGCATCAATGGCTGATTTTTTAGCTGTGAGATCCGCAGCCGTCAGGCCCGGTGCAGGCAAGGTTGCGCCGAGCACTTTTTGTACTTCTGATAGATAGGTTTGCGCATCCGTCACGGCAGCAAGCAGCGCATCTCCTGCGGCCACAATCGTATCTTTTGATGAAGAAAGCGTGAGCATATTAACTGCTTGATCAGCCTTTTGTTTTGAGGTTTTTGCCACCAAATAGGCATTTTTTGCCTGGAACACGGTAGAAGAATCAAGAATGCCTAAATTGCTTGCGTAGCTCGAGTTGGCGGTTGTGTTGTCTACGCCAATGATCTGGTCGCCATCCGTTAAGCTGCTCTGTAGAGGGCCGAGGGCTGTGGCGAGGGTTGTGCGAGCTGAATCGTATGAGTTTTGTACGGTTTGTGAGGCAATCGCATCCTGATTATCTAAATTATTTTTGGCCGTTTGAACCGCTAATTCAGATACAGCGATGGAATTTTCAGTAGTACGTTTGGCTCCTTCGAGATCGCTGACTGCCTTGTCATAGGCGGCCTGTGCTTGCTGGACCTGCGTTTCTGCGACGTGGATGGACTGTGGCGTTTCTCCTGCCAGTCGGGCATTCAAATTCGCTGCGGCGATGGCCAAAGACGCTTGGGCGTTACGCAATGCAAATACCAGAGTGTCATTTTTGAGTTCAGCCAATAGTTGACCAGCGGTCACTTTATCGCCGATTTTGACGTTCATGGCTCGAACCGTCCCGCTGTTTTTGAAGGAGAGATCAATCCGATCAGCGGGTTTCATCTCACCCGTTGCCTCAACGGTTTGGACAAGGTCACGACGTTCAGCGGTGGCAGTTTCATAGGTAATCGCTGTTCCCTTGCTGCGGGCACGCACGATCGCCCCACCAATAATGAGAATGGCTACCAGTCCGATGTAAAATGTTTTTCTGCGAAGGAGTTTTGGGATGGTCATAATATGTTTAGGGTGTTTCTATCTTTTTTTGAATATTCGCAAATTTCGAGGTCAATTCCTGCATAAGTTCTTGTAGGTGTTCGGCGGGGAACAGGATGATGGCATCTTCCGGTCCATGCTTCAAGACCACGAGCCTTGTACCTGCTTTGAGTTTCAATTCATCTCGTAATTCTTTTGGGATCACGATTTGGCCGCGCTCACCAACCACGGTTGTCCCTCGAAATTCCGGAGGACAGAATCCCGTAGAACATTTTTTCGTATTCTTTTTCATATAAATATGATTAGTATGAAAGTAGCAGAATAGAATAAAAAGGTCAACAGGGTTGACTGTCATCTCTATGTATGGCAGCGGTAGATGTATGCCTTTCAATCCAGATGTTCACCATAGGAGATCTATTCGACTACCAAACTATGACTATTCCATAGAAGGGGCCTATTTTGTGACGATATGTTCGTTTCAGAAAGGGTGTATTTTTGGAGAAATTCAAAATGAGGAGGTTTTACTGAATTCTTTTGGGAAAACTCTTGAAGAAGAATGGTACAGAGTACCTCTTATCAGACCGGAAATAACTTTGGATAAATTCGTCGTTATGCCGAATCATGTGCATGGAATACGTTGGATCAATGAAGCGGCTACATCTGTTGGTATAGGGCGCACAAGCCGTGCGCCCCTACAGCGAAAACCAAGGTCACTATCATCGTGCATGGCACAATTCAAAGCTACGGTTACCTATCGCATAAGAGCAATGGCTCCAGAACATACAAACGTATGGCAACGGAATTATTATGAACGAGTGATACGATCAGAACGAGAATTAGATGATATAAGACGATACATCATTGAGAATCCCATTAAATGGGAAATGGACGAACATCATTCAGACGTAGGGGCGCACGGCTTGTGCGCCCCGTAAGAAGAATCTGTGAATGATTGGTTTGTGGATCGCATAAACTGCTAGTCCCCAAATTCAAAGCTTCTCGCCTCAACTGCTTCAGTGCAAATGATTTGGTTGCCTTGCTGAAGCAGGGCACAGAGCGTGCGGCCTTTTTTTAGAGAGTTGAAATGGACTAGGTAATAGCTAGCCATGCCTTGAATACAGGAGGGGTCGTACGTTCCTGTCTGATTGCGACACAGCTCCTCGGCTGTGACAGGATCGTGAATATGAATTTTCATGACTGCGCTACCGACACCGTTTAGACATAGGCTGCGAAACGTTGGTTCAGCGGGATCGCATACAGAAATCGCAGGAGCGGGAAATGTGAGACCGGGTCGAATGAAAAAACGCGGCGCGTAAAAGTAGCACTGCTCTTTGTGGCGTTTTTCCGTTCGACACAATGAAAGGGGATCGTGTACATCGAGAAATAAAGAAGGATGGATTGATGTATCACTCGTAAAGTTTTCCATGAAGACACCCTCCGCACAGCGTCGATGTTGGTATTCTGTGGCAAAGCTATCGCACTGCTGTAGGGAGCTTGGAACATCATTATCCGTAAAATACATGAGGCCGTGACCGATTCCGTGAAGACATGCTCCATTTTTAGGAGTGCAAATAGATCGCATTTCTTGCAGGGCATTTTTGGAATGTCCAAGCCGTTCTTCAATGACGCCATGGATGTATCCTGACCCGCAGAAATCATCCTGATATTTTAGGGATGTGGTGACATCCTGATAGTACTCATAGGCTGCATGTCCGATTTCGTGAACCAATGAATGGCAAACAGCAGATATTTTTGGATTATCTGTGAGTCGTTTAAGTTCTTTCATGGCTGCTTCAACTCCCTGTGAGCGGACGAGTTCGGTGAGATGTTCCGTCAGTTTTTCCTGAGAAAATGGACTGGGTTGTGGAACAACGCCTGGAGCAGGTGGAGAAAAGGAGGGATGGTCTGTGGGAGAGGAGATAGGGGGAGCTGGAAAGATGGGAAGGGATCGTTGAATAAAAACGATAAAGAGAGCGATGCTTCCGATCAGAAGCATGAGAAATACCAAGATTCTGCTTGGAAGAGATTGCTGCATGAGATGGGCTATAGGATAGCATATGCATCTTTTTTTATCGTAGGAGCGCATGCCATGCGCCCATCGGTTTGATGGATTCGGATAGATTTGGTCGGAGAGCGTGTGGCATACGCCCCTACTGGGATCTTTGTTCTTGTCCCTTTTGATGATTATTGTTAGTCTAAAGATCACTATGGCACATGATTATCACGTCCACGGCATTGAAAAAAAGTGGCAAGATATTTGGGAAAAAGAAGGCACATATCGAGCCAAAGATGGCCTGCCTTCTGAAAAACAGAACAAATTTTACGGATTGATTGAATTCCCCTATCCGTCTGGCGAAGGGCTGCACGTTGGTCATCCGCGTTCCTATATTGCGATTGATATCATGACGCGGAAGCGTCGTATGGAGGGGAAAAATGTACTTTATCCTATTGGTTGGGATGCATTTGGATTGCCAACGGAAAATTTTGCGATTAAGCACAAGATCAAACCAGCGGATGCCACAACAAAGAACGTGGCGAATTTTACGAGGCAGATAAAGTCTCTTGGAACTGGATTTGATTGGGAGCGTGAAGTGAATACGACTGATCCGAAATACTATAAGTGGACGCAGTGGATGTTTTTGAAATTCTATACTTCGTTTTACGATGAAACGTTAAACAAAGCACGACCGATTGAGGACTTGGAAATACCGGCTGCAATTTCAGCTCAGGGCCCAAAGGTAATTGCGGCCTATCAAGATGAAAAACGCATGGCGTTTAAGACGACCGCTACAATTAACTGGTGCCCCGCCTGCAAGATTGGATTGGCTAACGAAGAAGCGCAAGGCGGAGTGTGTGAGCGTTGTGGCGGACCGGTTGAGAAACGCGAGAAAGCCCAGTGGATGATTCGTATTACGGCCTATGCTGAACGATTGATTCAAGATTTAGAGACAGTTGATTATTTAGATCGTATCAAAGCCCAGCAAATCAATTGGATCGGAAAGTCTGAAGGCGCTTCAGTCGATTTTGTCATTGAATCCGATCCTCCCCTGATAAGGGGAGTAAGAGGGGTTTCTGGCGAATCCGTCGTCCGCGTGTTCACCACTCGTCCTGATACACTCTTTGGTGCAACCTATCTCGTCATGGCACCAGAGCATCCACTCGTCGATGACTGGATCGTTGAGGGTGCGGTAAAAAATGTTGAAGCTATCCAAGCTTATCGTGATGCTACGCGACGGAAGAGCGATCTAGAGCGTCAGGAGAATAAAGAGAAGACCGGGGTAAAGCTTGAGGGGGTGTGGGCCGTGAATCCAGTGAATAACGAACGTATTCCGGTTTATCTCGCTGACTACGTCCTCGCGACGTATGGCACGGGAGCGATCATGGCTGTTCCCGCCCATGACGAGCGAGACTTTGCATTTGCAGAGAAGTTTGAATTGCCAATCATGCAGGTTGTCGCACCTCCTGCACTCGATATTACCTTTAATAGTGTGAGTGATTGGGCTTCTGGGACAGTGAGCGCCCTGCGCGTGAAGACGGATATCTGGACAGCGGATGGATCTGCTTGTAATTCAGGATTTTTAGACGGCTTATCTACCAAGCAGGCCACGCAAAAAATGATTGAGTGGCTGGAAGCAAACAATAAAGGTCAGCGCACGGTGAATTATAAGTTGCGCGATTGGGTTTTCTCTCGTCAGCGCTATTGGGGAGAGCCAATTCCGATTATTCATTGTGAATCATGCGGATATGTTCCAGTACCAGAGGCGGAATTGCCTGTAACTCTGCCAGAAGTTGAGGCTTATTTGCCGACAGATACAGGCGAGTCTCCGCTTGCGGCAATTGAATCGTGGGTGAGTGTGAAGTGTCCGCATTGTGGTGGTCCAGCGGTGCGTGAGACAGATACAATGCCGAATTGGGCTGGATCATCGTGGTACTTTTTGCGTTATTGCGATCCGCATAACGATGAAGCATTTGCCTCACCCGAGAAGTTGAAGTTCTGGATGCCAGTCGATTTATATAACGGCGGCATGGAACATACGACCTTGCACCTTTTGTATTCACGTTTTTGGTACAAGTTTTTGTGGGACCTCGGTCATATCCCAGCAGAATGCGGAAGCGAGCCATACGCTCGTCGTCGGTCGCATGCCATGATCTTAGGTGAAGGCGGCGTGAAGATGTCCAAGTCAAAAGGCAACGTGGTCAATCCGGATGAGGTGATTGAAACATATGGATCAGATGTGTTCCGCACCTATGAAATGTTTATCGGACCGTTTGATGCGGATGCACCATGGGACACAAATGGCATCGAAGGTGTGAAGCGATTTTTGGAGAAAACGTGGCGTGTGTTTGTATCGGGAATGACGGAGGGTGATGGCAAGCATGCGCCCCTACCAAATGAATTGGAAACGTTGCTGCATCGCACCATCAAAAAAGTAGGGGATGATATTGAGACCATGAGTTTTAACACAGGTGTGTCAGCACTGATGATTCTCATAAATGGATTGTCTGAGCATGTTGCAGCAGGAAATCGCTTTTCAAAGGCAACGGGAGAGATTGTCGTAAAATTACTCGCATCATATGCGCCACACATGGCCGAAGAATTATGGCATGATGTGTTGGGTCATACCGATTCCGTGCACCACGCGATGTGGCCAGCGTTTGATCCATCGAAGCTTGAAGCTTCAACCTTCGAAATGGTGATTCAAGTCAATGGAAAAGTGCGAGATAAAATAATGGTGGATGCCTCGATCACTGAAGAAGAGGCAAAAGGAAAAGCGTTGTCATCGGAAAAGATAAAAGGATTGCTTGAAGGGAAAAAGCCGGAAAAAATCTTGTATGTGAAGGGGAAGTTGGTGAGTATTTCGGTTTGATTTTTTGTCTGTCGCCCAGGGGTGTACTTTTTGCCAAATCGCAAAAGTACCAAAAAAGATTTTGGGGGCGG
>CAYRMN010000015.1:5574-29728 GCA_964425575.1 uncultured Gammaproteobacteria bacterium | reverse complement strand
AACCTGCGACTTCCTGCTCCCAAAGCAGGCGCTCTAGCCAACTGAGCTACACCCCGGCCAAGGACGACATCTGGCTCGATCATGAAAAGGCTCCCATATACTATAGTAGCTCCTGGATTTCGTCGAGCCCCCCCTTGAGACCGTTGCATTTTTTTGTCTTTTTGTTTATGATTGCGCCACAATAGAGCTGTTTAGAACGTACGGATCTATTTTGAGTGCGGGTATCGTATAGTGGCTATTATGCGACCCTTCCAAGGTTGAGAGGCGAGTTCGATTCTCGCTACCCGCTCCAGGCCAGCTTAGCTCAGCGGTAGAGCAATGCTTTCGTAAAGCAGAGGTCCCGGGTTCAATCCCCGGAGCTGGCTCCATCCAAAAACCGACGACTATTCCAAGTCGTCGGTTTTTGATTGCAGCTCTGGGGATTGAACTTGAAGGGGTTTGGGGAAACAAGCAAGGCATGTTTCCCCACTGCTGCCGGGGTGAGTACACGAGAGGGTGGAAACCCAAGCGGACGATTGGTGGAAAGACGCTCAACGGTGCGGAAAAGCTTACAATCACGCGAACACTCGCAAAATAGCTGGAAAAATCTCTAAGACATTTAACATGGGCAATCGGTGGGCAACGGATTGGGAAGGCATGCAAAGTCCCTCATAAGAGGGGGTTTGTGTTAAGTGATGCATCGCATGTACTAAGCCCCAACCATGGTATAAGGTTTGACCGTATGAATATCCCAGATCGCGAAGATCTAATCACCTACATCCTTTCCACGCTCCGAACGGAACCGGCCAAGATCGGACGATCAGACGGTTTCGATGTGTATTTGTCGAACGTTATCCATTCATTCTTGCAGCAAGAAGCTGAAATTAGACACCCTCATCAAATCCCTGATGGTGACAAACAAATCATTGAGCACGAACTCGTCCCTCGAATCCAGGATGCCGTTTGGGAGCTATGCCGTCGTGGTTTATTGCGACCTGGCAACAGATCTGCTGGCGCCTTAGGAACAAGTGGCAGCACGCACGATTTTCAGGGATTTTCTCTAACCCAAGAAGGCAAAGAAGCCGTCCTGAACTCTGACGACTTCATTCACACGGAGCTGGGAGGTTATGGAGCCTTGCTCGAGGTCTATCGCACCCAGTTTGGCGACGTCTTCATGCAGCGGGCGATGGAGGCTGCCCGGTGTTTTAACGGAATGACCTATTTCGCCTGTTGTGTCATGTGCGGCGCAGCTGCAGAAGCCATCCTATTTCAATTAGCGGTATCGAAAAGCTCGGAGGAAGAAGCTGCGAAAAAATATAAAGAATACGGCGGACGAAAAGAGCTGATCAGAATGATTGTCGATGACTCGACATATACGAAGGGTAAATTCGAAAAGTTGCTTGATTGGTTCGTGGAATGGCGAGATCTTGCCGGCCACGCCTCATCGGAACCAATCGGATCCGACGAAGCTCGGCTGTGCCTTCGTGAGCTCATTCTTTTCGCGCGCTTTGTACGCGACAGCTGGCCAAAACTGGTCACCGCTCCATCCAAAACAGGAAAATAACTAGCCGGTCTATTTTTCAATCGTTTCCCAACTTTCCTTGCCGCTCAGAATGCTGTCCTCGATCTTTGGATCAAGCACATGGGTCGGTGACTCACGAGTATACTCGATGGTGAATGCGTCGGGATCCTGGTGGTACTTGTTGTGCAGTTGATAAAAGCGGGAACGGGAGACTTCGAGGTGGCGGATAGCTTCCTTCGCGTGAAGTTCCGCATGTGCGTATTTCTCAAGGATCGCTTTGGCCTGATCTGTCGTGAGGCGCTTGTGGAGTTGGGATTTTGGCATATGGATGGAGGTTAGAATAAAACCCACCACCCTATGCGTACTTCAGAGACTGTCTAGTTTTAAATTTTAAATGACAATTTGAAATACAATCTCCATCTTTTCCGGTCCATCTGCTATTATGCGAGTATGAGATGGATAGGCTGGGGACTTGTATGTTTTTGTCTGGGTTGGTCAGTTCAGGCTGTGAGTGCACAGGCCGCCACGTTTACGATATCTGACTCTGCGCCCATTCCGACTGAGGCATCAACGGTTTTCAGCCTAGATCAGGGATTTGTTGGACGACCTGTGACGCTTGAGGCGATGCAGGGGCATGTAAAAATTCAATGGAATGCAGGCGATTTGTTGGCTGCTGCGACACTCACGGTAAACATAGACAAGGAAAGCACGTCTTCGGTTGATGGGTTTGATCTTGCGGATCGAGCGATTCAGCTGAGCTGGGACGATCGTTCGCGTATTGCTTCACGAGGACCATCTCTTACTTTTACGGATTGCGTATCTGGAGCATTAACAGAATGCGCACTGTTTCAACAGCAGCCAGAAGGATGGGGAAAAGTAAGTGGATGGAATGTGACCTCGTCTGCGCCAGTGCGGTTGGGGGTGAAGCGTTGGACGTATATGCGTGAGGGGATTGCATCGTGGTATGCCTATAAGCATTGTTTGTGCGCAGCTTCCCCGGATTTTCCAAAAGGAACGAAGCTTCGTATCCGAAGCGTGCAGGATCCAAATAAATCTGTTGTGATTACGGTGAATGATTGGGGTCCGGATCGCAAGGTGCTTCCGAATCGAGCGATTGATCTTGATAAAGTCGCTTTTAAAAAGCTCGCCCCACGAGGTGCTGGATTACTCCGCGTGACGATCGAGCCTGTACGCGCTTCTGATCCAGTGGAACATCTGGCCATCGTTCCACCGCAGCCCGTCAAATCATCACCTGAGTGGAAGTATTAACTTTTCTTGCATGATCTTTCTTGAACACGTTTCCAAAATGTATCCACCTGATGTTCACGGGTTGAAGAATATTTCGATAAAAATTGAACCAGGTGAATTTGTCTCGATCGTCGGACAAAGCGGCGCGGGCAAGACAACACTCGCTCGTCTGCTTATTGCTGAAGAGCGACCAACGCGAGGCAAGATTGAGATTGGTGGGTGGGATATCACCAATATTCGTTCCAGAGATATCCCGTTACTCCGTCGTCAAATTGGCGTGGTATTTCAGGATTTTAAATTATTGCCTAAAAAGACGGTGTGGGAGAATGTTGCATTTGCGCTTGAAGTCGCCGGCGCACCATCAGCTCGCATTCGTGACATTGTCCCTCAGGTGCTTAAGATCGTCGGTCTTGAAGAAAAGCACAAGCGGTTTCCATATCAATTATCTGGTGGCGAGCAGCAGCGTGTTGTTATTGCTCGTTCGCTTGTGCATCGTCCGAAAATTCTGTTGGCAGATGAGCCGACGGGAAATTTAGATACGCTGAATACGCGAGATATTATTGATCTTCTTCTCAAAATTAATGCCTTTGGCACCACTATTGTTTTAGTCACGCACAATCGTGAAGTCGTAAATGCACTGCGTCGTCGGGTAATTACGCTGGCGAATGGGCAGGTTGCGTCTGACCAGCGCGAGGGAAAGTATCTATTACCGAGTTAAGTATGTCTTTTCTTGTTACTACTGGTCGGACGATAAAATATGCGTGGCGGAATATCACGCGTAATGTTTGGATGGGTTTAGCAACCGTTCTTGTGTTGGTGTTAGCGCTCGTGTCTGTCAATGTTCTTGTGGGCGTAAATGCGCTGATTGATACCGCCGTAAAAACCCTTGAGAACCGAGTAGATATCTCTGTCTATTTCAAAACGGAAACGCCAGACGCAGTACTGCAGCAAGCGCAGTTTTTTATGGCAGGCCTGTCTCAGGTGCAATCCGTGAATCTGCTTTCAGCCGATCAGGCGCTTGAGGTATTTAAGCAGCGCCATGCAGCTGATCCAAAGATGTTGGAGGCTTTAGGTGAGCTAGATAAGAATCCGCTTGGGGCTACCTTAGTGATCAAGGCAAAACATACAGAGGATTATCCCTTTCTCGTCGAGGCGCTCCAAAATCCGCAGTTTGGATTTGCGATTGAATCAAAAACATATGACGATCATACCGAAGCGATTCGGCGTGTGCGTGACATTGGCGCGTCCGTACGTTTTTTTGGTATCGCGCTCATTACGATCTTCGGCCTCTTCTCGATGCTGATTGTGTATAACGCCATTCGAGTGGCTATTTATACACAGCGCGAAGAAATTGGCATTATGCGTCTTGTCGGTGCGTCAGGGTTATTTGTACGTATGCCATTTGTCTTAGAAGGGCTCTTACTCGCACTCATTGCGGTGATGATTACCACGGGCTTGGTTTTAGGCATGATTGCATTGATTGAGCCTCATGTGCGCACATTTTTCGATGGCAATGATCCGGGGCTGCGAACATTCTTTGTGTCCCAAGCGTCGTTCTTACTTCTCACTGAAGGGGGGCTGCTTGGTGCTCTTGTTTCGCTATCCTCATGGGCGGCGGTGGGAAAGTATTTGAAACGGTAAGGCCATATGGGACGAGAACCAGGGATGGGAAATAGAATGGGACCGGTGCAGCATCCTGCTGAGCGGTCCATCGTTGATGTCTCACCGGATACTGCAAAGGCGAAGCGTCAAAGACAACGCGGGGCGATGTGTAACGTTTTTAATCGATATGCACCTCGTCTCGCGGGGGGTGCTCTGTTGTTGGCGGGAGTCGAGGGCTGTACCGTGACGCTTGATCTCGTCCCGCCGAAGACAGAGGTGGGGGAGCAGCGCGATGTGAAGCCAGAGCCGGATTTGCCAACGGTTCAGGCAATGGTGGCTGAGATTGAGCGCAACAGCCCCTCAGCGCCTTTTGTCACTTTTACGGTCGGTGAGCATCAGATCCATCGCTCGAACACAGGTTTTGAAAATCTTATCAAAGGCGGGATCGCGAAAGAGCATGTGATGCGTGAGAATAAAGATCGCCGCCGTTCAGAGCTCGTTATGGAGGGTTTTGAGACACTGGATGTATCCCCAGAGCTATTCGGTGAACTGGTCCGTGTCCTTCCTAGCGCTGGTACTCGAGCATTTGATATTGAACGTATTTCAATTGACCCAAAAAGAGTTCCGTTTGATGTTCCAGGGCTAGAAGGAATGTTTAAGGCAGCCAAGTGTCAACGATTTGATGATGGATCTCCGGCGCAGATTGAGTATCTTGATATAGATATTTTGAAAGGGGTTGAAAATGGTCACCTCCGTGAAATCCTCTATACCATTGTGCATGAGATTTTTCATACTATCGATCCTCGTTACGCCATTAGTTTAACGCTTGAGCAGCGTGTCGAGCTTCTGTGGCGTTTGCAGCGTATTGTTCAGCAGCCAAACAGTCCTCAGTACGGATACGATGAAAAGGTTCGTCCACGCGATTCTTCTGAAGCAGCAAGACTGGAGGCGCTTGAGACACGGGCGACGGAGTTCTTCCCTGAGCTTATGACGGATGTGGTTCGGGCGCAGTTGCCGCGCGTCGCTACTTGGCCCGCTTGGGAAACAGCTTTTGCGGAGTGGTATTCCTCCATCCGTAAAACCGATACTCCACTCGCCCGTGAGTGTGCACACTTGGCAGCACGAAGTCTGCAGTTTCTCGATCCTGATCGTATGCCGTGGCAATGGTCGGAAGAATGGTCAAAACGGTTTGATCAACTTATGGCCGATCATCAACTACGACGGATCGAGAAGTATGTTGTGAATATCAAAAATCCAATGCTGAAAACGCTGCTCCTGCACAATGATGCTTTTTCAGATCATGTTCGAGGCGTCGTCGAACTCAACGCTGATCTTTCAGATCCAGTCGTACGAGGGTATGTATCTTTGCAAGAATTTCTGCACGAACTACAGGCATCACGTCAAGGAAAACGGGCCTGGGATCCAACACAAAATCATCATGCGTTTGCACGAATTCTCAATGGTCTTGAAAATGATGTGGTACAGCTTTCTATTGAAGAGCGGCGTCAGATATATCTCACACTACAGACATTGCATGACAGGGTACGGCGACCTCCATCAAACAATGAAGCAAAACAGACCAGTCGTTAACCTGCTATGGAGATTTCTTTCTTATTCGGTCCAAGATGTGAGTGGTTGGGGGAGGTTATTACCACTCAGGGGAAAATGGTGCAGTTTGTGTTAACGCCAGCAGGGGAGCGCGATATTGGTATTTATGTTGAGGAGTGGCAGACGCGAGGTATTCCTGTAAAACGAGAGGTCGCAATTCAACAGACCAAAGGAGAAGAGATTGTGTTTTACATTGACCGTATTCAGATTCGAGATGGGCATTTTCTATTAGCCGTGCAACGCTGGATGGAGGCGCATGGATATGCGGTATTATCTATCACTCCACTGATGAACGACGTGTGGCCGGTTATTCAGCATCTTCCGCTTGAGCCTCGCGAGCAATTTACATTCCTCGTACTGCTTCGTGGGGTGTCTCGCGCAGAAGGTCAGGCGTGGAAAGAGGTTTTGCATGAGGCTGAAAAAGCCGTTGATCAGGAAGGGCGTATTTCTCCCGCAGGATTATCTCGACTTCGTGCGCATTCGAGTGACGGTTTTGCGAAGGCGCTGGAAAAGAAGAAAACAAAAACGTAATTTCTTTCATTGACGTCTACGCCTCGTTGAGGCATGATACTGGCGCTTTTCAGGTATTCTTCGGGGATCGTCTAATGGTAGGACAGCGGCCTTTGAAGCCGTGAATCTAGGTTCGAGCCCTAGTCCCCGAGCCAACTTGAACGATCAGCAGAAATGCTGGTCGTTTTAGTTTGCGCATCTGCCAGAATAAGCGCAGGATCAAAAGGTTTTTTGAGGGAAAGAGTTCATTCTCTCTATATTAGCTTTGCCGATAGTGGGGCATGATTCCTCCTTGAAGATAGGAGCCGTCGACGCACATTCGTGACAGAAACTGGTCTTGTCTAATCCTCTTCGTCAGCATTTTTGCTACATGTCGTTTGTATATTTCAGGAAATGTATTCTTGTCTGGAACCTCGTATCCTTGGTGGTCGGTTTTTTGTGAAGGCAGTATGGGGGCTAAACAAGGTCCAAACGTATCAACTAAACGTACAAGCGGAAAAATTTCTTCTACACCACAAAGTGGATAAAAAATCCACCGATCCTGCCCCTGCTCCTGCATCCATCCACGAACAAGCGGTGCCATTTTTTCATCATAGGGCATAGCTGCCTGTAAATCAAAACCTCCTACCTGTACAAGCGCTTCTGTATCCCATAAACAAAAGGAGCAAGCGAGTCTTCCGTCCAGAACGCTGTCTTTAATTTCATGCAATGCTACACCAACAGCCTTTGCGCCCTTGTGCGCAGCTGTAATAACATTCCGCATTGTTTCTAAGTCAAGATAACTTCGAGCGTCGCTTGATAGAACGAGAGAATACTTCATGCCATGTTCGAGCTGACGTGCAAGAGCGGCATTTAAGATGCCACAATACACATCCCCATAAAGTACATTGTGTACAGAGATAGTTGAATATTTTTTTAATGTATTTTTGAGTTTTGTGTAGATGAGTTCAGATGCAATTAACTTATCATACCGTTTATCGCTCCATACCATCACATCAATACGACTAAATATCGGTACGTTATTTACTACAAGTTCCTGCGCTTTCTGTACGGTTTCTAAAATCATCTGAATACGCTGTTCGACCATTTCATGTGAAAGGCTGTATGCGCGCAGTACAAGCCCAATAGGTTTTTTGTTCACAAAAGCCTTTAAAAGCAGATCATTCATATAAAAAAATATTTTAACAGAAAGCCCTTCTATTGTCATTCGCTATTCTTGCAAGCGGTATGTTTTTTATGTGAGCCGTTTCTTGCCCGACATTCTTCCAATCATGGATTCTGAATATATCAACGATGTGAAGCCAATAAAAATCCCGCATGATCTGCGGGATTTTTGTATTTTGCAGTTGAATAATAGGTATCTAGAAAACAAGAGCTTATTCCAGAATTGTTATCGCTATCAAGGCTTGATCATCTGTAGCTTTAAAGGTTTTTCGGCTGGAGGCGTCTTCTCGCAAGGCATCCAAATTTTCCGTGAGAGAACCGTCAGCAGAAAATTGTTTTGCCATTTCTTTTCCATCGGGTCGTTCGTCATAAGAGCCGTTATTGTTTAAGTTATACACGGGGAGTGCATTTTTATATTTGTCGGTTGTGCCATCCGTGCATAGTAGAAGTGTATCTTGTGGAAACAACTCACAGACTACGAATGACGGTCCCACATAGTCTGACATACCAAGGGTGTCTGTCAGCTGTGCCGCAAGTTCTTGGAAACGCATTCTTGGATCATTGGCGCCCTGCTTTTCATGGTGAAGCGGGTAATAGAGGTCGTGATACGCATGCATGTAGCGGAGACCTTGTGGTGAAGCGGTTCCGTCCTTAAGTCGAATCCGTATCATTGAATCTTCCACCGTAATCTGCTCAAAACTCCCATTCCCTCTTTTGATGAAGGCGCTGCTATCTCCAATGTTGGCTATAACGGCCCAACGACGACCGTCTGAGGTGGTATGAATAATTGCTGCACAAGCGGTTGTTTCTCCGTTAGCAGCTTCTTGTAAGACTCTTTCATGTGACTGTTTGAACGCGTTGATGAGTGACATTGCTTTATAGGCTAAAAGAGGGTCTCGTGTAACGAGCGCCTCTGCTTCGCGTTGAGCCTTGGTGGATCTTTCTGGGCCTGCATCATCTGTTCGAGCAAGACTAATCTCAAATGCATCTGTGAGATCTTTGATCAGATCAACTCGGCTTTTTTCTTCACTGAGTAGTTTTTCTACATCAGCTTCCATGTATGCGCTATAAGAAGCATCGATTTGCAATGCCCCGAGTCTACTTGCCATATGAGCATCTGCAATCCGACCATCAGCAAGCCTTCCTAATCCATCATTGCATATCAGAAGTTTTTGTTCTGGATTAATCCACGCAAAATCCTGATTGGGTCCTGCACCTTTTCCGTAATGTCGTTTTAAAGATTTTTCTAGTGATAAAGCAACTACCGCACGATCGCCAGCCTGCACGTTGATAACGCCATCCTCTACCGCACCATCGAATCCCTCCACAAACTCAGCCTCAACAATATTCCGCTCTTGTCGCTGTTCGGCAATTTTACGTGCAGCTTCGTTGATGGGCGGCAATAGAGTTTCTTTTTTTTGAGGGACATGTTCTGGCACTGCAGTGCCTGGAGGAGATTCGAAAGACATAATTTGAAAAACTTTATCACCTCATCAAAGAATTGACAGCCACGACTATTTGCTATATATTTGATTTATCAACTAATAATCAAGTATATGAACAACGCACACCCGCAGCTAACGTTTTTATTGAATCTTGCCACGGTCTATTCAAAAATTATTCGAGCTTTTGACACAGGCTTGGGGAATGGGATTGGGTTTACTGATTTTGTTATTCTGTATCATCTGAGTCTTGCGCCTGAGCAGAAAATGCGTCGCACGGATCTTGCAGAGAAAGTATCTTTGACTGCTTCAGGTGTCACTCGGATGCTGTTACCCATGGAAAAGATCGGACTCGTCGCTCGCGAGGAGAGCGAACATGATGGCCGTGTCAGCTATGTAAAATTGGCTCCGGGCGGAAAGCGTATTCTTGAAGATGCGATGGAGCGGGCTGAAATGAAGGCAGAAGAATTTTTGCCATCAATGGATATTGAGAAGCTCACAAATCTCTCTCAAATCTTTGCGCTGTTTTCTTTCAATCCTATTCTGTAACATCGTCTTTTAAGACGAGCGCTCAACAGTATTGAGCACAGTTTATTGTCAATCCAGTTTGCATGTGGTTTTCTTCTTTTCTCTAAAGGGTTATCCTTGTTTAGAAATATGCCTTATGCTCGTCAGCTCTCTTTTGACCGTCTATCAGAGCAGATTCAAGCTCAGTCATACGCTACGGTTCCGTTTTTGTTACCACGAGCGGAGTTTCAACATGCGATAGATCAGTTTGTGAAATTTCTTACATTGCCAGCTGAGATTAAAGATTCAATATACTTCCAACTTGATCCGAGTAGCCGTGGCTCAGAGGTCGGCTATAAAAAGTATCGACGCGAACTTGGTCATACGGATAACCGAGAATATTTTCATTACAACGAACATGCTGATGAGCGTTTTAAGGAGACGATGGTCATTTACCCAGAGCTCTCCAGTCTTATTCAGTCGGCAAAAGGTATTTATCAGGAGGCAAAACTTACTTTAGAACAGGTCGTTGTATGTTTTGAGGAACGTTTTCCCGGTATCTACCAACAGTTTTTTCCAACAGGGCAACTACCGAATTTTTACCTACGACTTTTAAAATATGATCGAATGAAGCCGGGTGAGTTTCTGGCCAAGGGGCACTATGATCGTGGAGGATGCACCTTGGCGTTGGCAGAAAGTGCACCGGGGCTTCGTATGGGGCACGATGACACAGACCTTCGAGAGGTCGTGCATACCGATGGGCAAGCCTTGTTTATGCCTGGTATTACGTTTCGAGAGGTAACCTCAGATGAATATCCACCAACGTGGCATGATGTTGTTCAAAAGGGAGAAGACGTCTATAGTCCCGAAATTGCTCGATGGGCTGTCGTTTTTTTTGCCGGAACAACTATAAAGAGGAAGATAACCTACGAAGAAGCTCATACGCCTCAGTATTAAATGATTGTGTATGTCAAAATCCATTTTCAACATCTCAGCACTTGAATATAAGCCCTTTCCGGCACCCATGCCGGATAGCGTGAAAGAAAAATACGAAGGAGCAGTTATGGGATTTGTTGGTCCGATCATCGGTGCGCAGAAGCTTGGGTATAACGTAACAGTTCTGCCTCCGGGAAAACGAGCGTTTCCACTCCATAACCATCATGTAAATGAAGAGATGTTTTTTATTCTCGAAGGATCAGGTGAAATTCGGATTGGTCCAGAGCGCTATCCGGTGAAAAAAGGTGATTTTATTGCATGCCCGCCTGGAGGACCGGAGACGGCTCATCAGATGATAAACACTTCATCAGAAGAGTTGCGTTATCTCGCGGTGAGTACCAAACTCTCGCCGGAAGTTGCAGAGTACCCGGATTCAGGAAAGTTTGGAGTTTTGACCGAGAAGATGCGTTTTTTGGGACGGGTGAGCGAGTCTCTTAACTATTGGGATGGGGAATAAATGGGAGATAGCTATGGATACACATTTTGTGGGTTCGGTGGCGCAGAAGGCGCTCATTGTCCGTCATGGCAAAGTGTTGATTGTTCTCGATCGGAAATGGGAACTCCCAGGCGGAAGGCTGCATGTCAATGAAACGCCGCATGAGGGATTGCGTAGAGAGCTTCGAGAAGAATTGGGTATCGAGGTAAAGATTCTTACGATTCACGATGTGTTTTCGTATTGTGGTGAAGGGGACGGGTTGAATCGGTTTGGTATCGTATATCACTGCGAGCTTGAGCCGCCTAATCAAGAACCGAAACCGGATGGGCGAGAGCTCAAAGAAATTCGCTGGATTTCAACAACTGAAGATTTGGATGGTCTTGAGTTTTTTCCGTTTTTTCGAGAATCAATTGAAGCATTTCTAAAACAGATGATCTAAATATGCCGTCTTCATCCCTTTCTCGTTGTCCGTGGCCTGTGTTAGATGATCCGCTGTATCTTCAATATCATGATGAAGAGTGGGGAGTGCCTGTCTATGACGATCAAAAGATCTATGAGTTTCTGGTGTTGGAGACATTTCAGGCTGGTTTATCGTGGCGCACGGTCTTGCATAAGCGCGAGAATTTTCGCAAGGTCTTTGCAGATTTTGATTATCACAAAGTCGCGCGGTTTGATGCACGGAATATCGAGCGGTTGATGAATGATGCTGGGATCATCCGAAATAGACAAAAGATTGAAGCCGCGGTGAATAACGCGAAGCGGTTCATGGACGTTCAAAAAGAGTTTGGAGATTTTTCATCATACATGTGGTCTTGGGTTGGAAAGATTCCTATACAGCACAAGCTGAAAAGCGCGAAAGATTATCCTGCGTATACAAACGAGGCGCTCCTCTGGGCGAAAGATTTAAAAAAGAGAGGGTTCAAATTTCTTGGGCCAACTGTCGTCTACGCGCACATGCAGGCCGTGGGAATGGTGAATGATCATACGACGAATTGTTTTCGCCGCCTTGATGTTTCTTCCAGTAAATGATGAGATAGACACACTGATATTTAATCTTATCGCTATGACTATTGTTCGCAAGTCAATTTTTGGGGCCTTGAGCGTCATTTTGCTGTTTGCGCTTCTTTCAACGTTCACTACCGTTGAGGCAGGGGAGCGTGGAGTTGTCCTCCGCTGGGGTGCATTTCATGGTGAAGTACTTGAGCCGGGATTGCATTGGCTTATTCCGATTGCAGACCGTGTTGTTAAAATGAATGTACAAACACAGAAATTTGAGATTGAAGATTCCGAAGCCTATTCGCATGATTTGCAAGTTGTAAAAATACATAGCGCGGTAAACTATGTAGTAGATGCAAAGGCGGTAGGATTGATCTATCAAAATATTGGCACGACCTACGAATCGAAGATTTTGGATCCAGCCGTTCAGGCTTCCGTGAAACAGGTTGTCGCGAAATATAGTGCTGAGGATATTTTGGGACGACGGAGCGAGGTTCAGGATGAAATTGAAGCAACGATTAAGAGTATTGTTGCCCCTTCTAATATTATTGTGACCAGATATTCTCTTGTAAACGAATCTTTTTCAGAAGCATATGAAGCTGCCATTGAGCAGAAACAGGTCGCGCAGCAAGATGCAGAGCGTGCCAATAACGAATTGAAGAAGGCCCAAATCGACGCGGAACAGCGCATTGCTCAGGCAAAGGGAGAAGCGGAAGCTATCAAAATTCAATCTGAGGCAATTCAGCAGCAAGGCGGTGCAGCATATGTCAATTTAAAAACGATTGAGAAGTGGAATGGGATGTTGCCACAGTACATGATGGGCAATACGGTACCGTTCATTAACCTCAATAAATAGCAGAATTTCTGCAAAAGTCGCTGTCTGAAACCGATCATACAAAGTTTGCTTTACATTTTTCTCAAGATGTGTTATTCTGTTCAGGCAAAAGAGCTCAGCGTGGAAAGCCGTCGAATTTCCGCAAAGAAGCCCAGATTTGCGGATAATTCATTTCCTAACATTCAATACTATGAAGGGATTCATCAAAAGCAAGACCGATAAAGGTTTTGGATTCATCGGCGTAGAAGGCCAGGAGAAAGACGTCTTTTTTCACAAGTCAGCTCTCGTCGGCGTTTCCTTTGACGAACTTCAGCTCAATGAGGCTGTCTCATTTGAAACCGAAGATTCAGAAAAGGGACCTCGTGCCGTTAACGTGCAACGCGCGTAAGAGTCTTAAACAGACTCTAAGACGGAACAAAAACACCGCCTCTCTCGAGAGGTGGTGTTTTGTATTGCGCCAATTTCTGTGAACCACTCGGAGTGATTCGGAGAAAAAGCGCAGCGAGAGAAGGGAGGTACCAACTCTCGCCGGTAGGCCGCCTTCCCAGCTCAGAACCAGGGGTTCTGTCTATAGGCCTCGATGAGGCCGAAGACGAAAGCGGGGGCTGCGATGCAGAGTGTGAAAAACGTGTCCATGATGCCTCCTTGAGGCGAAGTTGGGTCGCGATGGTCGCGACGAGTTCCTCGGGGGCGGGACTGCCACCGGGGGTTTCCGGCAAGGCCTCTCTCCTCAGAGCCCTTGGGAAATCCTGGGTGGAATCACTTTCTTTGAAGAAGAACAATACCATGTTTTATGAAATATGTCAAGTATACTATATATAAGCCAATTTGACATTTTTTGTCTAATTTTGGACGAAGAATGGTCGAGGTGGGGTCTTCGATAGAGGTGATTATCGTGTATACTGGTTCATATGTCTGAAAGTTACCTACGAAGAATGAAGCGTTTTTTTGGCATTTTCCGTACCTCAATTCTTTGTGGGGTCGGGCTTTTATGTGCAGGGGTGTTATATGCGCTTGGATGGTCGTTTGTGGGTTCAATTGTGCTGCGTGGGTTATTGATTATCGGGATGATGTGGTCTGTGTGGGGTATTATTGAAAATATACGTGCAGGTCGTTCTGGGATGGATGTGATTGCACTGACAGCCATGGCAGGCGCTTTTTGGTTGCAGCAATGGACAGCTGGTATGGTGATCTTATTGATGCTCTCGAGCGGTGAGGCGTTGGAAGCATTCGCATCGCAGCGAGCGCGTCGTCATCTTGAGGGGTTATTTGCGAGCGCTCCAACCATCGCTCATCGAAAACGCGGTGATACACTCGAGGATATTTCAGCTGATGAGGTGAAGATTGGTGATGTATTGCTTGTGAAGCCAGGAGAAATCATTCCGGTTGATGGAGTGATTGTGTCTGGTTCATCAACGATTGATGAGTCGCGTTTGACGGGAGAGCCATTGGCAGCGGAGAAGGGGACGCATGAGCGCGTGTTGGGAGGGTCTGTGAACCAAGATGGGGTGATTGAAATTTCAGCCACTGTTGCCGCTGAAGCAAGTCAGTATCGACGTATGGTCTCATTGGTTCGTGAGGCCGAGCAGCACAAAGCGCCCGTTGTTCGCTTGGCAGATCGATATAGCTTGGTGTTTACAGCCATCACCTTCTTCTTAGCCGCAGTTGCATGGTTTTTGTCTCATGATAGTTTGCGTCCACTCGCAGTATTGGTCGTCGCCACTCCGTGTCCATTAATTTTGGCTACGCCAATCGCCTTTCTATCGGGCATGAGTCGGGCGGCGGGACGGGGGATTATTATGAAAAGCGGAGCCGCGCTTGAAACGCTCGCTCGTGCCAAAGCGTTCATTTTTGATAAGACGGGCACGCTAACGTTCGGCACTCCCATGGTTCGTGATGTTGTAGCGTATAAGGTGACTTCTCAGGAGGTCGTTCGTATCGCCGCCTCGCTCGATCAATGCTCTTCACATGTATTAGCGCGTGCGATTACTGGATATGCAAAAGAACAGCAGATTCCTCTGGTATTTCCCCACACCTGCACAGAAGTTATCGGTAAAGGTGTACAGGGGAGTATTGATGATCAGGCATGTTTATTGGGGCGACTTTCTTTTCTTCAAGAACAGGGGGTGGTCATACCTCCGGCAGTTTTAGCGAAGGATGCAGAACAAAAACAGGGAGGGATCCGAACGATCTATGTGGCGCGAAATGCCAAGTTGATTGGAGGGATCTTATTTTCAGATACGATCCGGCCTGGACTTAAGGAGCTTTTTGCTTCGTTACGTGCTGCAGGTATAGAGCAGATTGAATTGCTGACAGGAGATAAAACAGTCGTCGCGCAAGAACTAGGGCGGCATGTTGGTATACAGAAGATTTGGGCAGAGTGCTTGCCTGAAGATAAGCTGAAAGAGATTCAGCGGATGAAGAAAAAATATGGGTCTGTTGTTATGGTGGGCGATGGGGTGAATGACGCCCCAGCGCTTGCGACGGCGAACATTGGTATTGCCATGGGCGCAAATGGTTCAGGGATTGCATCGGAAACAGCCGATATTGTCATTACGGTTGACGAGGTCCGACGCGTAAAAGATGCGTTTGATATCGCTCGCCGTACCATGCGAGTGGCAACCACAGGCATGGGTGTCGGTATTGGGTTGAGTATCCTTTTAATGGGGGTTGCTGCAGCTGGATATTTGCCGCCAACCTATGGAGCGATCGCACAAGAAGTTGTTGATGTGATTGTCATCTTAAACGCGCTTCGCGTGGTGCGCGGTGAGGTGCGTACAACTCATGCTATACTTCCCGTATGAAATCACAACCAAAGAGCCTTGAGTTCCTCTTGCTCCTTCTTCTCTGTCTTGTCGTGATGGTCTGGTTTGTTGACCGACAGCGGGTAGCCGATCGTTTAAATAAATTAGAGCGAATGTGTTCGAAAGTATATGCCGCTTCTTGAATTTTACGGACAAGATTGTCCATTTTGTGAGAAAATGGCTCCTTTGGTTGATCAGCTTTCTCAGGAGGGCTTTACCGTGCATCAGCATGAGGTGTGGCATCACCCGGCCAATATGAAAAAACTACATGAGGTAGATACGCACGGTCATTGTGACGGTGTTCCCTTTTTTATCAATACCGAAACAGGCAAATGGTTGTGTGGTGAGAAAACCTACAAGACCCTTAAATCGTGGGCGGCAGGAGAAGAATAAGTATGCAGAAAGCATCTATGAATCCCAGCGAGCTATGGAAGTGCGATAATGCACTGATTGTAGAAACTGATGAGGGGTTAACGGAAGTTGAGGTATTGCAGCGTATGACAAAAGCCGTTCATGAACGAGTCGGTGAACTGGCGCTTGTAGATTGTCATCGTATTGGACCAACGAAATATCGCGTGGTGGTGTATGCGCGGCAGGGGATCGCAGAATAAAGTGAGTTTTTCTTTTTGTAAGAGAGGCTGAGGGAGCTCTCAGTCTTTTGAAGTACGTTTTGAAATAATAAGACACGAGGTGATGACGATGAAGGCGGTCAATGAGAGGAGCGGGATGGTAATAAATCCGAACCAGGAAATGGTTGCCTGCGTGCACGAGACTCCAAGACGACAGGGGGCGAGTTGTTCAGGGATGACGCCGTAATACAATAAATTGTGATAGATGCCGATGAGGCCTCCAATGACACTAAACGGTAGAGCGTATCGAGAGACGTTGCGGTCATTATCCCAAATTCCAATTCCCAGAATAAGGACAAGTGCGTACAGCGCAATGCGTTGATACCAGCACAAGATGCAAGGAGCAAGATGTTGAATTTCGCTAAAATAAAGACTACCCAACATCCCTGTAAGGGCGGTAAAAAAGGCAAGATAGAGGATATTTTTTTTGAGGATGGAGGCAAAAGTCATAGATGGCTATAGCATACGTATATCAACGTCGTTTGGCCAGTCCCGTTATAAATGGTCGCTGAACAAGCGCGACATATATGACCGCATCAGACTCATGCGGGTTGCGTGAGCCGCGGAATGAGGAGACCAGTGGATGCTTTTGGAGCATGCGCTGGAGCATATCTCTTAAAATCAGGGTTCCTCGGCCATGGATGATTTTGATTACTGGCGTACGCTGCATATAGTGATGATGAAGAAATGTGTCTGCCTCGCGCTCTGCAGAGACGGTATCAAGGCCATGCAGGTCCAGTTCAGGCGCAGTACCAAGTTCAGCGGCAAAAAGCCGCGCTTCATCTTCAGCGTTTGTCGTTCGAGCGATTTGAGACGATGGCTTGCGCATAGCGATGTGCATGTTACCATGAGAATAGTCTATTATGGCGATACGTTTACGTTTGTTTGTAGGGGTGTTGATCTCAGCTGCTACGCTCGGTCTTTTTTTGATTTTACAATCCCAACATCAATCGCCTGCAGTTGGTATGGCGATCGCTCCTCCTCAAGGGGGAGGATATTGTATGCCCGGTGGGATATGTCACTCGTCTGACAACCCTATAACTGCAACGAGCGCTCGAGCTACAACGAATGCGACGGTGGTAAAAGTTGTCGACGGTGATACGTTTGTTGCGCGACTTGATACCGAGAAAGGAGAATGGAAGGTACGAATGCTCGGCATAAATACGCCCGAGACCGTTGATCCTCGCAAGGCGGTGCAGTGTTTTGGAAAACAGGCATCTGCTCGACTTCATGAATTGCTCGGCGAAAAACGCATCCGACTTGTTGCCGATCCAAGGGCGGATGAGCGAGATAAATATGATCGTTTGCTTCGGAACGTTATGCTTGAAGATGGGACGGACGTGAATGCACTCATGATTCGTGAAGGCTATGCATATGCATATCTTTCATTTCCGCTCGATCCTGTACGAAAACGGGAATTAAAACAACTGCAAGAAGAGGCGAAGGCTAGTGGTGCCGGCCTTTGGTCAAGCGCAACTTGTTCCGGAAAATTCTGATATATCTTTTTTATTTTATGAACATCCGTGTTTCTCAAACCGAACTACTCTCACAGACCTGTGACTTGTTGGTGATTGGCGTGCCGCAGTCGACTGTTCGGCTGACTGGACATACAGCTTCGGTGGATAAGGTATTAGGTGGGGTGTTGAGTGAACTTATGACCTCTCGGTCATTCGATGGCAAGTTAGGAAAATATCTGTTGTTTCCATCATTTGGTAAAGTAAAAGCTAGAGAGATTGCCTTAGTGGGATTGGGATCAAAGGATACGTTTGATGTTGATGCGTTACGAAAAATAGGTGGTCTGCTTATCAAGATTGCCAGAGAACATCATACTGCGACGATTGCAATGCCATTCCTCGGACATGATATGAAAAAGGGGAACCATCGCGCCGGCGCTCAGGCATTTACCGAAGGTGTATTGTTGGGCGGGTATCGTTTTGATGCGTGTAGAGGTATTCAACATGTAAAAAAACATCAGCCGCTCGAGGTATCTACGCTTTCGATTATTGAAACCGACAAAAAGATCGTGGGAATGATTGAGGATGGTATTAAAACAGGACATGCATTGGCCGAAGCCACGAATTTTGCACGCGAGTTGGTTAATACTCCATCTGCAGATATGACGCCGGCTCATTTGGTAGCAGCGGCGAAGAAATTGGCGGTGCGCGGCTCTTCTATCACATGTACTATTTTGTCTCAAACAGATATGGAAAAACTAGGAATGCGTGCCGCACTTGCCGTTGCACGTGGTTCCGTCCATCCGCCGTTCGGCATTCATTTGAGCTATCGTCCACGAAAGGCGAAGAAATGCGTCGCGCTCGTAGGCAAGGCAGTTACCTTTGATTCGGGTGGATTATCCCTAAAACCGGCTGATGGGATGATGACGATGAAGATTGATATGGCCGGTGCCGCGTCTGTTCTAGGGGCTTTCAAAGCGCTATCTTCTATAAAACCGAATGTTGAGGTTCATGGGGTCTGCCTGGCGGTAGAAAACATGCCGAGCGGCAACGCCTATCGTCCAGGCGATGTGGTCACAGCCATGGATGGCACAACTATAGAAATTTTAAATACGGATGCAGAAGGTCGAGTTACTTTGGCGGATGCGCTGACCTACGCACAGCGCGTAAAACCCGATGTGATTATTGATCTTGCGACGTTGACTGGCGCATGTGTTTCCGCGCTTGGCGAGCAGATTGCTGGACTCATGTCGAATAATGATCGGTTGGCCGAGAAGCTGCGACAGGTTTCTGAAGAAACGGGTGAACTATTATGGCGCCTACCGCTTTTTGAAGGATATGCCTCAATGATTCGTTCAAAGATCGCGGATATCAAGAACATCACGAGCGAACGCTGGGGAGGAGCGTTAACTGCCGGTTTATTTTTACGGACATTTGTAAATAAAATTCCGTGGGCGCATCTCGATATTGCTGGTCCATCGTACACGGAAAAAGAAACACGCCCGGATCAGCCCTATGGGGCGAGTGGATATGGGGTGAGACTGTTGATAAAGTTTTTGGAAGAAATGTAGATGTGCTATACTTTAAACAATCACTTCTTTCTTTTATATGACTGTCAAAATATACACAACAAAAACGTGTCCGTACTGTAAGCTCACGAAGGATTTTTTTCAGGAAAAAGGAATTGCGTTTACAGAGATCGATGTAGCAGAAGATCCTGCAGCTGCGAATGACATGGTTAAAAAGTCTGGGCAAATGGGTGTCCCTGTCGTTGATATCGATGGCATGATCATTGTCGGCTGGAATAAGAATGCCCTCGAAGAAGCAATGGCAAGCGCGAGTGCAAAAGTAGCGGCATAACTTGATATCATATTCTGAACAAAAAAGAGCACCTTATCAGATGCTCTTTTTTTGAGGAGAATCAGCTTTTCCCCAAGGTTTCCTTTCCCGGTTCCCATTCCATGGGGCAGCGTTCGCCGGTTTGGAGGGCTTGGAGGACGCGCAGGGTTTCTTTGGCAGAGCGGCCGACCGAGCCTGCACTGATCAGGGCGTAACGGATGATGCCGGTTGGATCAATGATGAATAGACCGCGTTCGGCAGATCCGTCCGCCTCATTCAGCACGTCGTAATCGCGCGAGATTTTTTGGGTGGTATCTGCCAACACTGGATATTGCACGGCAGGTAAGTCCTGCTGAAACCATGCTTTGTGGCTCCACTCTGAGTCTGTGGAGGCAGCAAGAATCTCCGCACTTGATTGATTGAATTCAGCTTCGTGCTGGGCAAAGCCTTTTAGTTCTGTGGGGCAGATGAAGGTAAAATCGCGCGGATAGAAGAAGAGAACCAGCCACTTGCCGCGATAGGTGCTGAGGCTCACAGGATGAAATTCGCCTTTGTGATAGGCAGTGACGTTAGTGAAGTCGGGTGCGGGTTGTCCAATATGAATCATAGTAGAATTTAATAAGTATGCTTTAGATATCGGACCGTCGTCCTGAGCGAAGCGTATGCGAAGTCGAAGGATCTCTAAAGAAAATTTTCCTTATAGATCCCTCGGCGTCACTTCGTTTTGCTCGGGACGACGGTCTAGCGAACATGTTTATCGTTTTGCGGCGGTGAATAATTCGTTTGCCTTGGCCCAGTTGAGGTTTTTCCAGTAGTCAGCGATGTAGGCTTTACGATCAGACCCGTAATCGATGAAATAGGCGTGTTCGTACACATCGAGTACAAGGATGGGGAGCGCGCCCCATACTCCACCTTGGTTGTGGGAATCGCTTGTATACACTCGCAACTCACCATCATGTGTATCCCAGGCAAGCACGACCCAGCCGCGCGCGGCCATGCCACAGGCACTAAAATAGGTGAGAAAATTTTCGAGCGAACCATAGTGTGCCACGATCGCATCAACAAGCGGACCTTCTGCCTGTCCATTTCCTCCAAGAACGTCAAAGTACCATTCGTGCAAATACACGCCATTGACGGCAAAGGTTTCTCCATCTTTTAAGGCACGTAGCTCTGAATAGCTTTGGTTTGCGCTGGAAACATCTCCTCCATGAGACAACGCTGTTAGTTTTTCAGCGATTTCATTTTTCTTGGCAACATAGCCTGCGTACAACTTATCGTGATGAATGGCGAGCGTTTTGTCGCTTATGCCAGACAGTGGTGTTGAAAAAGGGAGCGGTTTTGATTCTGTTTTCATAAGAGCTAGGGGAGATGCTTTAGAATATCGCTATTTTTCGGCATTCCATGTTTAAGGTAGATAATTTTTCCGTGAGGGTCAATAATGACGACCGTGCGTCGAATAATACGAACTTTGAAAAAGGTGCGCAGCGCGCCATATAACGCGCTGACTTTTTTATCTTGATCGATAAGTAGGGGAAAGGGAAGGGTGTATTTTTTTATGAATGCCTGATGACTTTCTGTATCGCCGTGATTGATCCCAAAGATAACCCGATCCGGGCGCTTAAATTTTGACCAATCATCGCGGATCGCACAGAGCTGCATGGTGCACCCAGGCGTCATGTCTCCGGGGTAGAAGATAAGGATGACATATGTTTTTTCTTTGAAATCTCCCAAATGAACGGTATTCCCTGTGTGATCTTTGAGTCGGAAGTCGGGAGCCAAGTCTCCCACTTCCAGGGAGGGCATTTTGAGCATATATTTTTTGTTCATTTGAGTGTACGCCGGCTTCAGGGAAGGAGCAACTCGTCTTTTGCGCTGAGGTTCGATCTACGCTACTGTGTTATCTATGCCGTCATTGACCATGCCTTCTCCACAACGAGTGGATACGTCTATTCGTACTGGACGTCCATGGTGGCAAGTGTGTTCCGGCGGATGCTGTCTCTTGTTGGTCGTTCTTGTGATTGGGCTTGGCGTTTTTTGGCGTTTCGTTGGTGTATTTGAAATCATACCTGAGCGTCTTGATCGCATACCAGCCAATTTCCCTCCGAGTATTACCCTCTATGCGCCTGAACGTGTTCATTCGATCGAATTACTGACTGGGGCAAAAAAGGAACGGGCAATGGGTGTGTTATTTCATTCGTTACGGTCTTTTGATACGATGATCGGTATATCGTCATCAACTGACGGGGGCGCAACGACGACGGATATCCCGGCGAATTTTCATCGGAGCGATACGCTGACGCTCAGCTGGGAGGGGCTCCAGGCGTCACACGACGAAATTTCTCGGTTTTATATAGAGCAGTTCCGTCGTAACGGATATGTGATAAACGTGTATCATGCTGATGCAGGAGATGCTGATATCATTACGGCAAAATGAGGGGATATTCAGGCCGAAATACGTCTTCAAAACAATCCCCGCACCGCAGAAATCGAAGGGATGATTCTACGTATAGAATATTAAATCAGTGAATATCTTTTTATGTCCTATTCTCAACGCCTCTTGCTTGCCTGTCTCATTGTTCCTGCATTGGTCGGAGTCGGCTGTCAGTCGAAGATCGAAGAATATATAAAGCCTCCTGCTACGGGACCTCAGCCATCCGAACTCAGTGGAGTGAATTCAGCGGAGGCGTCAAAGCGGATCAATCTTGTCCCAGGGAGTGTCATTGAAACGAGGCAAACATTTTTGGGTTTTGGAGCTCATCTTTCGGCGGCCATGGCAGGCGCAAAACAAGAGGGAACGCGCACGATTGTTATTGAACGATTTGCACCAGGACAAGTCGCCAACGTGTACTGGAAACTTTTGGTGCAATCGGAATCGGATGAATCAAAGAAAGCCCGTGAGACCGCACAGCGACAGAAGAAAACCATCCCAGAACCTGTGATGGTGGATCGGGTAAGCCAGGGGAGCATTGAGGGACTGAATTTGAAAATGGCTTCCAGTCTCTATCCTCCATCCTATTGGCCGGAGCAAGATAAGGCATCAGGACTTGGGACGAGCGGTCTTTGGCTTTCCTCGGATCAGTTTGCGGAGCTGTCGCGCAATCGTATTGCGACGCTTGATCTTGGCATCTTGAACGATGCAATTCAGGGAGTCGTTAAAGGATCGCCAGAGTTTCTTCACCTGTTCTCTACTTTGCGGTCTCAGGTGGCATCTGCTGAAAAAAGCACTGATGTTTTTCTCTTAAAGGGTGATGCAGATCCGATTGATTGGAAGCTGAATGTAAATGGCAAGGATGTGATGGTTCAGGTCTTTAAAGCCCATAGCTGGTTTGGGGAAGTCATTGTTCTCAATAATCCTCAAAATCCTTTGGTACTAAAGCTCACATTTAATCCATTGAGTGCGGGGGCTGCTGGTGTCTTGAACGGAGATGCGGCACTTAAGGCTCTTCTAGGGTATGAAGTAACAGCGATTCGGGATGCTCAAGAATAGACAAAAACTAGGCTGCACGACGGGGAAGAGGCGATGATAAATCGCCTCTTTTTTTAAAGAGAATAGCAGATGTGGCTGTTGGGTGTGCGAGGCGTAGGTATAGATTATCCCGAACGCGCTGCCAGGAGCGAAGCTCTGTTTGGCATTCTCTTTTTTCTTCCTCTGTTTCACGCGTCATACAGCGATGAAGGAGAGGGAGGTAGCGCTCACGCTCTAGGCGCTGCGCGATGTCTTCGATGTCCATCCCAACCCGCATTGATGCAAGGACGGAATGCAGCTCTTGGAGGAATGGGTCCTCATGAGAGGCATCAATACCAAATAAGTCGGAAAATTGAGCGGGTGTAATATATGGCTCGAATGCCTTTTTGGTTCCAGATCTAATGAGGCCACGCAACATTGCGGCAAATGTCTGTTGGCGTTTGTGATCCGGCTCCCAGCTTGGGATCGCGCGGAGATCTTTGTAGAGCTCAGGCTCAACTCGTAATGGATCGTATGTCTCGACGTTCGGAAGCAAGTCCCCACGACCCGTTGCTAGTAAATATTCTTGAAGCTGGAAGATACTAAATATTTTTTCTTTTCCGTTCTCTCTGAACTCTAACGCCATGCGAGGGAGTACGATTCGTGGTTCAGGTATTTTTTCTTGTTCTGTAAAAATGTTTGATCGTTCAGCTGGACGAATCCATGGAAAACGCATATTTATGCGAATCGTTCCGGCCATTTAGGATCGACTTTAACGTGAAGTTCAAGAAAGATTTTTTGTTGCAGCGCTTCTTCGAGTTCTTTGCGTGCCTTCATGCCAATCTCTTTTATTTTTGTGCCTTTTGCGCCGACAATCATGCCCTTATACCGTTCCTCAGTCGTCCAAATTGTTGCCTGGATAAAACGTGATTGATCAGGTCGTTCGTCAATATCTTCAACTACAACTTTGGTGGAATAGGGGAGTTCCTGTTCGAGCGATAAGAATACTTTTTCGCGAATCAACTCTTCCAGCCATTCTTTATGCCGCATATCAGAAATTTGGAGGTCGGGATAATATTGATCTCCCTCTGGAATGATGCTGAACAACGCATCAACAAGCTGATTGAGATTGGTGTGA
>CAYRMN010000015.1:0-5564 GCA_964425575.1 uncultured Gammaproteobacteria bacterium | reverse complement strand
TTTTAGCGGAGACCTCAAGAGTCATTTTTTGACCTACGTTCACCTCGAGAAACATTTGACGTGCGTGTTGTTCATTCGCTGGAACGTCGCTTTTATTGAGAACATTAATGATGGGGATAGTGGTATTGCGCAACAGTTTTTGGATCATGTCCTCTTCCGGTCCGGATGATCTAGTCGGATCCATGACATAGACAATCGCTTCAACTCCCTCAAGGGCTTCTTTGACGAGTTCATTCAGCTTGCGGGAAACCAAGTCTTTTTTCCCCAAAAAAATACCCGGAGTATCTACGAACACAATTTGTCCTCGCGGATCATGCAAAATACCTCGTACCGGATGGCGCGTGGTTTGGGGTTTGGGTGTCACAATAGCTACCTTTGACCCAACGAGGGCATTTAAGAGCGTGGACTTTCCCACATTTGATCTCCCAGCCAGTACAACAAAACCTGTTTTCATAGAGTTGAGTATAGCATCTTCACCACAACCTCCACATGCGGTGTTTGCGGAAATAAATCAAGCGCTTGTATGGATTCAATGGAATAGCTCTGTTTAAATTCTTTGAGCTCCTCAACTAGTCGATGATAGTTACACGAGACATAGATGATCGAGCGTGGTTTTTTCTCGAGGATGGTTTTGAGGACGCGTGGATGGAGGCCCGCGCGTGGAGGGTCGAGGATAATGGTATCTGCCTCGATGTCTTTCCAGGACAGATCTTCGGCAGGTCCCGACGTAAAGTCTATGCACTCTGTGACACCGTTCGCTGCTGCATTGTGTTTGGCGAGTTCGATTGCTTCAGCGTCCAGTTCGTATCCCGACACGCGAAGTTCGGGAAAGCGTTTTGTCGCAGCAATTCCGAAAAAACCAAGGCCGCAATACAAATCAAGGAGTGATGTTGAGGAAGATGCAGCCACGAGATCAAGGACGGCCTGCTGCAGGTGCGCGGCCATGTGTGAATTGGTTTGAAAAAAAGAATTTGGCGCAATGCGATACCGAATATCGTTTACCGTTTCTTCAAACCATGGGTTCCCTTTTAAAGCTTCTGCTTTTGTCACGTATGAAAGATCTGTTATTTTGGTTTGTTCACCGAGCAGAAGTGATGTGCAGAGCGGAGAAAGAGCGGCCTTGATCGCTTCGCGTGTCGTGTCATTGATGCGCGTGAGAGAAGAGACAACCAGCATGATGAGGCGCTCGCCCGTATTCTTCCCTTCACGAATGACGACATAACGCATGAGCCCTGTGTGATGTTTCGCGTCCCATGGTTCAAGTGAATGTTCGCGCATGAGTTCGCGTACCTTTTCAAGAATCGTAGGAGTGTCTGGAGATAGGAGGAGACAGGTTTTGAGATCAAGATAGCGATTCCAGCTACCATATTCTTTTAGACCGATAGTACCGAGCCAACCCACCGCATAATCCATGCGGTTGCGATAATAGAGCTGATCATCGCTCGCCATCACCGATGTTATTCGTTCCGTATGTCCAGCCTGCTCAAATGCTTGATTGATCATTTGTTGCTTGAGGCGAAGCTGAGCTTCATACGAAAGGTGCTGCCACAAACAACCTCCGCAGACGCCGGCATGAGGGCAGGGAGCAGACACGCGATCAGTACTGGGAGTTGTGATGCTTTCAATTCTGGCGATTTTCGTGCCTTGATCACGGCGCATGAATGTGGCAACGACATCATCTCCCACAGCGCTAAAAGGGATAGCGACGGTACCTGTGCCAAGCATATAGGTCCCACGGGTCTCATCAGAGTCTTCCGCGAGCGGCACCTGCTGCCGTCCGCCAGACAACTGAAGTGTCCCGCGCCCGCGTTCGTCGTAGCTCGTTATCATTCCCTGAATCCGATGTCCGAATTTCATAGTGTTTGGACTTCTGTTTTTGGCGCATACCTTTGTCAGATTTTTCGCTTGTCACTCGCGGTAGCGATGCTACCGGTCGCTCCAAGCCTCAATTCTTTCGCGGTCTGCATCCAAAGACAGAAGTCCTTAGTGTGTAGAGAGTAATGTGTTGAAGGCAGAAGGTAAAGGGGGGCGCCTTGAATCTTTGGCTTATTTTTGGTAAGATTCGACGCGATTATGCCCCCTTCTAGCCCTCGTACGCTTCATTTGATTGCGAATGACATTCGATCACGGGAGAATGTGGGGGCGCTGTTTCGCACGTGCGAATTTTTGGGGGTAACCAAGCTCTGGCTTACAGGGTATACGCCAGCTCCTCCTGATCCAAAGCTACTCAAAGTTTCTTTAGGAGCTGAGAAAGTTGTGGCCTGGGAACAGCGGACAGATATCCGCGATGCAATGAGCGAACTAAAAGAGGCTGGTTATCGTCTTATTGGATTGGAGCTCGATAAAAAAGCGGTAGATTTGGCAGAATATCGAAAACCAACTCGAGCCGCACTGGTACTAGGGAATGAAGTATCGGGTATTCCACCTTCGCTTTTAGCTGAATGCGATGATATTGTAATGATTGGTCGTAAAGGGACAAAAGAATCATTAAATGTGGCTGTTGCTGCTGGAATCGCGTGTTGGGCACTGTTGTTATAAGTATGCCGTTTCTTTCCATTATTATTCCTACAAAAAATGAAGAGCGGTATCTTCCGGCGTTGCTCAATTCTTTGAAAGAGCAGTCATTTCAGGACTTTGAAGTTATCGTGGCGGATCATGCGTCAACGGATAGAACGCGTGAAATTGCAGGAGCGGAGAATGCCAGAATGATCGAAGGAGGTATGCCTGGCGTGGGGCGCAATCGGGGTGCAGAGGTCGCGAGTGGAGAGATTTTTTTATTTCTTGATGCGGATGTTGTTTTACCTTCCCCATTTTTTTTGGATACATGTCTTAAGGAGCTGAATGCACGTCAGGCGGATGTGGCGTGTTGTCGGTTGAAGCCTTTAAGCCCTCGGGTAATTGATCATGCGTTGTATGCGTTTTACCATCACTACGTTTCACGAATGCAATGGCTACAGACGCACGCACAGGGCTCGTGCATGTTTGTCCGGCAAGCAGTTCATCAACACTTGATGGGATTTGATGAACGCGTTGTGCTTGCTGAAGATTCGGAATATGCAGAACGAGCTGTTCGTTTTGGGTATACGTTTGCGACACTTCGAGCTTTTCCGGTGCATGTGTCCGTTCGTCGTCTTGAGGCCTATGGGCGCGCCTCTTTTACATGGAAATATATTTTTATGGAGCTTCATCTATTGGTGAAAGGACCGATCCGTGCTTTTCCCTTTGAATATGAAATGGGCGGTGGAGGATTAAAGTCGACTCAGTCAGTATGGGAACGATAAGAAAGCTGCCGGTTGCGCGCATTGGTGAGATCCGGCCTGGGACTACCGCTTTCTTTCGATATGGCTTTCAACAGGGGATTGCTTATAATGATCAGGGGACGATCAAGGCCTATGTCAATTTTTGCACACACGCTGGGGGTCCGGTGAAACAATGCAATGGCGTATTTGAATGTCAGCGCCATCATGCCACGTTTAGCATGTCGACGGGCGAGCGTTTGAGCGGACAGGCACCGGAAGGAACGGCATTGAAATCGATTGAGCTCGTGATTGAGGGTGATATGATATATGCTTTGTGGGAGCTTAAAGATGAATTTGAATGAAAAAATTGTTGTTGAATTTGTGGCACGGTGAAACGCCTGGGCTGACCACGGCGGCGATTATCGTTGGCGGAGCCTCACTTGCTTCGCGGTTGGTTGGCGTCCTGCGTGATCGTATTTTAGCTGCTCATTTTGGGGCAGGAAGTTCCTTAGATGCCTACTACGCTGCGTTTCGTCTGCCAGATTTGCTCTATACGTTGATTATTTTGGGAGCGTTGTCCGCTGGTTTTGTGCCGGTATTTGCGGAGTACATGAAGACAAAAGGGGAGGAAGAAGCTTGGAGACTGGCGGAGCGAGTGCTATCTGTTATTGGTGCCACGATGTTGGTGATTTGTGCAGGGTTAGTGGTATTCGCCCCGCAGATTGTACCGCTGACTGTTCCAGGGTTTACGCCTGAGCAACTCGATACCACCATTCGACTAACACGCATCATGGCACTCTCACCCTTTTTCTTGGGGTTATCAGCTGTTATGGGCGGAGTGTTGCAGGCGACACGTCGATTTCTTGCGTTCTCACTTGCTCCGGTTTTTTATAACTTTGGAATTATCATTGGCGCAACCATTCTTTCTCCCATGATGGGGCTTGAAGGATTGGCGTGGGGCGTTGTGATTGGTGCGTTTCTTCATTTGGTAACACAGGCTTCCGTTGCCTTTCGATTGGGATTAAAGCGTATTCCGCCGCCTTCCCTCCGTACTGAGGGAGTGCGCCGTATTCTGTGGCTTATGGCCCCACGAACGGCAGGCTTGGCGGTTGGGCAAGTTAATTTGGTTATCTTGCAGGCACTTGCCTCTGCGTTACCGGTGGGCTCCATCACGGTTTTCAATCTGGCCAATAATATTCAGAATTTTCCATTCAGTATTTTTGCAATTTCTTTTTCGGTCGCCGCATTTTCCAGCCTGTCATTGGCCGCCGGAGCAAAAAACATTTCGGATTTTCAAGATGTCCTCAGTTCCGCCACGCGCAAGATTAATTTTTTCCTGATTCCATCCACCGTCATTTTTATTATTCTGCGAGCACAAATTGTTCGCCTTACGCTCGGAGCTGGTGTGTTTAACTGGAATGACACAATTCGAACCGCAGACGTGTTGGGTATTTTTGCCGCTTCTTTGGTATTTCAGGGCCTCGCACCACTTTTCGCTCGCGCCTTTTACGCTCTTCAGGATACTTGGACGCCCTTGATTTCTGGAATTGTATCCGAAGTGTTGAATCTTGGTTTTGCGCTTTGGCTACGTGGACCGTTCGGTATTATGGGGTTGGCCTTGGCCTACAGTCTATCTTCGACCTGTGAGATTGTGATTTTATGGCTGTTATTGCGGCGTCGTACAGGTCCCCTAAGCTCAGGAACCTGGATTTCAATGCTGAAAACAACGGCTGCGAGTATGGCGTTATTGGGGTTTGGGTGGGTGGCAAGGCAGGCTGTTGGCACTCTGTTACCGCTTCAAACCTTTTGGGAGGTGGCTCTTCAAATTGGAGCGACCCTGCTCGTTGGAGGTCTGGGGTTTATTTTAGTTGCTCGACTCCTTCGTTCAGAAGAATTGGAAGAGTTACTTGCCTCTGTTCGTCGTCGGTTTATTTTTTTAAAAAATCAAGCCATTCCTGCGGGTTCTGATGAAGGACAGGGATTGTAAAGTCCAGTGTAGCCAACCCCTCTTGACAGATTTGGGGAGATGTGATTATATGCTGGCACCACGGTGAGCCAAGTACGGCAAGCCGACGACCAAGGAGAATGCACGTGAACCGTAACCGTCCCTTCTACAAGTATGTCTGCCTCGCCGCTGCGGCCGTCGCGGCCCTGATCGGCTTCTCGGGCTCGGGCGCCACCGCCCAGGCCAGCAATACCCGCGACGGCCTCGAGCAGCGCGACCGCGTCAACGAGATCAGCGTGAACACCGGCGCCTTCACCGCGAAGAACGACGGCCTCGAGCAGCGCGACCGCGTCAACGAGATCAGCGTGAACACCGGCGCC
>CAYRMN010000014.1:0-31495 GCA_964425575.1 uncultured Gammaproteobacteria bacterium | reverse complement strand
GATTTGCATACCTCTGTTGGGACAGAGGAGTCTAGGATGTATCTGAGCTTATGCAATTTATTTGATCTGTACCCGCGCTCTCTTACTCCTGCTGTAGTTTAGTTTTCCCCTTCCCTCTTTCAGAGTTTTCTTCTAGAATGCGCCTAATATGGATTTTATCAAGAAACTCTTCGGTGACCCAAATGCACGCGAAATTGCAAAGATGCAACCATTGATCAAACAGATCAATGCGCTGGAAACGAGCATCCAGACACTGTCTGATGAACAGCTGAAAGAAAAAACCACTGAATTTAAGAAACGCCTCACTATGGGAGAGGCGCTTGATGCCCTGCTCCCTGAAGCATTCGCTGTGGCACGCGAGGCATCACGGCGCGTATTGAAACAGCGGCAATATGATGTACAGCTCATGGGAGGCATTGCGCTTCATCGAGGTTGGATCGCAGAAATGAAAACTGGAGAAGGCAAAACGCTCACAGCTGTAGCCGCCATCTATTTGAATGCATTGACTGGAAAAGGGGTACATTTAATTACGGTCAATGATTATCTGGCGCGTCGCGATACAGTGTGGATGGGACAGGTATACGCTGCGCTTGGGCTGAGCGTGGGCTGCATTCAGCATGAAGGTGGTTTTCGGTACGATCCAACGTTTAAGACCGAGCCCCAGCATGATGAGGCACGTGATGTGACTGGATCGTTCCGTGTTGATATGGATTATCTGCGACCTGTGAGCCGCCGGGACGCGTACGCAGCTGACATTACCTACGGCACCAACAACGAATTCGGTTTTGATTATTTGCGCGACAACATGGTGGGACGGGTTGAAGACATGGCCCAACGCGAACTGAACTTCGCCATTGTGGATGAAGTTGACTCGATCTTGATTGATGAAGCACGTACGCCGCTCATTATCAGTGCTCCGGCGGAAGAAGCTGCTCAGCTCTATTATCGCTTTGCGGAACTCGTTCCAAAACTTGAAGAAACAGCTGACTATCTCATCGATGAGAAGCAGCGTTCCGCCACGTTGACAGAATCAGGCATCAATAAAATGGAACAATGGCTTGGCATTGAAAACCTGTATGCCCAAGGTGGAATGAAAATGGTTCACCACATGGAGCAGGCACTGAGAGCTCAGGTGCTCTACAAAAAAGATAAGGATTACGTGGTGAAAGAAGGTGAAGTAATCATTGTGGATGAATTTACCGGTCGCTTAATGGTCGGCCGTCGCTATTCCGAAGGTTTACACCAGGCGATCGAAGCGAAAGAACGTGTGCCAATCCAGCGTGAATCAATCACCATGGCAACGATTACATTTCAAAACTATTTCCGCCTGTATGGCAAGCTTGCTGGTATGACGGGTACCGCCGAGACGGAAGCGGAAGAGTTTCATAAGATTTACAAGCTTGAGGTTGTCGTTATTCCATCCAATAAGACCTCTCGCCGCACAGATTTACCCGATCGTGTATATAAAAACGAAATGGGAAAATTCAAGGCTGTCGTACGTGAGATTAAAGAACGACATGCAACCGGTCAGCCGATTTTGGTTGGAACGGTTTCGATTGAAAAAAATGAAATCCTGGGAGAGCTGTTAAAACAAGAAGGCGTGCCCTTCAATTTACTGAACGCAAAGAATCATGAGCGGGAAGGAGAAATCGTTGCCCAAGCTGGACGAAAAGGCGCCGTAACGATCGCTACGAACATGGCCGGTCGCGGTGTCGACATTTTACTTGGAGGTAATCCGCCTGATCCAAAAGAAATGGAAGAGGTACGCAGCCTTGGCGGTCTTCATGTACTCGGCACGGAACGGCACGAGAGCCGACGCATTGATAACCAATTACGTGGACGTGCCGGACGTCAGGGAGACCCGGGTTCGACTCAATTCTACGTATCCATGGATGATGATCTGATGCGTATCTTTGGCTCTGAAAAGATGAAGTCGCGCATGGAATTTTTAAAAGTTCCAGATGACGAAGCGATAGAGAACAGCATCCTCTCGCGCGCGCTTGAATCTGCGCAGCACAAAGTTGAGGGTCACAACTTTGATATTCGAAAGCACCTCCTTGAATACGACGACGTTATTAATAAACACCGCACTGTCATTTATAAGCGACGTCACGACATTCTCGAACTTGCAACCCAGCCGACACAAGAGGGAGAACGTCCGCTCAAAGCCATGCTGATGGAGGCGATTGAGCACGAGATTGAACAGCTCATTCTACTCAATACTGTGGCCGAAGATTCAAGTGAGTGGCAACTGGAGGACTTACAAAAATCCGCTCGAACCTTTCTCCCATCAGATATTGAGCTACCCGCATTAACAGCGCTCGTCGCATCAACTGATACGAAGGCAGACATCGCCGCCCAGCGCACCGCCCTTATTCAAGCGCTGATGAACGCGAGCAAGGCTGTCTACGCCAAAATGGAAGAAACCATTGGTGACCGTGGGTTGATGAGTGAAATTGAAAAAGCTGTCTTACTGCGGGCCACGGACGAACTCTGGATCGAGCATCTTGATGCCATTGATCATCTGCGCAAAGCCATTAGTCTGCAGGGCTATGGTCAGCGTGATCCGCTCGTTGAATACAAACGTGAAGCCTATCGTTTATTCCATGATCTTCTCCTCCTCATTGATCGCCAAGTCGCTCACACCATTTTCAAAATCCAAATTGCGAAGCAGGTCGTTGAACAAGATCTTCAGCCTCGTAACATGCCAAACGGAATGCAGTTGCAAGGACCAGCAAAAACGATGGAAGAATCGTCTACAACATCATCCCCTTCCCCTGCCGTTGATCCACGCTTCAAAGACGTAGGTCGCAACGATATCTGTCCGTGTGGGTCTGGAAAAAAGTTTAAGAAATGCCACGGTCAGTAGAACTGATAAGTATAAAAATAGAAACATTTAGTGATGTATGGACAAAAGACTGATCGAGATATTAGAAATTATGATGCCCGCTATTTATGAATCTACACCGGCTGTGGATTTTGAAAGGCTCCAACGACTATTGAAAGAAATTAAAGATGACAGTAAGTAATTTTAACCAAAAACGCCATCATCAAAACCCCTTTTCAGGGGTTTTGTATTGTCATAAAAAACATTAGAAGCGCAGATCTTACTCTTGAGAAAAGACATCTACAGAGCTTCTCTGGTCGACCGCATCGATTAGTTCCCCTTCTCTTCCTCCACCTTCTTCAACTGTTCCTGAATATTTTTATCCCACTGATCGTTCGACATAATCCCTTCAACCTTGATGTTGTTGATAAAGAAGGTTGGCGTGGCTTGAATGTCCACTCGTTTTCCCTCTTGTGCATCATCCATGATTTTATTTTGATAGGTTCGCGTATCCAGACATTGCATGAACTGATCCTTATTCAATCCAAGGCTCATCGCATAGGTTGCAAATATGTCTGATGGCGAGGCGCTTCCCTCCCACGCCGGCTGCTGCGCATACAGCATGTCATGATACTCCCAAAACTTTCCCTGAGCCTCTGCGCAGCGCGCGGCATTGGCGGCAGGCAGTGCGTTCGCATGAAGTGTCTGTAACGGAAAATCGTTCCAAATGAAACGCACCTTGTCTTTATACGTCGACTTGGCGTATGCAAAGGCGGCTTCTGCTTGGCGACACGCCGGACACTGAAAATCGCCAAACACACGAACGGTCACCTTGGCATCACCTGGACCAACAGCCGGATCATTATCATCCGTAAACGTGTATTGAATCCCCGGTCCAGGACCTGACGCAATCGCCCACACGAGTCCAACGACGATAAGCGCGCTTATCGCAATGGTCCCGATTAAAAAGATTTTCCGTGTTTGGTCTGGAGAAGACATAGATAGATCATTTCAAGCTAGAATCGAATGAGCCTATGATAGCACACGTTTCCACCGCGTAAACCATACCGCCACCCCCACCGTTCCAATCAACATCCACTGTGTTGGCGTCAAATAGAAGATACGACGATCCGCGATACGAAGAAAATCCAGCGCAAACCTCGCAACACCATCAAGGATAAAAAACGCCGCTATCCAAAACCCCGGCGAACGTTTCTTGCGATTCAACAAAAGAAACAAAAGACCGATCCCAAACCCAAGTACAGATAGATACAGACCTAGATCATGTCGCACCTGCCCATCCGGATATTTCACTCCTCCAACGAAGGAAGTTAACGTACCAGGATGATCGTGAATCAAAAAACAACCAATGCGCCCAATCCCACAGCCCCATGGTACCCCCCACGCCAATGCATCAGCATACGCGATAACATCCAACCCCTTCTTCTTTGCGACATACCAAGCCGCTGCCGCACCGCACAAAATACCCCCCATGATAGCAAAACCTGGTAAACGTGGATCAACGGCCTCAAGTGGATGCTGCAGATAATATCCCGGATTATACAAAACAACATGGAATAGTCGTGATCCAAGCATCGCAGCAATACAAATCCACACCGCCATATCCCACACCACTTGCGCCTGAAGTCCTAATCGATGCGCACGCTGTACTGCAATCCAAGTAGCGACAAAAAAAGCCGCTCCAACAAACGTTCCCCATGTTTGCAGCGTGAGTGGTCCGATCTGATACGTGTGAGATTCAATCCAGGGAATCACATGAGGTTGAGCGTCTTAAAGGCCTTTTCATACTCATCCAATGCCTGCTTTGCTTCGCGTGTCGTCAATTGAAATGATGATTCATGCGCAAGCTGATTACGAACCTTATGTGCCCACCATACGTCGCGTAATTTGGGATATTTATAACAGGCAGTCTTTAATCGTTCGCCCAGGGTATTCCCCGGCATCATGAGTGATTTCAATGCTGAATCGAGCAGCGTATCCGCTTCCATAACCGCGACTTTCGCCCCCATCACGTTTTGAGCCCCCATCTGCCGCACCATCACCCAACGCTTGGCCAACTCTTCACGCGTAAACCCAACAGTTTCCGGCCGAGTCATGAGGCGTTTCAAACGCCACATAAAATAGATAAACACGATCACGACAACGGCGATGCCAATAATCCAGTACACCGTTGACCAGTCAAACGAAGATGTCGCTTCAATATTCAGATCATCCATACGATTCGTATGTTTTTGCAACTGCAAGCAAGCGCGCTTCATCAAACCAACGACCAGCGACATGCATGCCGACTGGCAGCCCTTGAGAATCGCCGCACGGAATGGAAAGAGCTGGAACGCCCGCTACATTCGCACCAACGGTAAACACATCCTCCAGATACATTGCAAGAGGGTTCTTGCTTTTTTCTCCAATGTTCCAAGCGGTCGTGGGCGCTGTTGGCGTTAACAAAAAATCGACTTGATGAAAGGCTGCTTCATAGCCTCGACGGATAAGAGTTTGGACCTTCTTTGCCTGCAGATAATACGCGTCATAATATCCACGAGATAAGGCGTATGTTCCAAGCAGAATACGGCGGCGAACTTCTGGGCCTAATCCTTCCGCGCGTGATTGTGCATAGGTTTCAAATAAGGGCAGGTTCTCTTTACGGACACCAAACCGCATCCCATCAAAACGCGCCATATTAGCTGAGACTTCGCATGGCATAAGCACGTAATACACCGCTAGAGCTTCATCGGTATACGGAAGATCAATGTCAATAATCTCAGCTCCTAATTCACGAAGTCTCTCTATTGCAGCGGTAACACGCTCGCGTACACCATCAGACATCCCCTCTCCCCAAGCCTGTCGCGGTAACCCAATACGAATACCTTTCAGGTCAGTCAACTGCATTCGTTCAAATGCACGCGTTTCAACTGTTGTTTGATCGAGTGAATCCTGACCATGTAGTGCGGAAAATAACAACTCGGCGTCTTCCACGCATTTTGTCATCGGTCCAATTTGATCAAAAGATGAAGCTGAGGCAATCAAGCCGGAACGCGACACTCGTCCATAGGTTGGCTTCAGACCAACTACGCCACAGAATGACGCAGGCTGACGAATCGAGCCGCCCGTATCTGAGCCAAGTGCCCCGATACACATATTCGTAGCCAGAGCGGCCGCGCTCCCACCAGACGTGCCCCCAGCCACGCGTTCTGGATCACGTGGATGTGTGGTCGGGCCAAAGGCTGAATGTTCTGTTGATGACCCCATTGCAAACTCATCCATGTTGGTTTTACCAAGAATCACTGCCCCCTGTTCTTTCAAACGACGCACGGCCGTAGCATCTGATGCCGCAATGTGATTCACCAACATTTTTGATCCAGCTGTGCATCGTTTTCCTTGTACGAGAATATTGTCTTTAATCGCCAGTGGAATCCCATCCAACACACCGTCTGTGCGCCCTTCGGCTCTGCGAATGTCTGAACGATCTGCTGCTGCTAACGCCTCTTGTGCATGTACTTCTAAAAACGCATGTACCGCTCCATCAAGTGAACGGATCTGGTCGAGACAGGCTTGCGTTACATCGCGCGATGAAATATTACCGCGATCCAATTGAGCACGTGCTTCGGCAATCGTAAGTTCGTTGAGTAGCTTCATATCTCTAGACTTTTGGATTCTGAAAAACTGCAGGGACACTCAATAAGTCCCGTGTTCGAGAAGGAAAATTAGCCAACAAAACCTCACGCGTTGCCTCATCGCAGGTGAATGAAACATCGTCGCGCCAACCTTCAGCCCTAGCTGGCATTGATTGGGCTTCGACATCCGTTGTATCAATTTTACCTAATCGATCAACGTATCCGAGCACCGCTTCAAGCTCGCGTTCAGCATTGACAAGCTCCTGCTCAGAGAGATCTAACCGAGCCAAATCAGCCAAATTTTTTACTTCATCGCGTGTTAATGGCATACGGAAAAAGGGTACAGGAAGAAGAAAAAAGCGACAAGCACAAAGATGCAGAGACGCTTTATATAAAAATCGAGCCCGGAAGGAGTGTTCCGGGCGAGTGCCTATTCGTCACAACCGCGAGGTTCTAGAACGTCGAGAGGCCAAGCTTCATCTAAACGACTCAGAATATTTCTTGCCGCCAATAAGCGTTCATACACCTCCAAGGCAGAAGGGCGCCTCTCTGGAGCGGAATTGAGCATATCGCCAATCAACCGGCAGAGGTTGGGATGCCACACGAGCGGAAGAAGTTGCTCGTGCAAGAATGCAAGTCTCGGCTGAAACACAAGCTCATGCGACGAAAAGGACTTTTTTCCTGTGAATAACCGGAGGAGGAGACATCCGGCTGCATAGATATCGGCCGCCGGAGAGACAGGACCACCATACACCTGCTCGGGCGCCATGTAGCCGCCAGATCCAAGATTGGGCTCTTGCTGCCTTCGCGCGTCTTCTCGGTTAATAGCGAGGCCGAAATCCAAAATAACGGCACGTCCATCGGAACCTACGATAACGTTGTCGATCTTGAGATCACGATGGATCCATCCCCTCCCATGAATTCGCATCAAGACCTGAATGGCTGAGATGGCGATGTCCCAAAACCCAGGCAACGGAAACCTTGACGCATGTGTGTAGCATTCACGCAGTGTACTGCCGAGCACGAGATCCGTTATCAAAAACGGTAGGTCGTCTCGATCCACACCATCATCGATGAGATTGTATCCGCTCAACAATCCCCTGAGGTCGCGGAGCGCGCGAATCTCGGCCCGGAAGAATTTCTCAATTCTTTTGGATGCCCCTTTCGCGATCGCATACTTTAGAATGCGCGCTTCCTCAACCCCACCCACTGTTGATACCTCATAAATATACGCGGTGCTCCCTTTTCCAAGGCACGCACCACAACGATACGCTGCACCCGACTTACCTGTCAGGATGAAACCTATATCATTCATGGAGCCTCCTTGTCTTTTGTACAAGAGCCTTCAAAAAACAATGCTCCTCCCGACCAGCCGGGGAGAGCGAAAAAACTATGACTGACCATCCAGTCACCGTCAAGATGCGATCAGTTTTAAAAACTCTTCTTCATTCAAAATCCGTACTCCGAGTTTTTTTGCTTTGTCGTACTTTGATCCCGGTTCAGCACCCGCGACGAGATAGGTGGTTTTTTTCGAAACAGATTCAGATACTTCTCCGCCAAGCGTCCGAATTTTTTCCTTTGCATCTTCGCGGCTCATCGTTTCCAAACTCCCCGTAAACACCCAGCTTGTCCCTGTAAAACGTCCTTGATTTCCCTGCAGGGCTTCTGGTGGAGGGTCGATCACGATGACTTCGAGTAATTGATCGAGCGCGGTGGAAGCATGCGTATCCTGAAAAAATGCCACGATCGCATCAGCCACAATTTCACCAATCCCTTCCACGGCGAGCAGATTTTCTTTACTTGCCGATCGTAATTTCTCAATCGATCCAAACGCCTTCGCCAGATCGCGCGCCGTTTCTTCGCCCACATGACGGATACCAAGACCATTGATAAAGCGATCGAGCGCAACGTGACGATGGGCTTGAATTTCAGTATAGAGCTTATTGGCTGAGACCTCAGCAAAACCTTCTAGGGATAAAAAATCCCCAGGCGTCAAGACAAATAAATCTGCTAGACCGCGCGCCACTAGTCCGCGCTGGATCAATTGTTCAGCAATCTTGTCGCCGATGCCGCGGATATCAAGCGCCGGCCGTCCGACAAAGTGCAATAAACGAGCAAGCTCCTGGGCAAAACAACGCGGATTTGTACAGACAGTGGCAACCTCACCATCACGCTTCACGACCGCTGATTCGCAGATCGGGCAATGAGTTGGCATGTGAAACACCCTCTCCTTGCCTGTTCGTAAATTTGGTAACACGTGAATAACTTTTGGAATAATATCCCCAGCTTTTTCCACAATCACCGTATCACCGATTTTCAAACCTAAACGACGAATCTCATCTTCGTTATGCAATGAGGCATGCGTCACCGTTGTCCCAGCAAGCTGCACTGGGTCCATCACCGCAACGGGGGTAAGTGCACCAGTCCGTCCGACAGACACCCGGATCTCACGCACAATCGTCGCCCCTTGTTCGGCGGCATATTTCCAAGCAATGGCTCCGCGCGGCGTTTTTCCGACGACCCCCAAAGATGAAAAGAGTGCATCATCATTCACATTCACCACAATTCCGTCAATTTGATAGGGCAATTGATCACGCGTCTCACCAATCTGGCGCTGAAACACCTCAACGTCGTCTAAAGAAGAGCACACACGATTAACTGAATTCGTCGGAATGCCAATCAACGTCATCAGTTCATGCACCTGCTCATGTGTTGTGGTTCCAAGATCACCAAGCAACTGCCATCCAGAAAAAGACATTTTTCGTTCAGCGACAATCTTTGGATCAAGCTGCCGGATTCCACCAGCCGCCGCATTGCGCGGATTCGCCAGCAATGGTTCGCCGCGTGCTTTTAATGCTGTATTCAATACCTCTAATTGCGTTCGCAGCAAATAAACCTCTCCACGCACCTCAAGGCGCTCAGGAAATGTTTCGCTGAGGAGCAGAATCTTTTTCTCGTCCACACGGCCGTCATGACTCTTCAGAAATGTGTGTAATTCTGTTTTTGCGGGATGGCGAAGATGCAGTGGCAATGATTCGATCGTACGAACGTTATGCGTCACATCTTCACCCACTCGCCCATTACCACGTGTGACGCCTCGTACGAGCAATCCTCGCTCGTAAATGAGCGAGATAGCCAATCCATCCATCTTTATCTCAGCATAAAAATCATATCTTTCATCTGGCTTCAAACGCTGGAGACGTCCAAGCCACTGCTCCATCTCTTCGCGACTAAACGCGTCCTCAAGCGAAAGCATCGGCAGCGCATGTGGAACCTTCCTAAATCCCTTCGCAGGCTCACCCGCAACACGTTGGGTTGGTGAATCAGGCGTTATTAAATCAGGATATTGTTGCTCGAGTGTATATAATTCATGTTTCAGCGCATCCAACGCCGCTTCAGGAATCTCAAGTGCGTTCAACACATGATATTGATAGCGATACCGGTTAATCTCATTGCGCAATAATGCGATGCGCTGTGCCGCGTCAGCTTTGGTCATATTCGTTGTATCTTATGGGCAAATCGGTGCACCTCCCACTCCTTTCAGGAGCTGACATTCTGAAAAAAGAACAAATGAATAAACACCCGATAATACATCTTGTTTTGGCATGACCACGGCAATTTTTTGCGTTGCTTTTCCAAATGTTCCCTCTGTAGAAAGAGTGATATTCCCAGGAAAAGGCTGAGGCGTACTATTCTGATATGTCCCTACAGTGATGTTATCCGCTGTGCCGTTTATCGCTTTAATACGTACGCGGTAGGCATGCGTTGGATCAAGTCCAGCGATAGATAGTGATGGCGCGAAGCCGTATCGAATCACAAACGCATCAGTATCAGGCCAGATAACCTTCTCCCCCACTGGCCATTGCGCATATCCAACCTCAAGCTGTGCATTTCCCGCCCAGTTGATGCGAATCTCGTCGATATTCGGTGATGCCTCAAGGGCGTCTGGATCAAACAAATCAAAGATCACAAAATCAGAATCGGCAATACTCGGAATACTTTTTTGAGATACTTGCTCCAATCCCGCCGTTGATACCCACGCTCCCCCACCCGGATAATCACTGGATAGCGAGGCAATATCGGCAAGCGATTGCTGTTTTTTTCGAATTTCATAGAGCTGTCGCTCAATCCCTGAATCAGCCATGTAATAGGCAGACACGCTTTCGTCCGTATCCTTGGCGCGCTGAGATCCTTCCAAAACCACGGTGCCAATCCCGATCCCAGTCAACAACATCATAAACGTAATGAGGAGAGCGAGTGGAAGAATGTTTCCAGGACGTGTCATATCGTTATCGTTGATATACTCGGGAAGAAACGGTCGTTTGCGCCATTGAGGTTTCTGTTTGTTCATGAGCGTTTGGCCCCACGTACCGCTCTTTGAGAACAATGGTAACAAATGGCTGTGAATCAGACGGATAGCCCCCATTTGTTAATATAAAAGGCGACTGCAATGGTCGCACATATACGTCGAACTGTTCAACATGGATATGTTTTGCAGTAAGTGGCGCCCAGGTATTTCCACCATCAGTAGAAAGAGCGAGACAGGCGACATCCGCAGTATCTCCACAAACCGCTTCTCCAGCGGACGAAAGACGAATGATCATCTCCGTTCCATTATCTTGCATGAGCCGTATCTGCGAATCACGAGGCTGAATGTTGGCGAGATATGACACGGGATGATTCCGAACCGCTCGAACCAATAATTCAAGAGTAAAACGCAAATCCTGGGTCAAAATAGAATGATTCGCAATCTTCCGATGAAGACGGGTAAACGACGCGAACGTTTGAGCGATGATGAGCATGGAAATCGAAAAAAGCGTCACCACAATCAACATCTCAAGTAGTGAGAAGCCTGGAAGGGCATGCATTGAACGCCTATCGCCAGTCAAAGAGGTCTTCATACAACGTTCTATTAAACATCTGTCCTTTGCGTTGCCATTGGATGTGCGCTTCAACGCGAATACCCATTTTTGGATCTAGCCCACAATCCTGACCGTCATCTACAATCACCAATCCTCCCGCCGTATCGCAGATAGGATGAAAAATCAGGAGACGCCGCCACGGTGTACGTGGGGCAGATGGATCGGCTTGCGTATAGAAACCAAACGTATCAGATGCATTTGATTGCCCCACTTGACTGAGCGGATCAGCAATCGTCGAAGGCGCAAAATTAAAACTAATGGCCGACATTCCAGCATCGCCTGCCCAGACAGGCACTGCCGTATAATCATTCCCATTTTCCGACAAACCTTGATCAAATGGATTGCCCGCCAGCCAATTTGAGTCCCGCAGCTCTTTTGCCTCCTCAATCCCTTCACGAGCCAAATTGATGGCAATAACCTCATCTGCATCACGATCTGCCAACTGTAAGTTGGAAAACACCATCGTAGCCGCCGCAAACAAGCCCGTACTAATCACCGTAATGGCAACCAACAGCTCAATCATTGTTTGTCCGGAAGAATAACGCATGAAAACGAAATAGCTCTAGGAGAAAGGATAGCACATTGAGGCGCGATGGCCTCCCCCTCAGTCATTTCGACCAATTCCGCTCTTCGTGAGGGGCAGAGTTTGTCAAAATGACGATACGCGAGAGACCTATTCAATTGATACTCTCCCAGTTAGGGCATTTACCTCAATCACGACTGTATCGTTAGAGAGGGAATGTCGCAGAGTGATACGAGCAATTTGAGGTTCGGTGGGAGAACAGGCGGGCAAACCGCTGTCTCCACAGGCATTAACGCGCATAAGACCATTTTGACGGCCGGCAGCGATATTCAGAGTTTGTAACACTCCAAGTTCCGTTTCAAGTTTGTCGATACTGACGTGCGTACCACCACGAGGATTTAATGAACGCGTTAAAAAATCTTCGACATTGCCAGTATCGCGCCAATCGTCATCAGACACGTCGGCAAATAACGCGTAGTCGGTGTGTGTTGTTTGAAAAAAAAGACCAACATGCGATGGGGGTAATGGCGTACATGGGCCTGCACAGATGATTGGCGACGCATTACCTGTCTCGCATACTTTTTTATTTCCAGCAGCGGTATCGCACACACTCACATTCCGGGCAGCCAAAGCACGAGCCTGCATGTTACGAATATCTGCAGACAACGTTCGAGCTGCCACATTGAGCTCTTCTCGGTTTCGTGAAGCATTCAAACTAAAAACAGTAGCTGTTGAAATCAACGTCAAAATTGCGATGCTGATCATGAGCTCGACAAAGGTGAAACCAGATATGAGCAGATGACCTCTCGTCGTCCTGAGCGAAGCGTATGCGAAGTCGAAGGATCTATAAGGAAAAAATTTCTTTATGGATCCCTCGACGTCACTCCGTTTTGCTCGGGACGACGAATATGCGCTCTGAGCAGTATTGTTCATACATTACATCATGAATAATCTATTTATCCACTGTGTAATCGCTGGTTCAAACCAGAGGACAAGCAAAAGGCCTGTCCCTAGCGCTGGAGCAAAAGGAATTCGCATTCCACGCTTCACATATCCAAGTAACATAAACAATAACACCGCGCTTCCGCCAACAAGATAGGCCAAATAGATTGCGATCGGCGTACCCGGCCATCCAAGGACGAACCCCATCATGGCTCCAAACCAAACATCTCCACTCCCCAACCAACGACCTTTTGATACCAACCACTGCAGTCCAAAAAAACCGACAGCCGTCGCTACAGCCAGTAGGGTTGAGCGCATTACGGATATGATCGATACCGTTCCTAGGTTTATGGACACGCCGAGATGCCACACAAGCCCCAGTAAACCGAGCGCGATCATCACTTCGAGAGGCAACTCTTTCCAGCGCAGGTCCATCGTCATCATAACAAGCACCCCCATCGACATGAGCGTAAGATAGATAAACCAAAGCCACGTACCTTCAAGTGGAGAAAATCGCGAGGCAATAATTATCGTACTGACGGCGGCAATCAGCTCAAGCAATGGATACTGCATGTGAATACGAACTCCGCAATCTGCACATCTTCCCCGTAGCATCAACCAAGAAAAAATCGGAACAAGATGTCGAGGTCGAATCACGTTTTTACACGACAGGCAACGCGAACGCCCCATCATGGAGCTTGATTCATGCAGTCGAATCACAACAACATTCACAAAAGAACCCAAACACGCACCAAGAATCGCGGCGAAGAAAAAACGAAAAACAAGTTCAGGCATGTTTACTTTACTTCATCTTTCTGATCGATTCCGGACGCATGAGCGTAATATGTGCCACCCACTCCGTACGCAGTTGCTCGTTCTGTCGTAAATTTCAACGAATATCCGTTGGCGGTTCCGGTATATCGATAAAAATCATTCGTCTTTGGACCAATTGGTAGCTGCGGGAGAATGACCGCGCCGCCCCCTTCAGATCCAACAAACCCATTCGTCGTTAATCCGACAGCACCCGATCCTGGTTTTCCAAGCAAGAGATTCTCGCCGAGAGGATAACTTGCCTTTTGCAGCCAATACTGGCTCAACGCACTCCGCAATACGCTGATATCTGAGACGCGCTTGGCATCGCGACTATCTGCACGGGAGACTCGTAGGGTATAGGCAGCAGCAGTCCCTAGAATCCCTACAATCCCGAGGACAATAAGCAGTTCAAGAATAGAAAACCCGGGTTTAAAACGATGTAACATATACCTGAGTATAGCAAGAATGAGGTCATATTATAAAGAGCAGGCTTCTAGCCAGCTCTTTATCTGCTCTTTATCTTTTCTTGATGCACTAGTCCACAATCCCGTTTTGATTAGCGGTATGAAATTGCGTGGCGTTCAAACCTTGAACGGCAGTTCCCTGCGTAACGAACCCGACCGTAAAGGTATCAATTGTTGCACCTGCGGCAAAGGTGTAATCACAGGTCGCATTAGGCGGAACTGCAGCACATGCACCTTGCGCAAAGTAGCTTGGATCCTTCACGTTGCTCAAGTTGATATATGTAGCCGTTTTATTCACACCCGGAGCGCCACCACACGCCTTATCATAAATGGCACAGGTGCTCATTTGTCCAGAGCACGCTGCAGTACCTGCACTGTTACACAAGAACATACTATCCTGATTCGCGGCCGCCAGAGCAGACACGACCTCGCGTACATCTGCGACTCGCTTCGCATCATTTGCCTTTGTTCTCGCACTGCCAAACGAAACCACCGCCAACGTAGCGAGCAAACCGATAATGGCGATAACCACCAACAATTCAATAAGGGTAAAACCTTTCCGTAGAGTCATAGAATATAAAGAAAATTATAGATACGAAGAGTATAGCACATGCCGAGATGCCTGCGAATTGCCCTATACAGCCGAAGACAGGCTGTATAGCGGCAATAAAATGGCAGAAACCATCACCCCTACGCCTACGCCAAGCAATACCATTACGGCCGGCTCAATTAAAGAAACCATATTTGCAACCACGTTATCAATTTCTCGAGAAAAAAATTGACTTAGTCGCTGCAACACCTCTTGGATTCTACCTGTTTCTTCACCCACACCAAGCATTTGAGTCATCATCGTCGGAACAAATTTCACCCGCTGCATAGCCGTCACAATTGAATTTCCGTCGTTGACCTCGCGTACCGTTTCAAAGATAAGTTGTTTCCAGCGCGCATTTCCAACGACACCGGCGACAATCTCGAGTGCCGTCACCATGTCTACTCCACCCTTATTCAAGGTTGCGAGCGAACGCGCAAAACGAACCACGTACATTTTTTGTAACAAGCCGCCAAAAATGGGTATTTTCATCTTCAATCCATCCCATATAAATCGACCGGATGGCGTACTAATCCACGCCCGAAAACCTGCTGCTGCCATCATCGTACAGATGACAATAGTGATCCCCTGTTTTTGAAAAATGTTTGAAACAAGAATCAACATCCGTGTACTCAGTGGCAACGCGACATTGGCCTCCTGAAGAATCGCTGTCAATTTCGGCACGACGAACGACATCATGATAAATCCAACGACCAACAATCCGCTCAAAATGAACCCAGGATAAATCATTGCACCTCCTATTTTTGAGTGAAGATCATAATCTTTTTCAAGCTGATCTGCCAAATACTCCAACACCTCCGTCAGTTGACCAGACGTTTCTCCTGAACGCACCATGTTTACATAAAAGCTTCCGAAGACAGCGCTATGTCGCAATAGAGCATCAGAAAAACGAGAACCGCCATCAACTTCATTAGCAATATCGGAAATAATCGCAATTACTTTTGGATTATTTGATTGTCGTGCAATATTTCGCAGCGCATCAACCAATGGCACAGACGCGGAAATCATGACCGATAAGACGCGCGAAATCACCACGAGCTCCTTCGCTGATACACGATGAAACATATCCATGAATGACCCGGCCACCAACGCTGGACCCTTTTTTTGCTCTAGTAAGAGAACCTCGTATCCACGTTCCATGAGTGCCTGAAACGCAGCATCTCGATCCTGAGCTTTAATAATCCCAGCCTGGATATCTCCATTCTGTTTATGAATACGGTAAGAAAAAGACATCATGGTGTTACAATAGCAAGGGTATCTTTGATTTTTGCTACGGTTTCATGCGGCAAGACGTGCGCTTTAATGATGTAACCCGCCGCTCCCAACTCCATACATCGTTGGATATCTTCCTTCTGACCTAAATTCGTCAATATCAATACCGGAATCGCATGTGTTTCCGGCGACTGTTTTAAATATTCCAAAACCTGAAATCCGTTCATCGCGGTCAAGATGAGGTCCAATAAGATTAAACTCGGTCGATCTTTTTTCGCCAGTTTTATCCCATCTTCACCATTACCAGCCAATGATACATCAAAACCCTCTACTTCGAGCTTTTGCGCATAAATTGTCGCAAGAAATCCGTCATCTTCTATCAATAGAATGTGTTGTTTTGGCATATCATTCCTACGTATCCTCCGACGTTTCCTGACCTAAACGAAGGACTTCTTCAACGGTTGTCAGTCCCTCCAGAGCTTTTAATAACATATCCTGTCGCAACCCAAGCATCTCCTGATGAATCGCCTCTGTCCGTACATCATCTCGTGGAAATCCTTTTTCGACAAGCCGCTTAGCAGATAAAGTAAATTGAAATAATTCAGCTGCCGCCGTTCGTCCGCTATAACCCGTACCTCCACAGCGTGCACAGCCTTTTCCATGATAGAACATGGGGTCCGCAAACACATCAATCTGTCTGGAAATATATTTTTTTGGAATGAGCTGAATTTCGGCAAGCAATTTTTTCTTGGTTTCTGGAGCAACATCCTGTGTTTCTTTGCAAAAAACACAAATCTTTCGAGCCAAGCGCTGAGAGATACCGAGGTTCAGAGTAGCTGCCAATAGAAACGGCTCGACATGCATGTCAACTAAACGCGGCACAAGCCCAAACACATCATTCGTATGCAGGGTCGAAAAAATCAGGTGGCCAGTGAGTGAGGCATGAATTGCTAATTCCGCAGTTTCACGATCACGAATTTCTCCCACCATGATGACATTTGGATCCTGACGCAACAAGGAACGCAGACCCGTCGCAAAGGTATAGCCAATCTCCGGACGAATCTGCGATTGGTTCACACCCGGAATATAGTATTCAACGGGATCTTCCAGGGTGGAGATATTTCTCCCTTCGTTATTGAGGAGATTCAATGCTGCAAATAACGTCGTGGATTTTCCAGATCCAGTTGGACCGGTGATCAAGAACAGACCGTATGGTTTTAGAATTTCCCTCCGAATAATCTCAATATATTCTTTGCGATAACCCAACTGTTCAAACGTGGGGGCTCCGACAGACGTATCCAAAATACGCATAACGACCTTTTCATGATCCACGACCGGCAAGGTTGAAATACGAAAATCAATTTTCTTGCCATTCACCTCTTCTGTAATACGTCCATCTTGCGGAATGCGCGTCTCATCAATTTTTAAATTCGCCAATACCTTAATACGCGAAACAAGTGCCGGATGAACATACAACGGCAAGGTTAGGATAGTACGCAGAACACCGTCAATACGATATCGAACTCTGGATTCATTGCCCGCTGGTTCAATATGGATATCTGAAGCGCCGCCCTCAACCGCCTGACGCATAATGACAGATACCATGCGGGACACAGGCGCTCCTTTCATAATCTGCTGCAGCGTTTCCACTTCTTCTGTTTGTCCCCGTGCCTGAACGGCTAACTTTCCGCTCGCCTCAGCTAAGGCCGTCTCGACCTCTGAACCCTGCCCCGACTGATGAAGGACATTTGCCATTTGAGAGGCAGGAACAAGTACGACTTGCAATTTCCACCCTTTCTCATGCGCTAAGAACTGCATGGCTTCGAGCGCCTGAATATCACCCGGATCCTGCATCGCTACTTGCAGAGTGGCGCCATCAAAACCAATAGCGGAAACGTGGTATGTTTCGACGATATTTTTCGGGAGAATATCTAGTACTTCTTGAGGAATGGTGATTGTAGATACATCAGCAAACGGTATACCCATCACCTCTGCTTTTACTTTTGTATAATCGACATCAGAAAGATATCGTCCGCCAACCGCCGCCTGCTCCAAGGTTTTGCCTCGAGTCATGAGCTCGCGTAACATCGCTGATGTTTTTTCATCAACGATACCTTTGGCACGCAACGCAGTAAGAATCGCTTCATCCATATCATGATGAACTTGGAATAAAAGAGGCTGTGTCAGTTGTTGGCAATACGAGCGGTACGGACGATGTACTTTCATGAGACATGACCGGCAAAAGGGTTGTCGTACTAGACACCGTCGTAGTCGCTGTCACGATGATCGGTACGGGGGCAAAGGGATTCAAACGTCCCAATCCATCCAGCGAAAATGTCTGAGATCCAAGCGGTTCTAAGTGCTGAAAAACGACGTTCTGAGAAACGTCTGCCTTCGTATCAAAACGAACGTAAGCCCGTCCTGGTGGAAGCGGTGGGATCGGCACCGGCTCAAGCAACACATAGCCCATCCACAGAGCTGCAGCAACACACCCAAGGGCTATGCACGCGGCCAATAATCGAGAAAAAAGCGGTGGGAGAACATGAGACATATTACGATGCAGGAGCAGTGCTCGTCGTTTTACCTTGCGGATGGTAACTATAGGTTTTTATTTGCAACGCATACACTGCATCTACTCCCTGTGATGAGACAGTGATCCCCGTAATGTCCAATAACCGTAGACTAGATTCGATATCGCGAATGAACTTTTTCGTCCGTGCATAATCACCTCCCGCGATAGATACTTGAATGGTTGTCTCGGCAATGCTCGAAGTTGCTAATCGCTGCGCGACTGAAGCCGTATCATCACTAAATGAAATGCTTGAAATACGTAAATGATTCCGGGCTGCCGCTTCATCAAATAACACCAACAACTGAGGGACATCGTCTGTTCGAGGTAGCGCACGGTCAATGTTGGTCAATACCTTCGAAGAAATAGACTGTGCAGCAACAACCGATTGATCAAGACTCAATACATATTTCTTCTCCACATCAAGCATCTGTAAGGTTGCAGCGATATTCGCATTCGTCGCTTTGACCTGTTCGAGCATCGGCTTGAGGAAGAACACGGCAATGAGGAGAAACGCGAGCACCATTAAAAAGAACAGCGCCCCATAATATTCCGTCAGGAGTCGAGAGGAGGATGTAGGGGGCGTTTGAATATCCATATCGTGTTTACAATGAAGGTGAAAATGGCTTGCTCGTACGCAGTACGTCCTGATTGAGTGTCAAATTCATCTGAAATGAAACGCCCTCAAGCTGACCTGTCGCCGTATTATAGCGCGCCTGATACCCCAAAGCTCGAACCTTGGTGGCAATGCCGGCACGCTGAAAAGCAAATACCTGACGAGCCGCCTCTCCAAATGAAGGCGCAGTTGCCAACAGCATCAACTGCCCGTCAGGTGACAAAATAAATGAAGAATAGTAGACCGTTGGCACGGTATGCGCCTCAAGCGCATCAAAAATCCGACTCGGCGACACGTGTCGGTCGAGCAGTTGAGACAAACTCTTTAAGCGCGGCTCAAGGTCTCGATAGGAGCTCCACTGGTCTTGTCCGACGTGTTCCTGCGCCTGAACCTCGGCCAACTGGCGCTGCGCCTCAGCCAAATCTGTCTGCGCACGATTCCCTCGCACCCGCAATAAAAAGTAGCTACCTCCCAGCAAGAAGATAAAAATACCTGCTAAAATGATGAGCGTAAAACGTCGTCGCGGAATATCTACCCGTGCCACGAAAGATTGTTCATTCAAAAAACTGACACGAACTGGACGTCGCACGCGACGAATCACTCTCACGCGGCGAGGCGTGTTAGCGGTTGGAACAATACGAGCCTTCGTCTTTACATCTGTCACTGACTTGAACGGAATTGGAGCGGCAGCAGATACCGGAACTGATTTTGTCTGCACGGCTGGTACCGTCGCTCGAACAGCTGCAGTCGCTACAGGAGCAGACGCAGGCGGTTGTTTCGGTGCCAAAGGTGAAGGAGGAGGAACGGGAGTGGGACTTGAACCTCCAATAGGAACTAAACCCATGGGTGTTGTCGCGGGTCGAGGAGCTTTTGTGGCAGCAGGCGGAGTAAAAAATTGAGGAGGTAACTTCGGAGGTGGCTCTACAAGGCGTGGATTAAATAGTTTTGATTTTAGATCATCAATAGCCTCCTGAACCTTAAACACAACCCTCGCCAATAACGGCTCACCTCCCAGAATCTCCCCTACTTCACCTTCATCCACTTCGATCACCTCGATATCCTCTTCTTCAGGCTGAGGAATATACATCTTCAAACGATCCTCCGAGGTTGGAGAGGTATTTGTGTTTTTTATTTTTTCTTCTTTCTCCCGAAGCTCATCGGGTAAAAAAGAAATATCCTCTGACATGCACCTATTTTAGCTGAGTTTCCAGAATAAAGCCAAAGAGGATGACCTGCTCCTATTTGTCGTCCCGAACGAAGTCTGACGAAGCTGAGGGATCTTCTCTATTTACGTCGTATATCGGGGTAGATCCTTCGACAAGCTCAGGACGACAGAACTCTCTATTCAATATCCCTCATGGCGCAACCTAGCGCGACTGTAAAACGTGAACCAATCTCATCGAGAACCGGACGTAAATCCTGTGGATACACGATGCGTGCCCATGGATCTCCAAGATAGGCATTAACATTCATAAGCTGGGTCAAAAACTCGGGAAGACGAGGAAGAAGCGCTGACCCGCCGGTCAAAATAATTTTATCAATGTGCTTCCCTTCTCCACCTTCGGCTTGGCTCTGATACAAGTTAAAAGAGTACTTGATTTCATCAATGATCGGCTTAAGTAGCGTTGTGAGAATCGGTGAAATATCTCCAGCTGGAGCGAAAGATTGCATGGATCGGATATCACGCTTCATTGAGTCCGCCTGCTCATATGGGATCCCTAGTGTTTTTGAAATGGTCTGCGTAATCGCCACGCCACCAGTCGCAATCGAACGATTCAAGAATGGAATACCTTTTTCGATGACGGATATATTGGTTCGCTGAGCGCCAATGTCGATCACCATGATGCTGGAACGGTCTTTCCCCACTAATGAACGAATCTCGGCAAATGCTTCCGTCTCAAGTGAAATCAACTCTAATCCGGCTTTCTTAAAAATCTCAAGATAGCGATTGACCAACGGCTTTGGAGCACCGGTAATGAGTACGCGCGTTACTTTTTTTCCACCTTCGCCATTGGTTGAATCGATAATTTTAAAATCTAAAGTAATGTCTTCAAGCGGCACGGGAATTAATTTCTTGGCCTGCCATTGAATCGCCTCTTTGAGTTCTTTCTCATTGACTGCTGGAACACTAATGATAGAGGAAAAGACCGAGGCAATCGGCAGAGCGGAGATTACTTTTTTGGAGGTAGTTCTTGATTTCTCAATAATACGCTTCAAGAGCGCTGCCGTTTTATCAATGTCTTCCATGAGCGGGCTTTCGAGCAAACGTGATGGGATGTCTGCAAATCCATACGTCACAAGCCGAGCTCGTCCCTTTTCATTCATGAGCTCAACAACCTTAATGCCAGACATGCCAATGTCCACTCCAAGATAGCTCTGTTTTGACGGTTTGCGTGAAAAAAATCCCATAGATTAGAAAGCGTCTTGTGTTTTAGGAAGTGACTTGCCTACATCTTGCATGCCCGGTGGCGGATTGGCTACAGCACGGCCATCAAACACAATGGTTTCTGCTGCAGTCGTAACTGTTCCGCCTATGCGCTCCAACGTCAACTGACGTGCGGCCATGAGTCCATAAAGTGTGAAAGGCGTTGCCGTTGCTCCAGTCGAAATAGACTGCTCAGCAAAGTACGCTCCGGCCATTGTTTCTACAGATGGATCAATAATGATATTTCCACCTAGGCCCGTGGTAGGATCCTTGGTAACAAGGACGCCAAATGAAGCAAGGTTACGCAAGTATTGCCCAATATCGGACGACGCATACTGAATGTCACCAATAATCCGCAAATCTGCACCCTTCACATATAATAAACCGTTCCCTCGTCCTTGGATGCCTTTCCCATTTTGGAACACCATTCCAGGCAGCTTCAATTCTTTTTCACCAGAAAACATATACACCTTTCCATCGAGAATACTTGGCAATGGATCTCCATTCACAATATGCTGAACGGTCCCATAACGCCCATGCTCAATCCCGTTCACATCAATTGCGCCTAATGATCCACGATATCCCGCTTCGGATTTTGGAAGGATAAGCGCCGAACTCGTTGCGATGCAGTTTGACTCACTCGCAAAGCCCGTAATCGAACCGTCTGTCGACGACAGGCAGTACGTTGCATTGAACTGAGACGAGGGTGGAGCGAGCGCATCAATCCCTTTTTGGGCATACACATTCCCAAATTTCGTTTTCAGCCAAGCAAGTGGACAGCTAGCCGCACTTCCTTGACAGACCGGATCATTGCAATCGGACTGTCCATTTCCATCATTATCCTGTCCGTCCGCACAGCATAGATCAGCCGTACCTGCAGGACACTGAATTTCAGTGAGAGCTGGCTGCGGAGGGAGACATGCGGGAGCTGAAGCACAACTAAGGTCCTGACAATCTGCTAGACCGTTCAAATCATTATCAATTCCGTCGGCACACGCATCTTGCCCCTGGTTGTTCTGTCCTTGAACATTTTCTGCCGTTGGGACAAGCGACGCCTGATGGAAGTCAATGTATCCAATCCCCGTGCCATCATTGCTGCCACTCCAGGCGAATGACGTGCCGTTAGCAGGTGAGCCGCTCCCCGTTGGATCTTCAAAAAAATGTGTCGAGAGATCCAACGCAACGTGATATGGATAGGCACCGCACGCAGATGGTGATACATCTGCACAATTAAGAGAGATCCAGCCTTGATCGCCTTCGTTGCAAACCTTTGCCCACCCATGCACCTGACGTATTGATCCCCCCGGAGTAAATGGAGGCGGCTGCACATCTGCATACAGCGCGTTATATGGCGCAATAGAGGCTGGAGGGACACCTGAGCATGCCGCAACAGTGCATGAACTTCCAAAGCAAATCCAGCCCGTATTGTTTGACCACGCGAATCCATTCAGTGCTCCGGTCGCCAAATCAACATTCACGCCATAGGAGCCACCACCTGATCCTGGATTCAAATCGTTCAGTGAAATCCAGCCTGTTGGATCGGACCAGATCCAACCCATCACATTCTCACTCACCGAGGCATGAACGGGTTGAGAAGAAGGCGCTCCCTGTAAAACAGCTGCCAGGGCAAAACCCACGCTCGCACAAACCACAAAAACACCCACGAGCTCATGCCGGCGCCACATCCAAGAAGAAGATGGTTTCTTCCGTCGTTTCATTACTGAAATTATAGCACATTACGACACTCTTCTCCCCATTCCTTTGTCCATGGCGACATTGGATAGATAGTCTGCTCGTACATTGAACTCGCGACGCACATGTCGAAAACGGCAATGACCAATCTTGGTGCACAAATTTTTCATTTCCAAAAACCGCTGAGCAATGTCTGGATTTTTTACCTTATATTCTCCATTCGCCTGTTTTACGAGCAACTCGCTATCCGTCACAACCTCAACCTCCGTAGCCCCAAGCACCAGCGCCCGCTCCAATCCCTTCAATACCGCTCGATATTCCGCCTGATTATTCGTGGTTCGTCCAAGATAATCTGCATGCTCTTCCAACATCTCCCCTGTTGTTGCATCAGAAATAACGACCCCAATCCCTGCCGGACCCGGGTTCCCTCTCGCCCCACCATCCGTTTGTATTCGTAGTTTCATAATTCATTTTATACACACTTCATCCTCTTTCCCCAAGGGGTTCGGGGGCGCCTGCCTGTTCGAGCGATCTAGCGAAGCGCTGAGCGAGTTCAGCCGACCCCGAAATCTTTTTTGGTTCTTTTGTGATTTGACAAAAAGAACACCCCTGAGCGATGCAAATTTTATTTCAAAAACCCTCCCGCTTGAATCTTCCATAGCTTTTGATAAATCCCTGCCTGTTGTACCAGCTCTGCATGCGTCCCACTATCAACAACCTTACCATGTTCCATGACAATGATGCGATCCATCTGCATGATGGTGGACAGCCGGTGCGCAATCACGATGACGGTTTTATCTTGCATCAACGTGTGCAGCGCATCTTGGATGAGAGCTTCTGATTCAGAATCAAGGCTCGACGTCGCTTCATCTAACACGAGAATCGGTGCGTTTTTAAGAATCGCGCGCGCAATCGCGACGCGTTGACGCTCACCGCCGGACAGTTTAATCCCGCGCTCACCCACAAATGTTTGATATTTTTCCGGAAGGGCTTCGATAAATTCGTGGCAGTGTGCCTTTTGCGCAGCATCCATGACTTCCTGATCCGTAGCCTCGCGTCGTCCATACCGAATATTTTCCATGAGCGTGCGATGAAACAAAATCGGTTCTTGAGGAACGAGTGAGATCGCATCTCTCAAACTATCCTGTGTCACATCCTTGATCGACTGACCGTCGATCAAAATCTTCCCCCGATCAATATCGTAAAAACGAAATAAAACTTTAATCACCGTTGACTTACCCGCACCAGACGAACCAACCAACGCGACCTTCTCTCTAGACCGAATCGACAGGTCAAGATGATCAAGCACCTTGCGTGTCTTGTGATAATTGAAAATAACATCCTTAAATTCAATTTTTCCACGCGGCGCCTTCAATGCTTTAGCTCGAGGCTTATCTTTGATTTCGTGGGGCGTATTCAAGATATCAACCATTTCTTTCGCGTCAGCTAATGCCTCGTGCATCTTACGAAAGGTCGTTCCAATATCGTTAATCATCCGAAACGCGTTAATCAAATAACTTTGAACTAAAACGACGTCGCCAACGGTAAGTTGATTCTTAGACCAAAAATAGATCGCAGAAAACATGATACAGAACTCTGTTAGCACGCTCAGCGCGTTCTCTACAATCGCTCCCTTTTCACGCAAATGCCAGGTTAGCGTACCGAGTCGCGTTCGCTCCTCTCGAACAACTGCAAAACGTTCATGTTCAGACAGGTATCCATTAAATAATTGAATATTTGTGTTATTCGTAAGCGCGTCCGACAAAACCGCAGTCACTTCTGAATCTTTTGCGCTTTTTGCCAGATCATATTGACGCTTCCATCGAACAAACGTGACATTCAAAATAATAAAAGTTATCGCCCACGCAAACAAAATCAGCCCCATGATCGGATGGTGCCATGACATGACACCGATAATACCGGTCAACGTAATGGTGACTGGAAAAATTCTCCACAATATACCATCCGCAACTGTTTCAAATGCTCCGGACAATCCCCTCACTCTTCGAACCAGCGCTCCCATGAATGTCGACGAGAAAAATTGCTGTGAGTGTCTTAACAGATATTGAAATGACGTTTGTTCAAGATCACCCTTAACGCCTGGCTGAACAATGGCCGTCAAGAATCCTGACATGCGCCAAAACATCCATCCACAAAATCGACAGGCGACGATAAACGCTAAAAAGAGAACGAGCGGCCGTACAACGATCATGCCAGCGTTCTGCATCTGAATAATTCGATCGATCAGCCGCGCATACAGCCACGGTGTAAACAGTGAAGTTCCTTCTGCGATAAAAATCACCGAAAAAAGCAGGATGGTTTTCCCACGATACGGTCGGACATGGTGCCAAAAAATCCGAATGACATCTTTCGTTGTTGAAGATGTTTTTTCTCTCATGAGAGATGAGTATACTACGCCGAAACTCGAAAATCCACGATCTTGCACTGAATCTCTCTTCGCCCGTTCCATTCGTTGACACCGACGTCATACACGACGTCGAGATGGGTCCCGATCGCGCAGTCGGGAAGACGATCACCTTGTTTGAACGCGATAAATTTTTGCGCACGTCCTTGTGGTGAACGAAGCGTGCAACGCAGGTGATTCCCCTGCTGCCCAACCAACCCAACATCCTCAACCTGTAAATGACGACTTACAAAAAGAGGACGCGGATTCCCCATACCGTACGGCTCAAACTTCTCCAATGTCTCGATCAATCGCCAATCAAGATCTTCCAAACGAATTTCCGCCTCAACACGTAATTCAGGAATTAAATCTTCTGCAACTAAATGAGTGGCCGCATCCTGCTGTAATCGCCCGATCAATTGAGCGACTTGCTCATCTTCTTTGAACGAAAACCCACAGGCCTGAGGATGTCCACCGACACGCGTAAGAATTCCCTCGCCGGCTCGACGCATGGCTTCAGTAATATCATAGGAGAGAGTTGGTGAACGTCCAGAGCCGATCCAGGCTTCACCATGTTTTCCAATCCCTACACACGGCTTGCCTGTTCGCTCCATATATTTTCCCGCAATGAGTCCCACCAGAGCCGGTGACCATGAATCATTCCAGAATACCAAAACGGATTGCATCATCTGCGCTTCCAACATCGTCTCCGCCTCTTTCATCATGCGCTCAACCGTCTTTTGACGCTGTCGATTATGACCTTCAATATCTTTCGACAAACGATCTGCATCCTCTTCTGTTTTTGCGAGCATGAGCTCAAGCGCCACCATGGCATGATCCATCCGACCAGCAGCATTGATGCGCGGCCCGAGTGAGAATCCAATCGACTCACTATCCAGCTCACCCATATTTTTTCCTGAGACGCTGATCAGACTTTTCAAACCGACTCGTCTTGTTTTATTGAGGACCATCAAGCCGTATCGCATTAACACTCGATTCTCACCAACCAACGGGACCATATCGGTCACAGTTGCGATTGAGACAAGATCAAGCAACCATTTTTCCCAACCAGATGGAATATCCAAACCCCGCTTTCGGGCTTCTGAAAGCAGCGCGCAAGCAAATTTCCATGACACTCCAACAGCGGCCAAATGTGGAAAGGGATAGCTCTCCCCTGGCAAACGCGGATGAATCAAAAAACCGTCAGGCAGTGTTTCACCGAACTGATGATGATCGAGCACGATTGTATCAACACCCTGTCCTTTTGCGAGCGCAATCTCATCCACACAAGCAATCCCACAATCCACCGTGATAATGAGAGACGTGCCTCGCTCTTTTAAGATGCCAACGGTGTTACGATGCAATCCATATCCTTCTTTATCGCGATGTGGGATATATGAATCAACGGAAGAGGAAGAACGCATCCGCTCAATAATCTCGCGCAGTGTCGTGATCACAACGGTGGAGCCCGTAACGCCATCCGCATCATAATCGCCATGCACCGTAATTTTCTCCCCCACTTCAAGCGCTCGAAAGAGGCGGGCTACCGCTGACTCCATGTTGGCAAATAAAAATGGATCGTGAATCCCTGTTACCCAAGCTGGATCGAGAAACGCAAGCGCTTCAGGAACCGCATGAATTTCACGATTCGCAAAAAAATGCGCCGCCAAAGGATGCAGCTCAGGAAACGCCTCACTAGGTAACGTCTTTTCAGGAGTTACAACAGTCCATCGTTTTTGCATGTCTCAAATCTTGGCACATTTGAGTTCGAGTGAGTAGAGAAAAGCATTTGACAGCCTGGTCATTTTTTGAAACCGTTTCAATGCAAGAAGGGAGGTTATTGACGATGCAAAGGCTTCGAGCAAATAGAAAGTTCAAAACAACGTTTTCATTGGAGGAGGGAGTGTGATTGATGCTTTTATTTTTCGTAAAGCCTTCTGATACACGCTGTCAAGTTCTGCATTTTCCCCACATGTTCCTTTTTGTTCACAATATCGTGTCATGCTTGGACCGGTAAATTCCAATGTGATCATCTTCGTTGTATCGAATTCATCCTCTGCGGGAACAAGAATGTCATACGATTCAGCAGAAGATGTATTCTCTGTTCCACCATTTATCCATTCATGATGACATGTGGGAATATTATTCAAACGAACCAAGGCCCCTTGAATGTCTTCCGAGGCACACCACGATTCAATCGTTGTTGTGGCAGCAACAGATTTGATATTGATCTCTATAGAATAGCCGTCCGTGAAACCCATATATCTACGCAGGATATTTGAATGAGCATCTCTTTCTTCATTAATCACATCAACAAAAGGAGGATATAAAAACTGAATACCATTACCATTATAAACATTCCAATCTGGCACAACATGTAATTTATTGCTCAGACTAATCACGGCGCTTCGAAGAATACTCACTTCCTCATCAGTCCGCTCCTGATACACTACACCGGAGTTTGAAGAGGTTGCGACGATAGGTACCGCTGGAGGCTCTTTTTCAGTTTCAACGCGATGCGTAAGAATCGTCAGCTGTTTTTCAAGAGCATCCATGCGCTGTACCCACAAACTGCATACTGAAATGGTAATAATCATCAAGAGCAGCAAGCCAAAGCTCAAAAATGCCCAGGTACGTTTCATAGTTGAGGAGTTTAGCGATTCAAAAACGGTAAAATCATGCCAAGAATGGTGGTGAAGGCTACAAAAATAATCACCGCTTTCCACAATTTTTTTACAGTTTTTTCTTTCATACGTTGGCAATTTCAATGGTATATTTTAAGGCCTGTTGAAAAAGGATGAGATGCGACGTGCTGGAGCGAGGAAATGCCGGAGGCGTATGTAATCATACGATGAGGATATTTCTGAGTGAAGCGCGAGCAGATCGCGTTTTTCAACAGGCTATTAGCGGCGTCGCAACACTTTTATAAATGCATCTGCCGGAATCTCAACTCGTCCAACTCCCTGCGCCATCATGCGCTCTTTTCCTTTCTTTTGTTTCTGGAGCAATTTTGATTTGCGCGTATAGTCACCACCCGACATCTTCGCTAGAACATCTTTACGATACCCGCTGAGTCGCTCTGAGGCAATAACTTTTGCACCTACCGAAGCTTGAATTTTCACCACGAACTGTTGACGTGGTAGTACTTCTTTCAATGTTTCAACAATTTCCTTCCCGCGACGATAGGCCTCGTCCTCGTGGATCAATGTTGTAAACGCAGCAACAGGCTCCTCTGCTACTAAAATATCTAAACGGACAATCGGAGCGGGACGATAACCGATAAAATCATAATTCAACGAGGCATAGCCAGCAGTTGCTCCCTTTAAGCTGTCATGAAAATCAACGATCACCGATGAGAGCGGCATGTCGTAGTGCAGCACGGCACGAGTTGGATCGTAATAATCCGTCGTCTTAAACACGCCACGTCGCTCTTGAACAATCTTCATCACATTCCCGATATGGTCATTTGGGACGACGATATCAACCAGTACCCATGGCTCACGTGCTTCTTTCACAAAGCTCGCATCAGGAAACGCCAACGGCGACTTGATCGCCTCTTCTTCGCCGTTTGTTCGAGTGATTTCATATGCAACAGATGGAGTCGTCACCACCACGTCCATGTTATGCTCACGACGCAAACGCTCCTGGACAATTTCAAGATGGAGCATACCAAGCAGTCCGCAACGAAATCCAAACCCAAGAGCAGTTGAATGCTCAGGCTCACAGGACAGCGCCGCATCACTCAAACGAAGCTTCGCAATCGCATCACGCAATCGCTCATACTCATTGCCTTCTTTGGGAAAAAGTCCAGCATAGACCATGGGCTTCACCTCTTTATACCCAGGCAAAGCTTGTGTCTCTGCTGCCGTTTCCAGTGACGCGATCGTATCACCCACGCGAACGGCAGAAATATCTTTCAATCCTGTCACGATATATCCAATCTGGCCCGCATCAATTTGATCATTTACCACGTAATTCGGTTTCAAATAGCCAACTTCCAGCGCATCACCATCTGCCTGTGTGGCTAAAAAACGAAGGCGCTGATTTTTTTTAAGCGATCCATCGACTACACGTACATAGGCGACAACGCCCTTGTACTCATCATACTTTGAATCAAAAATAACAGCGCGGAACGGGCGATCAGCAACACCTCTTGGACATGGAATCTCATGGACGACGCGCTCAAGAATCTGCGGCACGCCTGCACCTGTTTTCCCTGAGGCTTCGATAATCTCTTCGCGCTTGCAGCCGATAAGCTTCATCAATTCCTCCGCGCGACGCTCTACTTCCGCATTTGGTAAATCAATTTTATTAAGAACAGGAATAATCGTCAGATCCTGCTCTAGTGCAAGATAGAGGTTCGCAATTGTCTGTGCTTGTACGCCTTGAGTGGAATCGACCAGAAGCAATGCGCCTTCGACTGCAGCAAGGGAACGTGAAACTTCGTAATTAAAATCGACATGCCCTGGCGTATCAATCAAATTCAATTCATACTCCTGGCCGTCACTCATATACTTCATGCGCGCCGGCTGAAGTTTGATGGTAATCCCCCGCTCACGCTCCAAGTCCATGGTATCGAGCAGCTGTTCTTTCATCTTACGCTGTTCGATGGTTCCAGTTATCTCAAGCAATCGATCGGATAAGGTCGATTTCCCATGATCAATGTGGGCAATGATACAAAAATTCCGAATGTGGGATTGGTCCATGTACGCTAGATTCTGCCGGAAATTGTCATTCTTGGCAATGTGTCATGCCTTCCCATTCCCTATCGTCCTAAATCCATCCCGCGTCGTCCTGAGCTTGTCGAAGGATCTTCTCTGCATGATTGTCCTTCCCCTTGACGGCGACTCCCGTTATATGGCAGCGGTAGAATATGGGCCCACAAAAATATTTCGTGTATTTCCTTACAAACTTCCTTCGAACGGTTCTGTATATTGGAGTAACGAATAATCTTCAACAACGCATTGAACAACATCGCACATCAACTATGCCAGGATTTACAAGTACATATCATCTCACCCGTCTTGTCTATGTAGAGGAATTTGATAATGCCCTATCCGCGATAGGTCGTGAAAAGCAACTGAAAGGGTGGCGACGAACAAAAAAGGAGGCGCTCATTTCACAGGTAAACCCTGCATGGAATGATTTGGGAGGAAGGCTAGATGCCATCGACAGATAGAGAAGATCCTTCGACAAGCTCAGGACGACAATGTGAGACAAATTTTATTTCCTATCAAAGCCTATACATAAAAAAATCCCCATAACGAACAACACCACATGACGTTTTCATGTGGGGTTGAGGAAGGCGAGGGGCGGCCCCTCGGCCTGGGGGTTTATTCCCAGGCCGAGGGCCGCCGCTCTGTTGTGAGCGCAGGTCCCAAGGCGACGGAACCTGAGCTCGTGCGATCGTTGCTGCCGCTGCCGTGGCGCCGGGCTCATCGGAGAGCGCGGGACCGGGGCCGAGAGGCGGGCAAGATCGCTCGACGAGGGAAACACCCCTCGACTTGTCGCGCAGTCGATGACGGCGTCACCTGCAGGGCGCATCTTCCGGCTGCTCCCCTACTTTGGGTTGTCGAGCCAAGGCGGAAAAGCGCAGGCAAGTCGAGAGAGCTCCCTCATCCGGCGCGCGGGACTCCCGAGGGAGCCCGGCGCCGCTTGTGCGGCTCCAAGGCTGGCATGTCGCGCGCCAGTCCTTCGTGAGGAACCGCTCAAGAACTGCTGCCGGCGTCCCCGTGGTAGAACCCCGAGGAACGCCGGCGATCGGACGCGCCGGCGACGAAGTCGATCAGACCGACGCGGTGACGCCCGAGTCGCCGATCTCGTTGACGCGGTCGCGCTGCTCGA